>DAHVAN010000238.1 GCA_027314595.1 Actinomycetota bacterium | reverse complement strand
GAACGAAGATCAACTTAGGCTAAGTGGCATTGCCGGCACACCCCAGTAGTCAGACTTGGACCGCACGGCAGGTACCTGGACCGGCGGGGGGCCTCGCGCAAGTTCGTCGTCGCGAGCAGCTTCCCCGACGGACCCTAGAGGATCACCTGCGGCACGAGCGACCGCTCCACCGCGGATGCCGCTGACTCCACCGGTGGCAGGGGCGACGGTCGCCGCGGACTGAGTTCCGCCGCATGCGTCCGCTTCGCGACCAAATAGGGCGGACGGTATGCTCATTCGTGATCCGCCCTCAGCCGATTGGAGCAGCGCCACAATGGACGAACCGGTCACGGGCCGAGCGAACGACGAGGGGCGTTACGCCGGCGGGATTGACACCAGCGTGGCGCATCAGGCTCGGATCTACGACTACTGGCTGGGCGGCAAGGACAATTTCGCGATCGACCGGGAGGTAGCCGAGCAGGCTCTCGCCGCCTACCCCGGGCTGCGCCGCGGCGTCCGCGCCCAGCGCGCGTTCCTCGCCAATGCGGTGCGATACCTCGCGGGCACGGCTGGCATCCGCCAGTTCCTCGACATCGGCACCGGCATCCCGACAGCGAACAACACCCACGAGGTCGCCCAGGCGATCGCCCCGGAGACCCGGGTGGTCTACGTGGACTACGATCCGGTCGTCCTCGCGCACGCCCGCGCCCTGCTGGACAGCCACGAGGCGGGCGGTACCGGCTACATCGACGCGGACCTCCGCGACACCGGAACGATCCTCGGCCAGGCCGCGGAACTGCTCGACCTTACCCGCCCGGTCGCGGTCACGCTGCTGGCGATCCTGCACGTGATACCAGACGCCGATGACCCGCACGCGGTCGTGGGCAAGCTGCTCGGCGCCATGCCGGCCGGCAGCTACCTCGCCCTGTCCCACCTCGGGACGGACCTCATCGACCCCGGCACGCAAGAGGGCGTCAAAGGCGTCGCGGGCCGGATGATCCAGCAGATGCCCGTGTACCGCAGCCGCGAGCAGGTAGGCCGGTTTTTCGACGGCACGGACCTGGTCGCACCTGGGCTGGTGCGGGTTGAGGAGTGGCGGCCTGACTCCAGCGGAGGCGAGGCGGGCCGGTCCTCCCTGTGGTGCGGTGCCGGCCGTAAGCGCTGAAGAACGTGGTCACCGAACCCGGCCCCGCGATGACCGCCCGCGCCGACGCCATCACTGTCGCGACCCGTCACGGCGAGCGAACGCAGGCCCGCCGTGCTACTTCCCGCAGCCGGACGCGCGGCAGTCACGGGAACCTTGTTGTCATTAGGAAGGGAGCTTCCGGCGTGCCCGGGGAAACCTCGAACGAGGTCAGCGGCGTGGTGCACGGGCCGTCGGTCCAGGCCCGGCAGATCAGCGGGGGCGTGCACATTCACCAGCCGGCCCTGCCGCCGCAGGGTCCGCTGCCGCCGCCCGCCCAGCTGCCGCCGCCAGGCTTGCTGGTCGACCGGGTCGCTGACCGGCGGGCCATGGACGCGGCGCGCGGCAGCCGGCTGATCGTCGTCTGCGGGCCGCCGGGAGCAGGGAAAACCGCCCTAGCTGTTAGCTGGGCGCACGGTGTGCGCGCTGAGTTCCCTGACGGCGTGCTGCTCGCCGACCTGCGGGGGCACGCCGCGGACGTCCCGGCTGGCCCCGGTGAGGCGCTGGGGCGGTTCCTGCGGGCGCTGGGGGTCGACACCCGCCATCTGCCCGGTGACGTCGCCGAGCTGACCGGCCTGTACCGGTCGGCCATGATCGACCGGCGGATGCTGGTAGTGCTTGACGACGCGCTGACCGCCGCGCAGGTCTCCCCGCTGCTGCCTCCGTCGCCGGACAGCCTGGCCATCGTGACGAGCAGGATACGGCTCGCGGCCCTGGCGGCGCGCGGCGCCCGCGTCATCCACCTCGGCGGGCTCGGCACCGACGCGGCCGTGGAACTGCTCACCCGGATCATCGGCGACGACCGGGCGCAGGCAGCGCCGCACGCGGCCGGGTCACTCGCAGAACTGTGCGGGGGACTGCCCCTGGCGGTGTGCGTGGCCGGCGCACGGCTGGCCGCCAGGCCGCGATGGGCAGTCAGCGAGATGGTCACGGCGATGACCGCAGAGCGGGAGCGGCTGGCCGCCCTGGCCACGGAGGATGACATGGTGGTAAGCGCAGCCCTGGACCTTTCCTACCGTGCCCTGCCGGCCGGGGCCGCGCGCCTGTACCGGCTGCTGGGCCTGTTTCCCGGCGCCCGCTTCAGCCGCGATCTGGCGGCGGCAGCCGCCGCGGTACCGCGCAGCGAGGCCGAACGCCTGCTAGGGACGCTTACCAGCGCCAGCCTGCTGGAGGACGAGGCCGGGGACCAGTACCGGTTCCACGACCTGATCCGGCTGCACGCCCGTGAGACGGCTGGCCATGAAGAGCCGGCCGCCGCCCTGGACGAGGCGGCCGGCCGCATCGTCGGCTGGTACCTGGCCGCCGCGGGCAGCGCGTCCCTCACCGTTACGCCCTACCGCGCGGGCGCCGACCTGGTCATCGACAACCGCTGCCCGCCCGCCGAACCGCTCGGGTTCGCCGACCGGGACACGGCACTCGGCTGGCTCGACCGGGAGCTGCCGAACGTGGTGGCGGTCGCCCGCCTCGCGGCCAGGACCGGCGACTACCGGGCGGCCTGGCAGCTCGCCGACGCTATGTGGCCGGTCTTCCTGTACCAGGGCCGGCACGCCGAACGGCTGGAACTGGACCGGCTCGGCCTTCAGGCGGCACGCGACGGCGGCGACGCCCTGGGCGAGGCCAAGATGCTTTACCAGCTTGGCACCGCCGTGATGGGCTCGGCCCAGCTGGACGAGGCCGAGGGTTTCATCCGGGAGGCGCTGGCGGCCTGGGACAAGCTCGGCCAGCCCGGCCGGGTCGCGGGCTCGCTGCGCAGGCTCGGGTACATCGCCATGGCCCGCCATAGTCCCGGTGAGGCCGCCGCCTGGTTCACCCGGGCCCTGACCGCCTACCGGCAACTCGCCGACCCGCGGCACACCGCCCTGACGCTCAGCAACCTGGCCGACGCGCTCACCGATGACGGCCGCCCGCACGAGGCCATCACCGCCCTAGAAGAAGCCGGCCCGCTCCTCGCGCCTTTCCCCGACCCCTACAGCCAGGCAGCCGTGTTGATCCGGCTGGGCCGGGCACACGAGCGCGCCGGGAGCCCCGAGGCCGCAGCCGGCTACCTGGACCAGGCGCTGCGCGCCATGCGGGAGATCCGCTCCGCCCGCGGCGAAGCCGACGCGCTGACCGCGCTCGGCGACCTCGCGCGCAGCGCCGGACGGCCGGACGAGGCCCGAGCCTGCTACACCCAGGCGCAGCAGGTCCTGGCCGGGGCCGGCTCTGCCGGACAGCCGCGGATCAGCGAACGCCTGGCCCGGCTCGACCAGCCTGGCGGCCCTGAACCAGAACCCGTGAACCCGGCTTAACCGCAACCCCTGTCCGCCCCCGCGAAGAGCCCTGTGACCGGGCGCTTCGCATTCTCTCCCGGAAGAAGACGAACCCAGATGCAGCCCGGCGACTTCGCCGACATCGACACCAAGACGCCCTCCGGGGCGCGCGTGTACGATTACATGCTTGGAGGAACCGACAACTACGTGATCGACCGCATCGCCGCCGACCAGACCGAGGACATGATGCCCGGCACCAAGGCGCTGGCGCGGAACAACCGCCGGTACATGGTGCGCGTCGTCGGCTACCTTGCCGGGGAGTGCGGCATCCGCCAGTTCATCGACAACGGCTCCGGGCTGCCCACGCGGAACAACGTCCACCACATCGCCCAGGCCATCGCTCCGGAATCCCGCGTCGTCTACATCGACAACGACCCGGTCGTGCTCCGCCACCAGCGGGTCAGTGCCCTCGCCGAGAACGACGACACCGCGTTCGTGCTGGCCGACGCGACCAGCGTGGACGACATCCTGAACGACCCGGAAACCCGGCGGCTGATCCGCCCCGGTGAACCCACTGCCGTGCTCTACATGAGCTTCCTGCACTTCATCCCCGATGAGGCCGACCCCTGGGGGATGGTCCGCCGCATGATGGGCCGCCTCGCCCCCGGCAGCTACCTGGCCGTCTCCCAGATCGTCTCCGACGACCCCGAAGTCCGCAAGCGGATGACCGAGTTCGCCCTGAGCAACGCCAAAGGGAAATTCGGCCGGTTCCGCAAGAAACAGGAGGTCCGCGCGTTCTTCGACGGCATGGAAGTGGTCGAGCCCGGCCTCGTCGGCGTCAACGACTGGCACCCTGACGGCCGCGAGGAAGAGCAGTCCACCCTGTGGATCGAGTTCGGCGGGGTCGCCCGCAAACCCGGCTGACCCGCGCCTGCGGGACGACTCCGGCACGACGAGCAGGCCGACGGCGGCTGATGATCAGCGGCATCTCAGCCGTCGTCGACCAGGGGTGATGCCACGTGCCCCGGCAGCATGGCGAGCAGCCAGCTTGCGGCCGTGCACGCGCGCCCGCCAAGAGGCTCGGCGCCGATGCCGACGAAGCCGCCCGGGTTGCACCTGGGTTCAGCTTCTACCCGGGGGATGCGAAGCGCCCGGTCACAGGGCTCTTCGCGGGGAGGGCCAGGGTTACGGCTAAGTCGAGTCCGCCGTTCCGGACCTTGCGGGTCAGCACGCGCCAGGCGGCGGGATCGAGGATAAGCGCTGGGCCGTCCGGGTCCCAAGAGTCACGGACCGCCACGATGCCGGGCAGGTTGCCAGCAACCTCGACGCAGTTCCCGCTTTGGCCGCTACGGCTGCTCTTGCGCCACTCCGCCTGACCGAGGGGTTCTTCCATTCTTCGTTCTCTCCTTGCCAGTTCTGTCACTTCATGTCCTCCTTCACCTGTACCCGAAGGAGGTGCTCTTCAGGAACGCCTGCGAGTCGTCGGCCGACAGCGCGCTCGCCTGGAGCGCGCTCCACACCTCCTCGTAGACCCTCAGCTCGTCCGGTTCCTCCAGGAACACCGAGCCGGTGGCGAACTCGATGTTCACGACGCCGAGGTCGTCGGGGTCGGGAAACGTCATCACGGTGAACGGCCCGACCATCGACGGGTGTACCCCCGCGTTGAACGGAAGCACCTGAATGGTCACGTTTGCCCGGTCACGCGGGCGCATCAGGTGCTCGATCTGCGCGCGCATCACCTCGTTGCCGCCGACTGGCCGCCGCAGCACCGCCTCGCTGAGCACGACGTTGAGCCGGGGCGGCACCGGGTCAGAGCGCACGAGGATCTCCTGGCGCTCCATCCGGATCTCCACCCGGCGGCCGATTTCCCCGGTTGTCTCGGTCGGCCGGCCGATGCGGATTGCGGCGCGGGCGTAGTCCGGGGTCTGGAGCAGCCCCGGCACCAGTTCCTGCTCGTAGCTGCGGATGGCGCGGGCCTCCTCTTCCAGGCCGATGAGGTCGGCGTACTCGCTGCCGATCAGGCCCGCGTACTTCTGCCACCAGCCGCGTTCGTTCACCCGGCGGGCCAGGTCGGCGAGGTAACTGCGGTAGCCCTCGTCGGTGACCTCGTAGAGGTCCAGCAGCTTGCGCAGGTCGGGCGCGGTGACGCCGGACTGGCGGTTCTCGATCCGGGACAGCTGCGATGCCTGCCAGCCCAGCCGCCGGGCCGCCTCGGTGACCTGCAAGCCGGACTGGTCTCGCGTCTTCCGCAGTTCGGCGGCGAGCCGTCGCCGCCGCATGCTCGGTGAGGCAGGCATGCCGACCCCGTCCTTTCGCTACTGAATGTCGCAAATCCTACTCATATGTGTTGCGAACAAGTAGAAATTGCACCATCATGGTACGCAACCTAGCCGCCAGGCGCGCCGCCTGCGGCTCATATGGATGGTATCGGGCCAGGTCAGTCAAGCGAATGACGAAAGGCAATCATGGACAGCGGGAGCCGCGCACGCGCCGTGGGGAACTCCGGGCGTGCCGTGATCGTCGCTGGCAGGCGCGACGGGGGGCGAGCCCGATCAGGGCGCCGGTCCGCCTTGCGGCTTTGCGTATCCTGCCGCGGGAATCACCTGCCGGGCCGCAACCCGGGGGACATCTGCGGCCCGTGCCAGCAGGCGCTATCCGGCCGGCAGCGCCTCGCCGACCCGGACGCGCGAGACGACCTGGCCACGTGGGCTTGGGATACCGAGCCGATGCGCAGCGCACTGGCCCGCCTGGACTTCCGGGCCGTCCTGGTCATCTACCGGTCGGCGGCCCGGCTGTCGCGACGCGAGCTGGCACAGCGGACCGGCCTGTCGGAAAGCGCCATCTGGTACTGGGAAGCCGGCGAGCGCCAAGGCATCTACGACATCCGCCAGCTTCTGCAATTTGCGGACGCGGTGAAGGCTCCCCGCCCGGCCCTGCTCCCGGTGATCCTCGGCCAGCCGCACGCCCCCAGCGATCTCGCGGCCGACGTGACAGCGGTGCCGTCGACGGGAGGCAGGGACCATGGCTGAGCGGCTGGGCACAGTGCGCCCCGCAGCGTCGGTGACGGGCGCGGCGGCGCGGGCGCTGGCCGCCCGGCTGGCGGAGCACGGGTACCGGGTGACGTTCCTGTCCCGCCGCGACCTGGCCGTCTTCAAGCTGGCCGGGCTGCCCGGCGATCCCGATGTCGAGGTCACCGCCGAAGACAACGGGCCGGCCGCGTGTTACTACACGGGCAGCAGCCTGGCGGAGGCTGCTGCGGTCATCGCCAGGCTCCCGCTCTCCGAGTTCCCGGCCGTCCCGGCCAGCGCCAGCGACACGGTGATCGCGGCCTGGGAGGGCATTGAAATCGAGTGGCACTACCTGGCCTCGCCAGGACAGCCCGTCGGCACGGAACAGGTCGCTGCTGCCCTGCTCGCTCACCTGTCCGTGCTCGCTGGCTGGTCCGGCAGACGCGATGCCGCACCGCCGGCCGGGGTGAAGGTGGCTGGCCATGCCTGAGCATGTGCTGATCACGCAGAAGAGAGGGGTCCCGCACCACGGGCCAGTGAGTCCCGACTGCCCGGTGGAGTGCCTGCTGACCGTCTTGTCACGGATGAGCTTCAATCCGCTGACCCGCGCTGAACGCGCGCCGTTCCCCCCGCCGCGCACCGTGGGCGACGTGCTGGACCTGTATGCCCGCGGCCAGCTCCGCAAGATCGGCGGCCTCGGCCGACGGCGCTTCTCCGAGATCGAGGCCGCCCTCGTGCTCGTCGGCCTGAACCTCGGCCAGCGCCAGCAGCCGCCTGCGGGTGCGGAAGGGCCGGCACGGTGACCGCCGCCAGGACACCAGCCCGCACAGTCCCAGCGGTAGCAGGCAGCCGGAGGAAGGAGGCCCCGCGGGGAATCCGCCCCGGCCGGCCGAAACCGGGGTCCGCCGCTGGCGCAGGTCACCGCGTAACCGAAAGCCCCCGTCCAGGCGTACCAGCCGGGGCGGGACGGCGGCCCCGGGCCGGGCGGACCACCACGCGGCCCGGGGCACCGCCAGCAGTACAACCCCTGGAGGCACCAAATGCCCGCAACGACCGCAGCCAGGACAGGCAAGGCACACCCCTGCCCCGGCCCGCCGAATCCGCCCTCTCCCCAACTTCGGCGCGCTTCCCTCGGCCTGGACGCAGTCCTCACCTCGCCGGGGCGCGCTCGCGCCTGGACCCGCGAGACCCTCTGGCAGTGGCGGCTGGCCTGCCTGGCCGACACCGCCCAGGCCATCGTCTCGGAACTGGTGGCCAACGCCGTACTGCACGCCTCAGCCGGACCGCGCCAGCCCGGTATCCGCCTTGCCCTCGCCTACGGCCACGGCGAACTGGCGATCCAGGTCAGCGACCACAACCCGGACCTCCCCCAGGCGCGGCACCCGGCCGGGTACGACGAGAGCGGCCGCGGCCTGCTGATGGTGCAGGCCCTGAGCGACAGCTACAGCTGCTACCCCCTCGAAGACGGCACCGCGGGCAAGGCGGTGTGCGCGGTGTTGCGCACGGTCCCTGATGTGCCCGGTGACGGTCCCGCCGCCTCCATCTCTTAAGCCCCCGCGTGGCCGGAAAACGATCAGCCGGGCCATCGGCGTGGTCCGCTCATCGCGGCTGGCCACGCGGGCCGAACCGTGACGAAAGGCACCCGCCCGATGCAACAGCCCGCGACCAGCCCCAGGCCGCTCAGCCGCGCTGCCCAGCCGCCCGGGACACTGCTCCTCTCCCGGCACCAGCCCGCCGATGCCGGGAGCATCCGCCCCGCCGCCCAGCGCGCCGCCGCGTTCCCCCGCAGCGCCGGGCTGATCGCCAACAACGGCAGCCGCCTCCGCATGCTCCGAGTAGAAGCTGAGAAGCAAGGTAAGCCTGCGGGAGCCGCAATGATGCCCCCTTCACCGCCCGTACCGCTCGTACCGCCGACACCGTCGGCGGCGGGCACGGCGGCCGGTGCCCGCTGATGGCCCCGCGCGTGATTCCGGTCGGCGCGAGAGCCGCCGGCCTTGCGGGTGTCCCGGCGCGGGACATGACGGGGCCAGTCCGTGCCGGGGCGGTGCCGCCGCTTGCCGTGGCGTTCACGGTCAGGACCGAAAGCGTGCCGCGGGTCGAGTCTCTGCTTGAGCCGGGCACGGCGGTTGCGCTCGTCCCCGCGCCGGAGAGCGCCGGGGACGCGGCCGGCTGGCTGAGGTCGTCCGGTAAGACCCAGCTCGCGGCGCAGGCGGCGGAAGCGCTCTGGCAGTCGCGGACCGTCGAGGTGCTGGCGTGGGTGAACGCATCGGACCGGGCCTCGGTCCTGTCCGGGTACACCGAGGCCGCCGCGCATCTGGGTCTGGATGACGGCGGCGACGCCGGGCAGGTCGCGGCCCGGTTCTTGGCTTGGCTGGGCAGCACGGCCCGGCCGTGGCTAGTCGTCATCGACGACGTGCGGGACGCTGCGGACCTGGACGGCCTGCTCCCGAGCGGTCCCGCCGGCCGGGTGCTGGTCACCGCCGTGGACGCCGAGGCGGTTCCCGGCACATGGCAGGTCACGGTGCCCGCTTTCGGCATGCGCGAGGCGATGTCGTACCTGTTCGACCGGCTGACCACCAACCCGGACCAGCGCAACGGCGCTTACGACCTGGCCGAGGATTTGGGTGGCGAGCCGGCCGCGCTGGCGCAGGCCGGCGCGGTGATGACGGGATCAGACACGGGCTGCCGCACCTACCAGCGCCGCTTCGCCCGGCACCGGGAGCGGCTGCGGGCTGCGGCCAGCGGGCAGCGGCTCCCGGCTGCCGCAGTCAGCTGGATGCTGTCGGCGGAGTTCGCCGAGGACCTGCTGCCCGGCGGCGGGACCTGGCCGCTGCTGGTGCTGGCCGCGCTGCTGGACTGCCACGGGATTCCCCTCGCGGTGCTCACCGGCTCGGCCGCCTGCCGGTACCTCGCCGACACGGGCACGCCGTCCCCGGATGCGCAGCACGCGCAGTCGGCCGTCGGCGCCCTGGAACAGGCCGGGCTTGCCCGCGGCGGCCCTGCGGTGCACGTGAGCAGGCCGTTGCAGCGGGCGGCCCGCGCGGCGGCGCCGGCGGACCTGCTCGAACGCGCAGCACGCGCGGCGGCCGACGCCGTGCTTGAGGCATGGCCGGATGACCAGCCCCGGTCTGATCTGGCCGCGCAGCTGCGGGCGTGCGCGGCGAGCCTGCTGCGCCATGTCGGCGACGCGCTGTGGGACGGCAGCAGCTGCCACCGCGTGCTGCTGGCCGCCGGGCAGAGCCTGGCCGACGCCCGGCTGGCCGGCCCGGCGGTCACCTGGTGGCGGGAGGTCTCGGTCCGCAGCGAACGGCTGCTCGGCCCCGGCCATCCCGACACGCTGGTCGCGGCGGGGCAGCTCGCCGACGCGCTGGTGGCCGCCGGGCAGCACGCTGACGCGGTGCAGTGCGCGCGGTGGGTGCTGGACGGCAGGGACCGCGTGCTCGGCCCTGGCCACCCAGCCGCCGTTGCCGCCATGATCAGCCTAGGCCGGGCGCTGGCGGGTTCCGGCCAACCCGGCGAAGCACTCCACGTCCTGCGGGACGCCGCCGCGCGCAGCGAACGGGCCTACAACCACGGCGACCCTGAAGCCCTCACCGTCCTGGACGAGTACGCCGTCGCGTTCCGCGCGGTCGGCGACACCGCCACCGCGCTGCGCTTCGCCAAGCGGTCACTGGTCGGCCGCGAGCAGGCCAACGGCCCCACTGATCCTGCGACGCTGGCCGCCGCGATCCGCCTAGCCGACACCTGCCTGGCCCACGGCAAGGCCAAAGACGCCATCGGCCAGTACAAGCGCGTCTTGGCGGCCCGTGATCAGGCTCTCGGCCCCGGTCACCCCGACACCCTGAGCGCACGGGCCGGCCTGGCCGCCGCCTACGACAGCGCCAGGCAGGTCGGCGACGCGCTGCGCGAGCACCAGCAAGCCCGCGCGGACTTTGAGCGCACGTTCGGCCCGGATCACCCCCTCACTCTGGACCGCCGCGCTGGCCTCGCCCTCGCCTACTACGCGGCCGGGCAGATCGGCGACGCCCTCGCCGAACTGCGCGACGCCACCAGCCGTGCCGAACGCGCCCTGTCCCCGGCCGACCCGGTCACCCTTCGGCTGCGGCAGGCACTCAACGACATCACCGCAGACCTGGCAGGCGAATGAGCATGCCCGGCCTGGAAGGGAGTCCCGTGACGGACTACGACTACATCGTCATTGGCGGCGGCAGCGCCGGCTGCGTGCTGGCCGCCCGCCTGTCCGAAGACCCGGGCACGCGGGTGCTGCTGCTGGAAGCGGGCCGCGCCGAGCCCCTCCCGGCCATGGCCGTCCCGGCCGCGTGGCCCGGACTGGCGGGCTCGGCGGCGAACTGGGGCGACGTCACCACCGCCCAGGCGGGCGCCGGGCCGCTGCCCTACCCGCGCGGGCGGGGGCTGGGCGGCGGCGGGGCGGTCAACGCCATGGCTCACATACGCGGCCACCGGGCGGTGTACGACGCCTGGGAGGCCGGCGGCGCAGACGGCTGGGGGTACGACAGCCTGCTGCCGTACTTCAAGCGGTCGGAACACGCCCCGGGCCGCGACCCGGCCCTACGCGGGACCAGCGGCCCCATCCGGGTAGCCCCGGTCCCGGAAACCAGCCGCCACCCCGCCGCCCGCGCGCTGGCGGAGGCGCTGTGCGCGCTCGGCATCCCGGTGAGCAGCGACCTTTCCGGGAAGCACCAGGAAGGGGTGGCCTGGCCCGACCTGGCCATCGACGAAGGACGCCGGGTCAGCCCCGACCGAGCCTACCTGCGGCCTGCCCTGGGGCGGGCGAACCTCACCCTCCTGGACGAGTGCCTGGTCACCCGCCTGCTCATCGACCGCGGCCGGTGTGCTGGCGCCGCCTACCTCCGCGACGACGGGGCCGAGCAGCAGGCACGCGCCGTGGCGGAGGTGATCGTGTGCGCGGGCGCGATCGGCACGCCGCAGCTGCTGATGCTATCCGGCATCGGCCCGGCTGATCACCTGCGCCAGCTCGGCGTCGACCCGGTAGCTGACCTGCCGGGGGTCGGCGAGCACCTCGCGGACCACCCGGCCGTCATGGCGTGCTTCGCCTCGGCCGTGCCGTTGCCGGCCAGCCGGTACAACCACGGGGAGGTATATGCCTCGCTGCCCAGTCCGCTGGCAGGTCCCTCCTGGCCAGACGTGCAGCTGTTTCCCGTCCTGCTGCCCGTCGCGCCGCCCGGCTACCCGGCCCCGGCCGGCGGCTTCGCCGTGATGGCCAGCGTGACCGCCCCGGACAGCCGCGGCTCGGTCCGGCTGGCCTCCGCCAGCCCGGCCGACCCGCCGCTGATCGATCCCGGCTTCCTTCGAGAGCAAGCCGACCTGGACCGCCTGGCCGTCGGCCTGAACCTGATCCGCACCGCCGCGGCGAGCAGCGCCTTCACCCGGCTCGGCGTAACCGAGGCATGGCCCGGCGCCGGCGCCCGCGACAGCGACGCCCTGCGGAACTGGATCAGGCGGACGGCCGGGAGCTACTACCACCCGGCAGGCACCTGCGCGATCGGCCCGAGCCCGGACGACGGGGCAGTCGTCGACCCGGAACTGCGCGTCCACGGCGTCACCGGGCTGCGGGTCGCCGACGCCTCGGTGATGCCGCTCATCGTCAACGCCCCCTTGCACGCCACGGTCCTGGCCGTCGCCGAGCGCGCCGCCAGCCTGATCACCGGCCGCCAGCCCGGCCGTGCGCAAACCCCGGCCGCATCCCGCGGCCGTCAGTAGAAAAGGAACGAGAAGGCAATGACCACAGCAGCGGCACGCCACGGACAGGCGCGCCGGTACGTCGAGAACCGTCACATCGAGTACATCCCCGCCAGCGCGCGGCACGGGAAACCCTGGAGCCAGTTCTGGTTCTGGGCGGGCGCCAACTTCAACGTCTTCAACGTCGTGCTCGGCGGGATCACCGTTGCCATCGGGCTCACCTTCTGGTGGGCCCTGGTCGCGATCACGATCGGCACCCTGATCGGCGCACTTTTGATTGCCTTGCACGCAAGCCAGGGGCCGAAGCTCGGCGTGCCGCAGACGATCCAGTCCCGCGGTCAGTTCGGCTTCTACGGGGCCGCGTGGCTGTTCCCGGCCGTCTTGGCCCTGAACATCGGTTTCGTTTCTGCGGAGCTGGTGATCCAGGCCGAGGCGATGACCGGGGTGACCAGCGCCCTGACCATGCCTGAGTGGATCATCGTCCTCGCCGTCCCCTCAGCTGTCATCGGGATCTTCGGCTACCGCTGGATTCACCGGGTCATGCAGGCCACTGCCGTCATCGTCGGCGTGACCATCGTCGTCATGCTCGCCCAGGGCCTCCAGCACGCGCTCCCGGCCAGCGAGACCACGCTGGCCCGCCCGTCGGCGGGCCTGTTCGCGGCCGGGGTCGCCTTGCTGGTCATCGACATGCTCAGCTTCGGCCCGTTCACCGCCGACTACTCCCGCTACCTCCCGGCTAAGACCAACGGCCACCACCTGTTCTGGGCCAACTACGCCGGGAACATTATCTCCACCATCGCCTCATGCGCTGTCGGTGCCTACCTGGCCGCGCTGCTGCCCAAGCTGACCCCGGTCGGGGCGATCGGCCAGATCAGCGGCAAGTGGGCGCTGATCATCATGACCTTCTCACTGCTGAACGCCAACACGTTCAACGCCTACACGGGAAGTTTCCAGGTCCTAGCGCTGGGCAGCATGTGGCACCGGCTCAAGGCCGAGTCGGTCCTCGTCCGCGTGATCCCGTTCCTGGCCGTCCTGGCCGCGGGCACCGTGATCGCCTGCTACGGCTACCAGCAGTTCGTCAACAACCTGTCCAACTTCCTCGATGACCTGCTGATCCTGCTGATCCCGTGGAGCGCGGTCAACCTGACCGACTACTTCGCCGTCCGTCACGGCGACTACGACGTCACGTCGTTCTTCACCGCCGACGGCATCTACGGGAAGTTCGCCTGGCGCGGCCTGCTGGCCTACCTGGTCGGCCTGGGCGCGGAACTGCCCTTCGTCAGCCAGCCGGACTACACCGGGATCTGGGTCAAGGCCCTCGGGGGCGCTGACATCTCCTGGCTCGTCGGCTGGATCGTCGCGGCCGGGGTGTACCTGGTCCTGGCATCTCGCACACCGCAGGCCAGCCGGGGCCGGCTAACTGCCGCCCCCGTCAGATAACGCACCGAACCTCCCGGACGCCGCCAGGCTGCGCCCATCCGTCCGCAGCCTGCCTGAAGCCCCGCGTGGCCCGTCACCACCCTGGGTCACGCGGGCTGCTCAGCCCGGCGGCAGGGCTAGAGCCAACGACTCCTTGCTCTTGCCCTGCCGCCGAGCGGAAGAGGGCTCAGCGCAGGACCCTCCCGGTTCACCCGGAAAGGAGAGCAATCACCGCGCAGACGAGAAAAACGCAAGGCACGCGGCTGATCATCAACGCCGCCCCCGGCTTTACCTACCCTTCCGGCAACCAGTCTTCCGCTGGCGCCATATTGCCGAAGGGGCTTTTATCGTGCCCGTGAATAGCCGCCAGCAAATAAAGGCCGCCCCGGAAAACTGCGCGGACAACTCCGCAAAGAGCCGCGAATTCAGCTTTTGCAGGTGCTAATGTAATGTTCACCTGGCAGGGCAGGGTATGGCTTTGCATGGCCGGGTGAGGCACGGCTAGGTGTGGCCGGGAACGGTTCGGTAGGGAAGAATGCGACAAGGAAGCGCCAGGCAGCGGGCTAATCCCCGTCAGCTCTGGCGCTTCCACTTTTCCCCGGAAATACCGGGAATCGCGGCCCCGCAAAGGTAAGGTGGCTTCTGTCCGGCAGGGACAGGTCTGGCTGGGCAGGGCAAGGCGAGGCGCGGTAAAGAAGGGCGCGGCTCAGCTTGGCATGGTCGGGTAGGGAAGCACGCGGGGAAGCGCCGGGACATCGCCTGGCGCTTCCCCCTCAATTCACCTCGAAAGGGAGTCAGGTCCAGTGAAGCTGCGGCTTACCGGCGTTACGCCTTTGCTTTTGCACAATGTCCGGCTCGCGGACCCTGATGAGCCCGTTGTCCGCCAGATCGCGGAACTTACGGCCAAGAAGAAGAACATGACCGAGGCCGACAGGCTGGAAGTCGCCCGGCTGAAGTTCCTCGGCGGGCTCTACTACGACGGGCAGGTCGGCCCTTACCTGCCCGCTCCGCATATTTTCGCCAGCCTCATCGCGGCAGCGCGCAAGACCCGCAAGGGCCTGGACGTCGAGGCCGGGGTGATCTGGCTATCGGACAAGGCCCCATTGGAGTACGACGGGCCGCGCGACCCCGATGAGATGTGGGGCAACGGGAGCAGCCCCTTCGTGGACCGGCGCATGGTGCGGGTCGGCCAGGCCCGCGTCCCGCAGGTCCGCCCCATTTTCCCCGACTGGCGCGCCGAGATCGAAATCGACTATGACGACGGCATCCTCAACTTGAGCGACCTGGAGACGTTCTGCCAGAAGGCCGGACGCGTCGGGGTCGGCGACTACAGGCGGTTCTACGGGCGTTACCGGACGTCGATCACCCAGCAGGAGCGCTAGTGGCGCCGTTCAGGCCCGTGGGGGAAAAGGCACGCTGGAGGCAGGTCGATGAGTTCGTCGACAAGAACAAGAAGCCCGGCGAGCTGATCACGTTCCGGGAGATCCAGGATCTGCTGGACGTCCGCCGGTCAGTCGCCATCAACGTTATCTTCCAGGTGAAGATCCAGCGTGAGAAGGCGGGCAAGCCGACGCTCGTGAACCAGCGCGGCGCGGGATGGCTGCTCGCCAGGCCCGACCAGGAACTCGACGAGGACGCCCGCAGGCACGAGCGCCTGCTCGCGAACGTCGCGGGCCGCGTCCGGATCCTGGGCTCGATGCAGACCCGCCGCACCGAACTGACCCCCGAGCAGCAGCGCACCCTGGACTTCAGGACATCCCAGGCCGCCGCCCAGGCCACCGTCCTCGGCAGCCGGAAGTCCTCGGCCGCCGAAATCCTGGGCATGGGCGGGGGCCAGCCCGCAGTGCCGATCACCGCGCCGCGGCAGCGGGCAGACGATGAAAGCTGACGCGCCACAGCGGGTCCGAGGAGCTGATCCGGCCGCCGTCCCCCACACCTGGTAGCGCGAAGACCGGGCTCCACTCGCCAAAGCCGACCCGGTGATTTCACGAACTTGTGCCGACTCCGCCGGGCGAACTTCTCTTGGCCCCACCAAGATCGTTTGCGAAGAAGTTCCGGCCCCACGTGGATCGGTCCTCGGTACCGAGGAGAAGCGTCCCGCCAGGGAAGTTGCAAGTGGTTCTGGCCCCGGTGGGGTGGGGCCAGAAGAAGTTGGAACTAGCGCGGTGGGGCTGAATCGACTTCGCCGGGTGGGGCCTAGACAGGTTGCTGGAAACAACCCGGCCTCCGCTGCCTCCACCTGTATCTGGAGGTGCCCTGAGTATGGCGCATCTGACGGGCTTTCGCATGGCTTCGCCGGGTCGGCTGCGCCGCTCGCCGGACCGTGTGCCGGACGAGGATGGTGAAGGACCGGGTGCGCGCAGGCGGTGACGAAATGACAAGGGGAAACGCCATGGCGGAGGTTCCGCCAGAAGTCGACACATCGCACCCGAACCCGGCGCGGATTTACGACTACGGCCTCGGCGGCAAGGACCATTTTGCGGCCGACCGGGAGCTAGCGGACAGAGCCCTGGCTTCGGTGCCGACGGCACGCATCGCGGCGCGGGAGAACCGGGCGTTCCTCGGGCGCGCGGTCAGGTACCTGGCGGCCGAGAAGGGAGTCCGCCAGTTCATCGACATCGGGGCCGGGCTGCCCGCCACCGACAACGTCCACGAGGTGGCCCAGCGGGTGGCGCCGGAATCGCGGATCGTCTACATCGACAGCGACCCGATGGTCATCGCCCACGCGCGGGCGCTGCTCACCAGCAGCCCCGAAGGCCGCACCGCCTGCATCCAGGCGGACCTGCGAGACCCGCCGGCCATCCTGGAAAGCCCGGTGACCCGGGAGGCCATCGACTTCACCCGGCCGGTCGCGCTGCTCCTGGTCGCTGTCCTGCACCTGGTCCAGGACGGCGACAACCCGGAGGCGATCGTCAAGACCCTCGTCGAGGCGCTCCCGCCGGGGAGCTTCGTTGTCGCCTCTCATCTCACGGGGGAACATGACCGTGACGGGTGGGCGGCGGTGGAGCGCGATTACCGCGCGGCGGGGATACCAGCGCAATGGCGCGACAGCGACGAGTTCGCGCGGCTGGTCTTCGCAGGTCTTGAAATGGTCCCGCCAGGTGCTGTGCTCGTGTCTGAATGGCGGCCGGAATCGGACGGGCCGCGACCGGCCCCCGCCGAGGTGAGCTTCTACGGCGGGGCGGCGCGCAAGAGCTGACTTCACGGCCGGACCCGGCGCCCGGGATGGCAGGCGGCCGAGAACGCCGCAGCGAACGCGCGGCGCTGCGGAGCGCACGATGCCGTCTTCTTGCCCGGCTGCGTCCGCCCGGCTAACTCACGGTGCGGCGCCAGGCGGGTTCGGCGGGCGGGCCAGCAACAGCACTTGCGCTAACCGCTCGGGCTCGGCCAGGCTAAGCGCGGTCGCAGGGCCGCGCCACGGTCTCCGTCTTGTCGCTTTCCGTGTCACCCTTCCCGCAACAGCTCGCGCTGGTAGGTGCGGTACCTGTCCACGATCGAGCGCCATTCGCCGTAGCCGGGAGTCACGGGAGAGCGCGAGCTGCCCGACAGCATCTCCGAGACGCGCGTCTGCACTTCGCTGGTCAGATCGGCCGCCTCTGGCCTGGTTCCTTCGTGATCGTCCGGGCAGGAAAATCCGATCACCTCCAGCGTGTACTCGTTGGCGTCCACGTAGTCGTGCAGCTCCGAGTAGTCCGCTACGTCCCACGGCACTGTGCCCGCTGCCACGTCTTGCCCCACTAGGCGGATCACCTCGCGTGCGAGGTCTTCTGTGGTGATCTCGCCTTCCGCCCATGCGAGGTGGACAGCCTTGGCGGCGTCGCGGGTCTCCTGTAGCAGGTCTTCGTTGCCGGCGTCCCAGTAGCGGTTGGGCGGGTTGAGCTGGATCTCTCCTCCGTCGCTCTTGACCACGATGGCGCGGTAGGCGGCGCTGGTTTCGGTGAGCTTGGCGTACACGGCCTACTCCTCTTCCTCGTGGCTGCGCGTGCCTGCGTCTTCGTAGTCCGGTGGGCGCGCGTGGTGAGGGAACGTGAAGGCGTCTTCGTCGCCGTCGTTGTCGGCGATGACCAGCGGAGGCTGCATGCCGTTGTTGACGACGGCTAGCACGCCGGCCTGTGCGGCGTTGACGTGGTGCTCCAGCTCCCACGTCCCCAGCGCCATGTGGATGTTGCCTGCGGCAACGGCGTACTCGCCTTCTGGGGTGTAGATGGTCCACGTGTCCACGGCTGTCGCCGCGCCGCAGGGGGCCTCCCGCGCTGGGTCGCCGGGGTGCAGGCGGTAGCCGGCTCCTGTCGGGCCGGGCATGTCCCCAGTTGGCCGGATCTCCAGCCGCCCGGCCTGCTCCAGCTCGCGCAGCACCGTGCGCACGGAGTTTGCTGACACCTCGGCGCCCCGGGCGATGCCGCCGACGTGCACGAAACCGTCCTGGCGAGACAGGAAGGCCATGACGAGCGGACGTACAGGTTCGTTGGCCATCAGGTCAGTCCTTCTCGGTCTCGGGGTCTGACTGGACGTAGACGGTCCCCGTGAGCCCGCCGTCGGCGAGGCGGCGGGCCGCGATCTGCTTGAGGGCCTCGTGCAGCCGCGTGAACTGCGGCGACCGCCGGTTGATCACGCCCGGGGTGCTGTCAGCCAGCCACGGGCGGGGCGCGTTCCGCAGCTCGATGAAGATCGCGGTGGAGGCGGCGCCGGCCTGGGTGGTCACGCTGAAGGTGATGCCGTCGGGGTAGGGCGGGAGGGTTCCGGCGGCTACGGCGGACTTGATGCCGGCGCGGATCTCCGCCGCGCAGCGGGCCAGGGGGCTGATTTCGCGTGCCATGTCAGCGGTCGCTTTCGGCGATCTGCTCCAGGGCGTGGATGATCATGCCGATCATGTCCTTCTCCCCGTTGTCGAACTTGCCGGCCCAGCGGGTCACGGCGTCTCCCAGGCGGTCGGCGGTGACCACGGCGGGGTGCCGGGGGTGCTGCTGGCCGAACGTCCGCCGGCCGGCGGTCGCGCGGGCGGACGTGTTAGCGGGCGTCTGGTGCCGGTCAGTCATTGCCGTCCGCCTCTTCCTGAGCCGGCTTTCGGAACGCCCGATGCTTCGGGCCGGAGCCCGTAGCAAGCCGTTTAGTCATTGCCGTGCGCTGCGGTGGTGGGGTGCGGTGGCACGGTGTCCCAGGTCGCCTCGAAGGGGGTCAGCGGCGAGTAGTCGCCCGTGGCGGCGCGCTTGATTGCGTCCATCGCCTGCGCCGGGGTGCAGTTCTCCAGGAAGCCGAGCGGGTGCGTGCCCTCGTCTTCGGCGCTGGTGAACTCCAGCCACAGCAGGCCGGCCATCGGCTCGTCCGGCATGCATGCGCTTCCCTCTTTCGCGCCGAACAGGGACCAGGCACGACCGTCGCTCAGGACCCCTTCGGCGTAGGGGTCGCCAGCCGGGCCGGCGTCGATGCGCTCGGCGGTCAGCGCGGCGCAGAATTCGCGGGGGGTCTGTGGTTCGTTCACTGGGGTGCTCCTATTCGTGTTGGCGTCCTGCCGGTCAGGGCGCGTTGGTGCCGGCTGCGCCGGCTTCACTGCCTCGAACAGGGTGATCCGCAGTCCGGCGCGGCCCGCGCGGGCGGTGCCGGCTGCGTAAACGGGGCGTTGCCCGTGGTCACGGCGTGCGGGGCGGCCTGCCCTGCCCTGGTGCGCGACGGCGGCTGGGGTGCCGGTCCCGCCGTCACGTTCGCGGGGTCTTGGCGTAGGCGGAGGAAGCTCATCGTTCCGCTACCTCGCCGGGAACGGCCTCGGGACCGTCGCCCCACTTGCAGGAGTGCTCGCCTTCGAGCAGGTGGGCATCGCCGATGTCGCCGTAGGTGACGTAGTGGCCCCGGCGCTTGCGGGGCGCCCTGTGCCACCGGTTCAGGATGCAGCGGCGCCCGTCGGTGGCGGTGAACGTGCACTGCCCGGCTTCCGGTTGCGCGGTCACGTCGGTTCCGCTCACCGTGCACCCGCGTTCGCCTGGTCTGCCGCAGCGGCCGGGCCTGGGCAATCCTCGAACAGGCTGAGCTGGCCGAGGTACTTCTTGGGGTAGGACGCCGGGCGGGGCGCGATGGCGACGGCGGCGCGCTGGCGGCGGGTGCCGAGCGGGAAGGCGTACCGGTGGCAGCCGGGGTGGCGGATCTTCCGTGCGTGCACGTCGGCCAGGGCTGCGGCGAGCCAGCGGGCCGGGTCCTCTCCCGCTCGCGGCGGACGGGCGCCGAGGCTCACCAGCTGCCGTTCGGCGTAGTCGTGGCCGCGCTCGCGGCGCCGGATCTTCTGGGCGGCCCGGTCGGAGAAGACGGTGCCGTCGGGCAGCACGGTGAGGGTACGGGGCGTGCCGTGCCCGGTGTAGACGGCGTTGGCGGCCTGGTAGATGACCCCGACGTGCCCCGGCATGACGACGGTCCCGTCGGCGGACCGCCGCTGCACGGGGTCGGAGAACATGACCAGGCCGCGCAGCCCGGCCGTGGCGGCCAGGCGGGCGCACTGGCCGAGGAACCAGGACTCGCCGTTGGCCGGCACCGCGTCCACGAGCACGAACCGGCCCAGCTCCAGGCTCTCGCCGTAGGGCTCCAGGTGCGGGAAGACGGAGGTGAGCACGGCCTTGCTGGCGGGCACCGACAGCACCGCCACCCCGGCGAGCGCGGGGGCCGAGCCGGCGAGGTCGAACAGGCCGTAGCGGTGGACGGAGGCGGGGTAGCTGCGCGAGTAGTGCAGGCTGGTCACGAATTCCCTGGCCAGGCCGTCGCTGACGGGGGCGACGCCGTAGCGGCCGGGGTCGAACCCGCCGTCGCACGGCCGGCGCCAGGACGGGACGCCGCCAGGGTTCCAGCGCTGGCAGGCCGTGTTCACGCTGCGTCCCACAGCGGGATCTGGGTGTCGAGGTCGCGGAGCCAGCCGAGGAGCCGGGGCAGGTTCTCGTCGGGCGCGAAGGTGAGGTAGGTGCCGTCGACGCTGTCGCAGCCGATCATCTCGGCGTACCTCAGCCGCTTGAGCGAGTTGACCCTGCCCATGTGCACCCATTTGCCGCGTGCGCTGGCCTGGGCGGTCAGGTCGCGGGCCGCCGCGCCGAGCTTCCACTCCACTAGCGGGCGGCGGCAGGACGGGCAGCGCTTCTGCGCGAAGTCGGTGACGGGCCGGACGTACCGGCACCGTGTGCATTCCGCGCTGCCGCCGAGGAACAGGACGTCGAAGTCGTCCCACGGGACGGGCAGGTGCTCCTGGCCGTTCTGGGCGACCAGGGCGGCGGGAAACCGGGTGTACTCGCGGATCAGCGGCAGGAAACGCTCGGAGCTGGCCAGCGTCGCCGCCGCGTCGCTGACGACATCGGGCGCGACGGCGAAGAGGCAGCGCCAGGTGTCGGGGTCGTACCTGTCGCCGCCCTCGGCTGCGTCGAGCTTCATGAGCCAGCTGAGGTAGGCGTCGTTCCCGGGGAAGCCCGCGCCGGTGCCGTGCTTGCCGGGTCCGCAGCCGTTGTCTGCGGCGTAGAAGCCTGCGGCGGGCAGTTCGTTGCCCTGGCGGGGGGTCATGATCGCGGCGACGCTCAGGTCGGCGATCCGGTCGCGGATCGCGCCGGTCGACGGGTTCGCGAGGTACAGCATCACAGCACCCGGTCCCCTACTCGCTGGCGGTCAGGTTCGCGATGATGACCGAGGCGGGGTACGCGTCGTTGATCACCGCCTGGACGAAGTCGCCGGGGTGCTCTGCCTCGTGCACGGTGATCGCCAGCGCGGCGCTGGGCGCGGCGTAGGAGTGCTCGCCGGACGAGGCGAACACGGTCCACGTGTCCAGAGAGGGCTGGCCGGCGTTGCTGCGGGCCGTCCACGTGCCCGCGTCGGCGTCGAACGTGACGGTGTAGTCGTCGAGTGCGCCGCAGCCGTCGGGGCATTCGTCGCCGAGGTCGCAGCGCGTTGCCTCGTCGATTGCGTAGAGGGCGACCGCGTCGCCGACACCGCGTGCTCCGAGCCATGCGGCCACCTGGCCGCTGTCGCCGCTCGTGATCTCGTCCATGTCTCCGCGCCTCCCCATTCCATTTCCGATTCTTGGTTGCGCAACTCACTTACGCAACTAAGTTACCATCAAGGATTCAGCTTGCGCAACAGAGTTGCGGTACCCTGTTGCCATGAATCTGCTGGAGGCGGTCGAGGCAGGCACCCGCCGCTACAACGAGACCGAGGCGGCGCACGAGCGGTCCCGCGAGGCGGTCACGGCGTCGGTGCTGGCCGCGCTGCGGGGCAGCGAGCGCCCCACCGATGTCGCCGAGCAGTCCCCGTTCACCGCGGCCTACGTCCGCAAGCTGGCGAGAGAGGCCGGCATTGCGGAGAGCCCGGGGCGCCGCTCGAAGGCCCGCCCCTGGTCCGGGGTGTCGCGGCTGCTGGAGGCGGTCGAGGCGGGCACCCGCCGCTACAACGAGACCGAGGCGGCGCACGAGCGGTCCCGCGAGGCGGTCACGGCGTCGGTGCTGGCTGCGCTGCGGGGCGGCGAGCGCCCCACCGATGTCGCCGAGCAGTCCCCGTTCACCGGGACCTACGTCCGCAAGCTGGCCAGAGAGGCCGGAGTCCCTGAGTACCTGCTGCGCCGCTACCCGAAGGCCCGCGCCGAGCTGGAGGCCCGGCTGCCGCGCTGGCACGAGGCAGCGAAGGCGATCGGCGAACTTGGGATCGGGCTGGATGACGCCGAGTACGTCGGCGGCGTGCTGTGGTACGGCCTGACCCACCACGGAAGCGGAGGCAGCCCGGAGGAGCAGAAGCGCGTCATCACCGACCGGCTGGTGCGCTGGGCGACCCGGGACGGCGGAGACGCCGCCCAGGCCGCCGACGCCGTCCGGTCAGTCCTGGACGACTTCCTGCCGGGCCGGTAGCGCCCGGCCGCCGCCCCCGGCCTCACGACCGGGCCGCCGCGGACCACCGCGCCGAGCCCGGCCGGACCAGGACCGCCTCGCGCGGACCGTCCCGCGCTGACCGGCCGCCGGGAGCCCGGCCCCGGACCGCGCCGCCACGGCCCGCCCGGATTGGACCGCCCGGCGCCTGGAGCCCGGACCGGACCGGACCGGCGACCGCGCCCGCCGCGAGACGCCGGGACGCCGCTCGACGCGCCGAGGGGACGGACCACGGACCGCGCCGACCGGACGGTCTCCCGGTGGCACTGGAGCGGACGGCCAACTGCGGCCCGCCCGGCGCAGCGCCCGCCGGCGAACTGGCTCGGTTGCCCGGAGCGCCGGACACGGCACCGGGAATGAACGAGGCTCTGCACGGCGCTGCCCGCCTGACACCGCCAGGGCGCGCAGGGGCCGGCATGCCCCGCCAGCCGGGTGGCTCAGCCGACCTCCGCGGTCGGCCGCCATCGGCCGGCCTGGCCCGCTCCCCTCGCGCCCGCGCCCGCACCCGATGCCCGGCGACGGCACTGGAACGCTGAGCGTATTCTGCTCTAATCTATTTTTTCTCCTCGGTGATGAATGGTTTTGCTGAGGATGGAATAGGAATGCTCAGGCAGGCTGAGTTGTGATGAGTGCGGTTTAGTGCGGCCCCTTGAAAGGCCGCTCCTGGGGTGACGAAGGCGCTTCTTCCTGCGGTTACTGTCACCTTTCCGCAGTTAGCGCTGAGGCCGGCTACGGGCGAAGCAAGATGTCCAAAAGATAATCATATCTCTGGACCGGGCGCGGTCCATAGATACACTGAAAAGGCGGGCGCGTACATTGAATGCGGTGTTATGAATTACGGCGCATTCGCGCCGGGAGTCATCGAGGGAGTGGTCATGAGCGTCACGGGCGGGCAGGGGGCCGGGCCGTCGGCGGGGTCGCGGTCCCGGCGCCGGCCGCGGGAGGAGGCCGCCCGCTCCCGTGCCGTGCTGGTGCGCCTGACCGAGGAGGAGTTCGGCGAGCTGACCGCGGCGGCCGGCCAGGCGCGGATGGCCAGGGCGGCGTACGCCGCCGAGGCCGCCCTGTCGGCCGCGCGGGGTACCGCCGCCGTGCCGGACGAGCAACTGCGGGAGGCCCTGGGCGAGGTGATGCGCGCGGCCGTGCTGGTGCGCAGGATCGGCGTACTGCTGAACCAGGCGGTCGCGAAGCTGAACGCGACCGGGCAGCGCCCTGGCGAGCTGGTCCCGGTCGCGCGGGCGTGCCGGAGCCGCGTGGAGAACCTGAACGAGGTCGCGGAGCACCTGCGCCGGAGGGTCCGGTGACGGTCCGGGCGCCGTCCGGGTCGGCGGTGGCGGTCCGCCCCGGCGGACCGCGTGGTCCGCTGGCCCGGGACCGGTCCCGGGCCGCCGGTCCGTGGTCCGCGGCCCTGCGGACCACGGACCGGGCGTGCGGACCGTGGTCCGGGGCGCGGTCCGGCGGCCGGGACACGGCCGGGGAAGCGGGGCCGCGGTGATCGGGAAGGCACCGGAGAACCCGGAGGCACGCGGCGAGCGGTGCGAAGGGCTGATCTACTACCTGTACGGCCCAGGCCGTCACGAAGAGCACACAGACCCCCATATCGTCGCGGGGTGGTGGCACCCGGCCGAGCTGGAGCCGGCGCTGCGCGCGGACGGAACCCGGGATTTCCGGCGGCTGTTCGGCTTGCTGAACCAGCCGCACGCGGCCCTGGGCAAGTGGGGAACTAAACGGCCGGTGTGGCACACGGTGATGCGCGCCGACCCGCGCGACAAGACGCTGTCCGACGACGAGTGGGCGCAGATCGCCGGCGACGTGATGAACCGCACCGGCCTGTCCGCCTACGGCGAGGAAGACGACAGCGTGCGGTGGATCGCCGTGCGGCACGGGGCCGACCACATCCATATCGTGGCGATGCTCGCCCGCCAGGACGGCCGGCGCTGGCGGCTCGAATTCGAGAAGAAGCGGGTGCGGGACGCGTGCCTGGCCGCCGAGGAACGCTACGGCCTCATATCCACCGCGCCGGGGGACAGCACCGCCGCGCGGCGCCCGTCGCGGGCCGAGACCGAGAAGGCAGCCCGCCGCGGCCTGGACGAGGCCCCTCGGGTCACGCTGCGCCGCCAGGTCGTCACCGCTGCCGCCGGCGCGTCGAGCGACACCGAGTTCTTCGCCCGCCTGGAGGCGGCCGGGGTCCTGGTCCGGCCGCGGCTCAGCGCGCAGAACCCAGGCCAGGTCACCGGGTACGCGGTCGCGCTGCCCGGCGATACTGGCCGGGACGGCGGGCCGGTGTGGTTCGGCGGCGGGAAGCTCGCCGCCGACCTGAGCTGGCCCAAGCTCCGCTCCCGCTGGGCCGGCCCCGGCGCTGTGCCCGGGGACCCGTTCACCGCCGCCGAGCGGAACGCGATCTGGGACCACGCCGGGCGGGCCGCCGACGAGGCCGCCGCGCAGATCCGGGCGCTGGCCGGCACCGACCCGGCTGCCGCCGCTGACGCGGCGTGGGCTGCGTCCGACACGCTGCACGCGGCAGCCGCCGCGCTGCGCAGCCGCCCCCTGCGCCGGGCCGCCGACGCCTTCGACCGCGCCGCCCGCGCCCCCTACGCGCGTATCCCCGCACCGACCCCGGCCGGGAACGGCCTGCGCCGCGCGGCCCGGCTGATCGCCGCTTATGCCTACGTGGCCAAAGACCAGTCCCTCGCCCCGGTCGTGCTGATGCTGCGGCTGGCATCGCTTGCCGAGGCGGTCGCGGAGCTGCGGCAGGTCCAGCAGCGCGCTGCCCAGGCCGCTGCGGCGCTGCGCAGCGCGCAGCACCTGCATGCCGCCGCCCCTGGCACCGGGCCAGTGCTGGGCCGGCCGCGCCCGGCGCTGAGCCCGGCGGCGCTGGCGGGCGCGTCTTTCCCGTTCGCGCCCCGACCCGACCCGGCTGCCCCGGCTGCCCCGGCCGGGCGCCGGCCCGCCCCCCGTGCTCCCGCGCCGGCCCGCCGCCGCGGCAGGTAACCCGAGACCCGTTAACTCAACCCGAAGGAGAACGACGATGACGATCGACCCGTCCGCGCGTCACGAGAACCCGTTCGGCGAGGCGTACGGCAGCGCCTCCCGGCAAGCGGCGCAGCTGGCGTCCATGGCCGTCGGCGCCCACGAGATCATCATGCGCCGCAACGCGCGCCGCGCCGCGATGAAGGCCGCCCGCGACGAGCAGCAGCGCGAGGCGATCCGGGAACAGGAACGCGCCGCCCGGGATGCCGCCAGGGCACGGTGGGCGCCGGCTCTCGACCCGCGGTTCCCGGCCCAGGCCGACCTGCTCACGGCCGGGCGTGCCTGGGGCGGCGCCGCCCCCTACGCCGACATCCCCGAGGCGGCCTCGGCGCTGCGCGGTGCCGAGGAGCGGATGCGGGTGCTGCACCCGTACGCGATGGACCGCTACGACCGGCTCCGGGCTGAGGGCGCCGCGCCGCTGGAGGCGATGCGGGAGGCCGCGCCCCTGTTCGCCATGGCGCCGTACGCGCGCCCTGGCCAGCCGGGCGCCCCGCGGCCGGCGGTCACGGCCGGCGTCCCGGGCGCCGGGTCCCGGCCCGCCGCCGGGGCCGCGAGCGCTCCCCGCGCCAGCTTCCGCACGGACGCTGACCAGGCCATGTACCAGCAAGGGCTGCGATGGGCCGAGCAGATCCAAGCCCGCGCCCTGGCCGAGCGCGGCGCCCGGCTCAGCCTCGACGAGCTTTTCACGGAGCTGGAAGTGAGGACCACCTTGCCCGTCGACGTCATCACCGGGCTGGCCCGCACGCGCGGTGAGGAGAACACCGGCGCCCGTGCCGCGCGTGCCCGCGCCGACGGGCAGAACCTCGCCGCCGCTGTCTCGGCAGGCCAGCCGGACGGCGGACCGGCGGAAGTACCGGGCAGCGCGGCGGCCGGCCCCCCGGCCGCCGCCTCGGTTCCGGACAGCCCTGCGGGCGAGCGGGTTCCCCTGGACCGGTCCGCGGTCCGGCTCGCAGCCGAGAACTTCCCCAGCACGGCAGCCGAGGGCATCCGGGCCGCCGCCCGCAACGGAGATCTGCGGCGGCCGGCCGCGTCGCAGTCCCGCACGGCCGCCAGGCGAAAACCTCGCGTCCCCGGCCCTCCCGGTGAGACAATAACTACCGGGAGGCAGCAGACATGAACGCACTCGCGCAAAGCCCCTGGTTCTGGTTCCCGTTGATCGCCGTGCTCGGCGTGGTGTACTTCCTGCCCACCATCATCGGCTCGATCCGCAACGTTGAGGGCCTCGGCTGGCTGGTCCTCTTCAACGTGTTCTTCCCGGGCGTCGGGTTCCTGGCGGGCCTCATCCTCGCCTTCGGGCTGCCCCGCCGCGAACCGCCCGCCGCATACCCGCCGGCGGTCTACTACCCGCCGCAGGGCGGCCAGCCTTACTACCCGCCGCCGCCTGGCCAGCCCTGGTAACCGCCGGGGCCGGCCTGCGGCCGGAACTCCTCGCCCCGGCCCGCTTATCTCGCGGGGCGAGGGTGGGCACTGTCGATCCACCGGACAAGGGCCAGGACCGACCCGCCGAAGTACTCGCGGACTCGCTGCTGGACTGCTTTCATGTCGTGGCCCTGCGCGAAGTCGCGGGCAGTTTCCTGGCCACAGCCGCAGGCGCACGGGCGGATGAGGAGCGGTCCCTCTTCGGGCAGGCTGCCGTAGGTGACGGAGTTCTGCGACTGGTTGGCCAGCGGGTCAGGGCGGCCGATGTAGGCGTCGTGGAGCGGGTGCCCGGCCGTGAGCGGGTGCCCTTCGAGGGCGAACCGGTCTCCGTGCTGGGTGAGTCCTTCGACCTCCGCGACCGCGAGCACCTTGCCCATGCCGGCGACCAGGGCGAACCGCTCGGCGGCGGCGCGCGAGCGGTTCATCTTCCACACGCCGCGTCCGGCCTGCCATGCCTCGTCTTCGCTCATCCGCGGGAAGCAGCCGATGTAGTTCCTGCCGAGGCAGTCGCCGCTGATCGACTGAAAATCGCCGAGCTTGATCCGCACCGCCATGCGAGCCTCCTGGTACCCGGGCAGCCCCAAACCCTGTAAGCCAACTATCACATCCCAAAGGCAAAAGTTGAATAGCCGATTTTCCGCTGACGGTATCTATAGTTGCCCGGTGAACTTGACGCGCATCCCGGGCAACCGTAGGCGATCCCCGGCTGCCTCGGCAGTCCGCCCGGCCAGGTACTGTTACCGGCGCGCTGACCGCCGCGGGGCGCTGGCCTGCGGGCGAGGCACCCGGCTTGTGACGGCAGGGGCTGCGATGTCGGGCGGGGCCAGCGGCTGAAGCGGGAAGCTGGCGCCGGCGAGCCGGGCCGGCTCCGGGCCGGGCACTGGCCGAGCGCGCTCACGGGTGCCGTGCCGGGCCAGTGCCCGGCCTTTTGGGGGACGTGCGTCCCGGTCCCGGGTGACGGTGTTGGCGACTTCGGCCATGACCTCGGTGGCGTCGAAGCCGAGCTTCACGGCGGCGCGCACGACCTGGTAGGCGGTTTCGGCGGGCAGGGCGGCGGCGATCCGGGGCAGCTCGGGGATCTCGACCGGGTTGGCCAGGTCGTCGACCAGGGCCAGGTTCCTTCCCCCGGTGAGCTGACTGACCAGTTTTGCGGCCTGGCCGGGCAGCAGCTCCGCGATGAGCGCGGCCGTGCTGTGCATGGCCCGGTAGATGCCTTCAGTGTGGTCGAGGTACTTTTCGAACTGGCCGATGCGGGCGTCGATGAGCCGCGCGGACAGCGGCTCGCGTTGCTCGCGCAAGATAGCGCGGAGGGTTGCCGGGCCGTCCTGGGCGAAGATCGCGGCCGGGTCCTTGGCGTTGAGCCGGGCCGCCTGGAGTTTCGAAGTGTGCGGGCGGAGAAGGCTGTAGGCGCGGACGGCGGCCTTGCGCCCGGCGTTGTCGGCGTCGAAGCAGGCGAGGATGCCGGTGCGGGGCAGGTCGGCGGCGCGGCTGAGCAGTTCGGCGTGCTGCCTGGTCAGGGCGGTGCCGCAGGCGGCGAGCCCGACGTGCCGGGCGGGGTCGGCGAGGGTGACCGCGAGCGCGTCGAACGGGCCCTCCACCACGGCGGGGACCGCTCCCCGGGCCAGCGCCGCCCGTCCCCGGCTCAGGCCGAAAAGCAGGCTGCCCTTGTCGAAGACGGCCGACTCGGGGCTGTTGAGGTACCGGGCCACGTCGTCTGAATCGCGGTCCGGGTGGACGCGGCCGATGAACCCGGCGATCCGGTCGTGCTCGTCGTCGACCGGGAGCATGACCCTGTCCCGGAACCGGTCGATGAGCGTCCCCCGGCGAGACGGCTTGGCGACCCCTGCGGCCTGGATCTCGTCATCGCCGTAGCCGAGGCCGCGCAGGTGGCCGGTGAGAGCGGTCCACGCGGGCGGGGCGTACCCGATGTGCCACTCACTGGCGACGGCGGCGCTGATGCCGCGGCTGGCCAGGTACTCCGGCGCCCAGCTGCCGGCGAGCTGGCCGGCGTAGAAGTCCCGGGTTTCGGTGAGGATGCGCCTGGTGCGCGGGTGCGGGTCCGGGGGCGGCCCGGCGGCGGGGCGGCTGGCGGCTCTGCCTGGTGTGGCGGCCGCGCCGGGCGGAACGGGGCGCGGGCGGGCCGCTGCCGCAGGGCGGGGCGCGGGTGCCGGGACGGCCGGGGCGGGGTCGTCGCCGCGCAGGATGCGGTCGGTGCGCCGGATGACGCCGGCGGCGGCGGTGGTGATGCGGTGCCCAGCGGACAGCACGGCTGCGGCGGGCTGAGCGCGGGGGTCGCGGCCGGCCCAGCTTTCGGGGTAGGCGAGCTGCCCGGCGGGGGTGAGGCCGTAGCGGGCGCAGGTGACGTAGGCGACGGAGTCGGCTTCGGCCTTGCGCAGCCCGGTGCAGCCGGTGGTGGTCGTCCCGGGCGGGTGGCCGCCAGGCTGGTCGTGCAGCAGGACGTGGCCGAGCTGGTGCGCCAGCGCCCAGACAGCCTCCTGCGCGCTCAGGGCCGGAAGGACCCGGATGCGGCGCGCGGTCCAGAAGACGGTCCCGTCGGCCGGGGCGCCGTGCTCCTGCTCGACGGCGAATCCCTCGCGGCGCGCGAGCCAGCACAGCGCGTCCCACAGGCCCGCCGGGGCGGGGTCGGGCGGTGGCGGGCCGACCGGGACCGTGGCTGGCGGCCCGGTGGTCTGCGACACGTCCCAGACGTAGGCGGTCCGGGTGGCATCGCGCCAGGTCGGCAGCGGCTGGTCGTCACCGGGTTCACGGTCGTCTTGCGGACGCCGGGGGGCGGGGCGGGGCGGGACGTCGAAGGTCTCGATGCCCTTTTCGCCGCGGCGGACCTGCCGTCCGGCCTTGGCCCACCGTTCGTAGTCGCGGACCATGACGGCGCCGGGTACCTGGGCGGCGACGAGCAGGGTGTTCGCGAAGTCCTGTTCCGGCATGAGCGCCGTCGTGCGCAGCAGCGCTGCCCAGTCGCCGGGGGTGCGCAGCGCCTGCGCGCCGGCGTGCAGGCGGGTGCGGAGCGCGGTCAGCTTCTGCTGCGCCTCGTCTTCCCCTGCCGGCCCGGCGGGGTGCGGCGGGGTCATCGCTGGTCTCCGGGCAGGCTGTCGGGGCCGGGTTCGTGTCCGGGCAGCCGCAGCCGGGCGGCGAGGGCCGTGCTGTTGCCGTTGACCGGGTGTTCAGCGGCGGGCTCGCCTGGTGCCCCTTCGGGTCCGGGCGGTGCGCTGGTGCCGGCCTGGCCGGAGGCGGCGGCCAGCAGCGCGCCCAGGCTTTCGTTGGCGACGCGATGGCCGGCCTGGCGGAGCATGGCGCCGAGCGCCTTCTGGCTGAGGCGCTCGCCGCGCCGGGCGGCGCCGGCCAGGATGGCGGCGGCGGCGCCGACGATCTCGCCGTCGAGGCCCGCATCGGGGCTGTCGTCATCTTGCCCGCGGCCGTCGGGCTCTGCCTCCCGCTCCGGCGCGGGTCCGGGCAGTGGGCCGCTGGCGGCGGGGGCGGGAGGGAGGTTCCCGGGCGCGGCGCCCGGGGCGGCGGCCGGCAGGGGCGGCGCAGCCGGGGCGGCGGTGATCAGGCCGGCGATGACGTCGCGGGCCGGGCCGGCGGTGGCGTAGTCGAGCAGGGCCAGGTGCGCGGTCTGGGTGAGCACCTGGACGTGGCGGAGCACGTCGGCGGCGACGGCCTGGTCGCCGCTGAAGCCGGCGCGGATGAGGGCGGCGTGCGCGCGGCGCTCGGCGGCACGGGCACGCCGGGCCGCCAGGGCCTCCGGCCGGGCCGCCCGGCCCCGGGCGTGCAGGACGCGGCGGAACTGGTACAGCCGCCTGGCTGCCTGCTCGACCCGGACACGGC
>DAHVAN010000229.1 GCA_027314595.1 Actinomycetota bacterium | reverse complement strand
CCTGCGCGCCGTCCGCCGGCCCGGCGCCCCGCCGGTCCCGCCCATCACCTATAGGAGGAGCGAACCCGCCCGGCGCCAACAACTTTTCCGCGGGTTTTGCCGCGAAACTTGATCCTGGTGGCCTGTTCCCCGGGCGCGAGGATCAGGACTCGGGGCGGGTGACCCGCTCGATGACCGCCACCGCCTGGGGGCTCGCCTGTCCTGTCGACAAGCCCATGAGCCCGGTGCTCCCGGTCACGTAGCGGAGCACGCGGTGGCAGCCGCCCAGTTCGACGTAGACCAGGCAAGCACGGGCGCCCTCGCCCTGGACGACGGCGAACATCGGGTGCGGCAGCGTGCACAAGCTGCTGCCCCTGGCTCCTGACAGGCCTGCGAGCAGGACGTTCTCCGTAGCCCCCGTGACCGTGGCGGCGCGCAGGAACTGGGATGCGTTCGTGCCGGCCGAGGAGTACACGCAGATCCGCAGCGACGCCGGGCGCGTCGTGTAGACATCGCCGCCAGGGGAGGAGCGAGGCGAACCGTAGACGAGGAACGGGTCCTCGACCATGGACGTGCAGCCGCTCCCGACCTGCGCCTGCGTCTGGACTTGCGAGATCAGCCGCACCGACACCGGCTTCCAGGGCAAAGCGGCCAGCGCGCCGAGCACCTGCTGCTGGATGATGCCGCAGCCGTCAAGCGGGAGCCTCGGAATGAGCGCGCTTGCGTTGGCGCCGATCAGCGCGATCTGCGGCGGCACCATCGCCAGGTCGGGGCACATGACTCCGGGCGCACGCTGGCCCGGCGGCCGTCGCAGCGCGGCGATCAGCGGCGCCAGGCCGGTGTCGGCCCGCTCCAGGGTCTCGGCCAGCCACTGGCCTTTGCCGGGGACCGTCTGGTAGGAGGACACGCACCGCAGCACCGCCACCGGGACGAAGGACGCGGGCAGCGCCCCGTGCACCGCCTTGGACGGCCAGCCGGAACAGGACGGCACCCCGGGGGTAATGGTCCCGCCGGTCGTGGTCGGCACGGGGGCCGGCGAGCCCGGGGAGGCCGGGGAGGCCGGGGTTGTGGCGGGAGCAGTTCCGGTCGCGGACGGGGGGCGGGTCCCGGTCCCGCTCCCGGACGGCGGAGTCGACGCAGTCCCGCATCCGGCGGCAAGCGTGACCAGCGCGAGCAGGGGGGCTGACGCGAGCAGCTTGACCCGGCTGGCTCGAGCGCGTCGTGTGATCATGTGAGTGCCTCGTTTCTGCGGACCATCCCTTAGACGGGCGCGCGGGCGCTAGCGGTTTCACCAGCGCCAGCATTCTTGCCTGGGCCGCCTGCCGGCAACTGGGGCATCCGCGCACCTGGCCCGGTAGAACTGGGGCGGCTGCGCAGCCGGCCAAGAACGCGCCCGGCCCGCTGATGCGGCCGGGACGCCGGCGACGTCCGTGCAGACGTCACGCGTACCCGGTATGTCCGGAATGTGGCGAGGCTCACAGTCATGTCCGGAGCCCGCCCTATCGATGGAATAGCCGGTATGGCAAAATAGTTGACGAAGCAAGCGTGCTCCGGGGTCGGTGTAACTCCGAACCGGCGGTGAAAGTCCGCGACCTGGCCGTTACCGCGGCCGGCTGATCCGGTGGAATTCCGGGACCGACGGTTAAAGTCCGGATGGGAGGCAGCACGCGCGCGGTCGGCCGGCCGGCCGGCCCCGCGATGGCGGATCGCCCTCAGGGGCGCGCAAGCCGCGCGGGGCAGGCAGTCGCCGGGACCCGTCCCGCGTCCCCCCGGAGTACGGACCGGGAGGAGGACGCGGATGTTCACCGGGATCGTGGAGGACCTCGGCGAGGTCGAGGCGGTCGAGCACCTGGGCGACTTCGCCCGGGTCGCCATTCGCAGTGCCAAGGTCACCGATGACGCCACCCCGGGAGACTCCATAGCGGTCAACGGCGTCTGCCTGACCGTCACCGGGCTCGTTCCCCGCGGGTTCACCGCCGACGTCATGGGGGAGACCCTCAAGCGGTCCAGCCTCGCCGCCATGGTCCCCGGCATGAAGGTCAACCTCGAGCGTCCGGTCCGCCCCGAAGGACGGCTCGGCGGCCACCTCGTCCAGGGCCACGTCGACGAGGTGGCCGCCATTGCCCGCCGCCAATCGCGGGAGCGCTGGGAGGTCGTCCGGATCACCCTGCCGCCCGGCCTGGCCAGGTACGTCGTGCACAAGGGCTCCATCGCCGTCGACGGCGTCAGCCTCACCGTCTCGGAGGTGTCGAGCGACTGGTTCGAAGTGAGCCTGATACCGGAGACGCTCGAGCGCACGACGCTCGGCATCAAGCATCCGGGCGAGACGGTCAACCTGGAGGTCGACGTGATCGCGAAGTACGTGGAGAAGCTGATCGGAGGCGCCAGGTGAGCATCGAGACCGAAACCGCGGCCCGGGCAGCGGTCCCCCTGGACGAGGTCGCCCGCGCGATCGAGGCCATCGCCGCCGGCCGTCCCGTCGTCGTGGTGGACGACGCCGACAGGGAGAACGAGGGCGACATCATCATCGCCGCCAGCAAGGCGACCCCCGAATTGCTCGCGTTCATGATCCGGTACACCAGCGGGGTCATCTGCGCGCCGATGCCCGGCGAGGACCTGGACCGGCTGAACCTCCCGCTGATGACCACGCAGAACAACGAGCATATGCGCACCGCGTTCACCGTCACCGTGGACGCCAGGGACGACGTGACCACCGGCATCTCCGCCGCCGACAGGACGACGACCATCAGGCGCCTGGCCGACCCGGACGCCCAGGCGCGGGACTTCGTGCGCCCCGGGCACATCTTCCCGCTGCGGTACGCCGAAGGCGGCGTGCTCACCCGCCAGGGGCACACCGAGGCCGCCGTGGACCTGGCCAGGCTCGCGGGCCTGCCGCCGGCCGGCGTGCTTGCCGAGGTCGTCAACGACGACGGCACCATGATGCGGCTGCCCGCCCTCAGGGAGTTCGCCGACGAGCACGGCCTGGCGCTGATCTCGATCGAGCAGCTCGTGGACTACCGCCGCCGCACCGAGCGCCTGGTCACGCGGGTCGCGCGGACCCAGATCCCGAACGCCCACGGCCGGTGGCGCGCCTACGGCTACCGCAGCGACATCGACCACGCCGAACATCTCGCGCTCGTCCTCGGCGACATCGGCGACGGCGCCGACGTGCTGACCCGGGTGCACTCCGAATGCCTCACCGGCGACGTCCTCGGCTCCCAGCGCTGCGACTGCGGCGCGCAGCTCGACGCGGCGATGGCCGCGATCGCCGAGCGCGGCCGCGGCGTGGTGCTCTACCTGCGCGGTCACGAGGGCCGCGGCATCGGGCTGCTGAGCAAGCTGCAGGCCTACGAGCTGCAGGACGCCGGTGCCGACACCGTGGACGCGAACCTCGAGCTCGGCCTGCCGGTGGACGCGCGCGAGTACTCGGTGGCCGCCGCGCTGCTCACCGACCTCGGCGTGCGCTCGGTGCGGCTGCTGACCAACAACCCCGCCAAGGTCAGCGCCCTCGCCGACCACGGCTTCGGCGTGACACGCATCCCGCTGCCCCCGCTGACCACCCCGCACAACCTCCGGTACCTGACCGCCAAGCGGGACCGCCTCGGCCATCAGATCACCCTGCTAGTCCGGGGGGACGCCCCCCCGGACCCCCCGTCGAACACCTTTGTGCCGAACGGGCACGTGGCTACTGCCGCCACGATCGTTCCCGTCACAGGGGGAGAAGGCCGGATGAGCCCCGCCCCGGCGCGAGCCGCGCCATGAGCGGCCAAGGGCGGCCGCAGCCCGGCACCGTGGAGGCCGCCGGCCTGACGCTGGCCATCGCGGGCACGCGGTGGCACGCGGAGATCACCGATTCCCTGGTCCACAGGGCCGCCGCCGCGGCGAAGGCCTGCGGCGTCGAGGACCCGCTCGTCGTCCGGGTCGCGGGCGCGGTCGAGCTTCCCGTCGTCGCCGCGGAGCTCGCCAGGAACTACGACGCCGTGGCCTGCCTCGGCGCGGTGATCCGCGGCGGCACGCCGCACTTCGAGTACGTCTGCGACGCCGTCACCGCCGGGCTGACCCGGGTGGCGCTGGACGCCGGAACCCCGGTCGGCAACGGCGTGCTAACCTGTAACACGCTTGCGGAGGCCCGCGATCGGTGCGGGCTGCCGGACAGCGGCGAGGACAAGGGATGGGAGGCGGTCGTGGCGGCGCTCGACACCGCGCTCCTGCTGCGCTCTATCCGCTGCGGCCGTCCCGCCGGGCAGGCGGAGCCGACCAGCACGTCGCGACATTAGCCGCGCCGCGTTCCGCCCCGTTTCACCCTCCGTTCGGGTGCTTGTGCTTCCATGCGCGTAGCCGGGGTGGCGCGGCGCTTGTCTTTTGACAGTCGCCACCGTCCGTTCGGGATGAAGAAGGATTTTCTCCATGCTCTCACTGGTACTGCCCAAGGGCTCGCTCGAGCGGGCCACCCTCGACCTGTTCGACGCCGCCGACCTGACCGTGCTGCGCGGGTCAGAACGCGACTACCACGCCTCGATCGACGACCCGCGCATCGACCGGGTGCGCATCCTGCGCCCGCAGGAGATCCCGGCCTACGTGGAACGCGGCCTGTTCGATCTGGGCATCACCGGGCGCGACCTGATCACCGAGGCGGGGGCGGAGGTCGTCTCCCTCGGCGAACTGCACTACTCCAAGGTCACGTCCAACCCGGCGCGCATCGTGCTCGCCGTGCCGCAGGACGCGCCGTGGCAGACCGTCGCCGGCCTGCCCGACGGCATCAGGATCTCCACCGAGTACCCGGAACTGACCGAGCGGTTCCTCGCCGAGCGCGGCGTCAAGGCCGTGGTGATCCGGTCCTACGGAGCCACCGAGGCCAAGGTGCCGGACATCGTGGACGCGATCGTCGACCTCACCGAGACGGGGTCGTCGCTGCGCAAGAACGGGCTGCGCATCCTGGACACGCTGCTGACCAGCTACACCGAGCTGATCACGAACGCGGCCGCGTACGCGGACGCCGGAAAACGCGCCGCGATGGAGGACGTCGCGCTGCTGCTGCGCGGTGTCATCCAGGCGCGGCGCAACGTGCTGCTCAAGCTCAACGTGCCCGCCGGCAAGCTCGCGGCGGTGACGCGGATGCTGCCCGCCATGTCCTCGCCTACGGTCACCGCGCTGGCGTCCAGCGACATGAACGCGGTCGAGACCGTGGTGCCCAAGCAGGGGGTCAACACGCTGATTCCCGCCCTGAAGGCGGCGGGGGCGCAGGACATCCTGGAGATCCCGATCTCCAAGATCGTCGAATAGCGCTGGCCTCCGGCGGCCCCCCGCCTCCCCGACCGGGGCATAGCGGGATCTGGCGTAGCGTTTCCCGAAAGACCAAGGACTTGAGGTGGGCAAGTGCGCGACATCCTGAGCACGATCACCAAGTGGTGGGCGGACGACGAGGCGTTCGGGCTGGCGACCGTGGTGCGGACGTTCCGGAGCGCGCCGCGCGACCCCGGGGCGGCCCTTGCGGTGGCGGCCGACGGGCAGGTGATCGGCAGCGTGTCGGGCGGGTGCGTCGAGGGCGCCGTCTACGAGCTGTCCGCCGAGGTGTCCGCCACCGGCGAGCCGGTGCTTCACACCTACGGGGTCAGCGACGACGACGCGTTCGCGGTCGGCCTGACCTGCGGGGGAATCCTGGACATCTTCGTCGAGCCGGTCAGCAAGCAGACCTTCCCCGAGCTTGGTGAGATCGCTGCGGCGGTGGAACGGGGCGAGCCGGTGGCCGTGGCCACGGTGATCGCCGGGCCCGGGCAGGTTGGCGCGCGGCGGGTGATCTGGGGCGACGCCGGCCGGGCGGGCACCGGCAGCCTCGGGGCCGGCGAGCGGCTTGACGCCGCGGCCGACGACGACGTTCGCGGCATGCTCGCGCAGGGGCTGACCGGTACCCGGCACTACGGCGAGCACGGCGAGCGGCGCGGCGACGAGCTGAGCGTGTTCGTGAACTCGTTCGCGCCGCCGCCGCGGATGCTGGTGTTCGGCGCGATCGACTTCGCCGCGGCCGTGGCCCGGGTCGGCAAGTTCCTCGGCTACCACGTGACCGTGTGCGACGCCAGGCAGGTGTTCGCCACCAGGTCCCGGTTCCCCGACGCCGACGAGGTGGTCGTCGACTGGCCGCACCGGTTCCTCGGCGGAGTCGAGGTAGACGCGCGCACGGTGATCTGCGTGCTCACCCACGACCCGAAGTTCGACGTGCCCGTCCTGGAGGTCGCGCTGCGCACCCCCGCCGGGTACATCGGCGCGATGGGCTCGCGGCGGACGCACGAGGACCGCCTCGCCCGGCTGCGCGCCGTCGGCATGACCGGGGACGAGCTATCGCGGCTCCGCTCGCCGGTCGGCCTCGACCTCGGCGCCCGTACCCCGGAGGAGACCGCGGTCTCCATCGCCGCCGAACTGATCCAGCTCCGCTGGGGCGGCAGCGGCCGCGCCCTCACCGAAACCGGGGGCCGCATCCACCACGAGAGCACTCACCCGTAACGCTCTGGCCGCCGCAGCGCCCCCCTCGACCCGGGCCAGATGCGCGTCCGGCCCGAATAGTCTGGGCCAGACGCGCAGACAGCCCGACACGCCGGGCGGATATCCGGCCGCGGCCGGCGTACCGTGGGGGCGTGACGGGGATTCGGCTGGCGGGCAGCGGGCCCGCGCGGTGGCGGGGACGGACGCGGACCGTGCCGCCTGGCCCGGGGCCCGCGCGGTGACGGCGCGGGTCGCGGGGGTCCTGCTCGCGGCGGGGGAGGGATCCCGGCTCGGCCGGCCGAAGGCGCTCGTGGAGCTGGGCGGGCGGACGCTCGCCGAGCGCGGCGTCGCCCTGCTTCGCGACGGCGGCGCCGATCCCGTGCTTGTCGTGACCGGTGCGGTCCCGCTGTCGATGGCGGGGGCGCATGCCGTGGCCAATCCGGACTGGCGGACCGGCATGGGATCCTCGCTCGCGGCAGGGCTGCGCGCCCTCGGCGCCGGCTGCGGGGCCGCGGTGCTGGCGCTCGCGGATCAGCCGCTGGTCGGAGCCGAGGCGGTGCGCAGGCTGATCGCGGCGTACCGGGACGGGGCCGGCGTCGCGGTCGCCGCCTACGGCGGCGAGCCGCGAAATCCCGTGCTGATCGCGCGCGAGCACTGGGAATCGGTGCTCGAGCTGGCCACCGGGGACACCGGGGCCCGGCCGTTCCTGCGCGCTCACCCCGAACTCGTCACGCTCATCGAGTGCGCTGACACGGGAAGCGCCTACGACGTCGACACCCCGGAAGACCTGGCCCGGGTGAGGGGAGTCAGCGCGGTCCGTTCGGAGGAAAAGTCCTGATCCCCCACCGGCAGCTCACGGTTTCCCCCGGCTGGAGCACGAGCAGGTCCTCGCCGCTCACGAACGCGTTGGGCGGGCAGGTCATCGGCTCGACGGCCAGCGCGGTGCGGCGGTGCTCGGGCTCGAGCGGGTCGCCGGTGAAGACCTGCAGCCAGCGGTAGCCGGCGTCGGCCCACAGCGCGGTGCTCACGCCGCCCGCCTCGAGCCGGACCCAGGCCAGGCCGTCCGCCCCGCGGCACAGGCCGGTGAACGCGTGGTCGAGCTCGGTGTCGGCGAGCTTGCGAGCGGAGCGGAAGTCGAATTCGGTCCCCGCCACGTCACGCGCCGCGCCGGACGGGATGCCGCGGTCGTCGACGGGCAGCCAGCGGCCGGCGGGCAGGGTCAGCACGCAGTCATCGACCGCCGGCGTGGCCACCGTCAGGTACGGGTGCTGGCCGACGCCCCAGGGAGCCGGGCGGCTGCCCTTGTTGACCGCGGTGATGGTGACGTGCAGCCCGGAGCCGGCGTTCACCAGGTAGGTGACGTCGACCTGCACGGCGAAGGGGTAACCCTGGTGGCCGTGCGGCACGCTGCGCAGCGTCACCTCGCCGCGCTCATGGGCGACCCGGGTCCATGCGATCCAGCGGGTCAGGCCGTGGATCGCGTTCGCGCGGGCCGGCTCGGAAAGGGCGAGCTGGTGTTCGGCGCCGTCGAAGGTGTATGCGCCGCCGTCGACGCGGTTGGGCCACGGCGCGAGGAGCTGGCCGGACCCGTGCGGCGGCAACTGGTCGGCGTCGAACGTGGTCACGAGCGGCGTGCCCGCGTGGCTAAGTTCCCGCAGGCCGGCCCCGAGCTCGGTCACTGTGGCACGGTAGTCGCCGGCCTCGATTTCGTACTGGGTTCCAGTAAGCGGGATCGTCATGCGGTTCAGGATACGGACAACGCCTGTGCGGCGCGGCAGCCGGCCATCAATCCCCAGGCGAGGTCCGCGGTCCCGACGGCGGTGGCGGTCCTGGCGGCCAGCAGCCTGCGCGCGGCGGGCTCCACCGGGTCTTCCCCGGCCACGCCGTGCAGCACCGCGGCGACCTCGGCCGGACCCTGCCCGCGCGCCGCGCAGTGCAGCAGCGACGCGGCCAGCGGCGTCGTGCGTTCCGAGGCGTAGCTCGTGACCGCGGCGCTCAGCCAGTCGGCGAGCCACACGGCCCGGTTGCCGCCGGGAATCGCGCCGCCGAGCAGGCGCAGCGCGAGCAGCAGGCCGCACAGCACCCCGTCGCCGCCGGGTACGAGGCCCGCGCCGAGCCCGACCAGCCGTTCGGCCTGCTCGACGGCGCTTGCCAGGTCGCCGGCCGCGCAGCACGCCGAAAGCGCCTTGACCCCGTCATGCTCTGCCAGGGTCGGCCCCGGGCTGGCCTGCCTGCACACCCGCGACAGGACGGCGGCGCCGTGGTCAAGGCGCCCCCGGGACAGCGGGCCGAAGACCGGGGACGGATCCCACCAGCGGAGCGCCTTGACGGCGAGGCCGCCGACGCGGATAGTGCCGCCGCCGGTGCTGACCATGTTCGCGGCCCGGATGGTTTTCGCAGTTTTCGTGTCGTTTGTGTCAGTTGATGGGCGCGCCGTCCAGGTTGCCGGCCCGGCCGCGGGGACCGCTGGAATGCTGGCGATCACGGCATTGGGCAACCGCACCGCGTCCGGAGCGGAAATCGCGATCACCCGTGGCTCACGGCGTGCGCCGGCGAACTCGGCGATGATCGTCCCCTGCACGACGGCCAGCACCCTGCCTGCCTGGTGCGGGCCGTGCAGCAGGTCACGGACCGCGAGGCTGGCGATGCCCGGCACCTCGACGGGGGCGATCGCCGGATGTTGAGCAGTGACCACCAGATCAACCTACCGTGTCGCGGTGAACCACGATTCGGCCGGTTTTATAATTCGATCCTGGTTTTCCCTGGCGTCGTGAATTAGCCACTTTTTCGTGGCAGGCGATATGCGAGGGGAAACGCGTTCGAAGCGGAGCCACAGGCAATTTCTGCTACCCATGCTGCGCTGCGGGTTTAAGTCCCGTGGAGTGATACGAGAAGCGGTTCGCGGAGCCCCGAGGCGGCGGTTTTGGGGGCGGGCCGGCGAGGCTGCTTGGGGAGCGGGGGACCGTCAGCCCCGCCGGCGATTTAGACTTTAGCCGCAGCTGAGTGGTTGGCGCGACGGTTTTTGGTCATTTACTTGGAGCTTGTAAGTTTTCTGCAATGTTGCTTTCCGTGATCGTCGCTGGCTGGCGCGGCTCAGACGCCGGGCTCGCCCCAGGTGCCGGAACGGGCTCAGCCCCGGCGCGGGCTCAGGCGGCCGTTGCGCACGGCCTCCGCTGCCAGCACCCCGAACAGGTAGAAGTACGCCGCCTCCTCGTCCTCGAAGAAGCGCACCTCGTGCCGCGCGTCTTCGGCGCAACTGAACACCTCGTAGCCGCCGTCGGTCTTGAACAGGCACATCGCGCCCGTGACTTCCTCGTCGACCGCGTAGGCGGACCGGGAGATGTCCGCCATGTCGACCAGGTCGGCGAAGACCGCCGACATGGCGATCCGGGGCTTGCGCGCCGCCCGCCGGCCCCGCACCGCGCCGGTCAGCTTGCCAAGCGCGCCGGGCAGGGTCCCAGGGCCGGCCGCCGCGCCTGACCGTGCCGCCGAAGGCGCGGGCGCCGTGGGCGCGGATGTCGCCGCAGACGGAGCGGACACCGGAGGCGCCGGGCTGGCCAGGGCCGGTGCGTACAGCGCGTCCTGGCCGGGCTGGGACAGTGGGGTGAGCGGACCGCTAGCGGCCGGCTGCTCGGCGGGCGCCAGCGGTGGCGCCGGTGGCGCCAGGGGCGCTGGGGCCGCCGACGGCGGCG
>DAHVAN010000227.1 GCA_027314595.1 Actinomycetota bacterium | reverse complement strand
CTGATCTTGTCCTGGGCCACCTTGTCCGGGCACACGAACACGCACCGGTAGCCGCGGGCCTGGGCGACGATCGCCAGTCCGACCCCGGTGTTGCCCGACGTGGGCTCGATGATCGTGCCGCCCGGCCGGAGCTTGCCCTGTCGTTCCGCGGTCTCGATCATCCGCAGCGCTATCCGGTCCTTCACCGAGCCGCCAGGGTTCAGGTACTCAATCTTGGCGAGCACGTCGTTCGTTCGCGCGATGCCGCGGGTCACGGCGGCCAGCCGGACCAGCGGGGTGCCGCCCATCAACTGGGTCAGCGAGTCAAATACCTGCATGGGTCCTCCACTCCCCTGGCATGACAGTAGCCTCCGCGCGGACTGTTAACGTGTTGATGACACGCTTTTACCTGGAGGTCGTCATGCCGGAGGCAGTCGTCGTCGCAACCGCCCGTTCGCCGATCGGCCGGGCGTTCAAGGGTTCGCTCACCACCATCCGGCCGGACGATCTGACCGTGCAGATCGTGCGCGCGGCGCTGGCGAAGGTGCCGCAACTGGACCCGGCGGACATCGATGACCTCATGCTCGGCTGCGGCCTGCCCGGCGGCGAGCAGGGATTCAACATGGCCCGCGTCGTGACGGTACTGCTCGGCTACGACAACCTCCCGGGAACCACGGTTAACAGGTACTGCTCGTCGTCGCTGCAGACTACCCGGATGGCGTACCACGCGATCAAGGCCGGCGAGGGTGACGTGTTCATCTCGGCCGGGGTCGAGTGCGTGTCCCGGTTCGCGAAGGGCAGCAGCGACAGCCTGCCGGACACCAAGAACCCGGCGTTCGACGCCGCTGAGGCCCGCACCACGGCGACCGCCGGGGCTTCGGCGGCACGGTGGCACGACCCGCGCTCGGACGGTGAACTGCCGGACATCTACATCGCCATGGGCCAGACGGCGGAGAACGTGGCCGCGATGCGCGGCATCAGCCGGCTGGAACAGGACGAGTTCGGGGTCAGGTCGCAGAACCTCGCGGAGAAGGCGCTCGCCGACGGGTTCTGGCAGCGGGAGATCACCCCGGTGACGCTGCCGTCGGGGGATGTCGTGTCGGCCGACGACGGCCCGCGGCCGGGCACCACGCTGGAGAAGGTCGCCTCGCTCAAGCCGGCCTTCCGCGAGCACGGCACCGTGACCGCCGGCAACTGCTGCCCGCTGAACGACGGCGCGGCGGCCGTCGTGGTGATGAGCGACGTCACGGCGGCGTCGCTGGGTATCACGCCTTTGGCGCGCATCGTCTCGACTGGGGTCAGCGCGCTGTCTCCCGAGATCATGGGCCTCGGGCCGGTGCCGGCGACCCGGCAGGCCCTGGCGCGGGCCGGGATGGCGATCTCCGACATCGACCTGGTGGAGATGAACGAGGCGTTCGCCGCGCAGGTCATCCCGTCGTACACCGATCTCGGCATCGACCTGGCAAGGCTGAACGTGAACGGCGGGGCGATCGCGGTCGGGCACCCGTTCGGCATGACCGGTGCGCGGATCACCACGACACTGCTGAACAGCCTGCAGTTCCACGACAAGACCATCGGGCTGGAGACCATGTGCGTCGGCGGCGGGCAGGGCATGGCGATGATCTTCGAGCGGCTCAGCTGAGCGCGGCCCAAACAGGACATTACGGGAAGGTTGCGGTGTGGGTCTTGTCAGGGACCCTCCGGTAAGGCAGTCTCAACAGAGAGCGGCTTCCCTGGAGGTGCCAATGTCGCTGACGCACTCGCCCGACATGCACAAGAGCCTCATCGCCCGCATCCCGTTCGTCACGGGGCGCGAACTCGCGGAGTGGTTCAGGCACCTGGAATCGGGGCCTGCCTTCCTGCGTCGCGAAGAGCGCGCCAACTGGCTTGCCGACGAGCACGGAATCTGCGACCGGTACGCCGCCGCCATCGTCCACGAGTACGAGATCCAGCGCCGCCTCCGCCTATCCGGCGCGTAACCCCGCCGCGGGCCGCACGACCGCCCGCATCCTCTGCATTTGCCCACGCCAGCCGTCCTCCTGCCTGGCCGTCGGCGACTCTCTCTCTCCCTCCCCCCCCCCGAGCGCAGGCGCCCGTCAACCGTGTACCATTACCCGCTGACCCGTCCCTGTCCTGACGGCGGCGTCTTTGTCCTGGCGGCTTACCTGTCCTGGCGTCGCGCCTGTCACCCGACGGCGTCACCCGACGGCGTCCGTGCCCTTGGTTGACGGCGTCCGTGTCCTGACGGCGTGCCTGCCTCCGGGCACGCGCCGCCCACGTTCGAGCCACGCCACGGCAGCCTGTCCGATCGGCACCGAATCAGTGCATTTCGTTGCTTTTGGACGTGCATATGCAAATGCCGCCGGCAGTGCAGATGCACAGTCGTTGACTCTAAAGATCGCTTACTAATTGGTGCCCCCGGTCGGGTTCGAACCGACACTGCGGACCCTTTTAGGGGGCCGGCCTCTGCCCTTGGGCTACGGGGGCGCCTTAATAGTAACCCGGTTTACCGCTATCTATCCGGTGCCCATGGATTTTTTAGCCAGGCTGCCAAACGCGCGCAAGATTTGGCGCCAAATGAATAGCCAGCACTACTGCGGAGCGTGACCAAATCCGGGCGCGAGATAGGCTCATAGTAATCAGCCCACGTCGCGACGGCCCCAGCGCTCCGGCCGTACCCGCCGCGGCGCGCCCGGTTCCGCATCCGGCTCGTGTGCGTCCTGGTGCACCTGGGCTATCTGAGGTGCTAGATAAATCTGTGACGATATTGATCGCGAGACCGAAGCGCACGAATGGAGTTACACGTCATTTACCCTGATGACGAAAACATCCTGCCTGATATGCCCGGTATCCAGCGCGACAAGGCCTCCCAGCAGCCAGGATCTTCCCCGGGAAACCTCACGTGACTGGGGCACCTGCGCATCTGGCCCGGTAGAACCGGGGTAGCTGCGCATCTGGCCCGGAACGCGGTACGAGCCAGTGGCGCGCACGGGACGCAGGTCCCCGGGTCAGAGCACCGGGCATGTATCACGGCCGGCGGCGGGTATCTACTAACATGGCCAGGGGCCTGCTGGTATGCCGTCGAGCCCATCAGTGCACGTGGAGGTGTGATGAGAGTCCTCGTCGCGGGCGACGGCGGATACATCGGCGCTGTCCTTGTCCCGTTCCTGCGTGGCGCCGGACATGAGGTCGACGGCCTCGACCTCGGCCTGTATGACGGTTGCGACCTGGGTCCCGCTCCGGCGGACGCGAGATCGCGGCCGGCGGCCGATATGCGCGATGTCACGGCGGGTGACCTGGCCGGCTATGACGCGGTGCTGTGCCTCGCGGCGCTGTCCAACGACCCGCTAGGCGACCTCAACCCGGCGGCGACGTACTCGGTGAACCTTGACGGCACCGTTCACCTGGCGCGTACGGCCAGGCAGGCGGGCGTGCCGCGCTTCCTGTTCTCGTCTTCGTGCAGTCTTTACGGCGCCGCGGGTTCCGCCGCGGTGGCCGAGGACGCCGGCTTCTTCCCGGTGACCCCGTACGGTGAGACCAAGGTGGCCGCGGAGAAGGAGCTTTCCAAGCTCGCCGACGACAACTTCAGCCCCACCTACCTGCGCAACGCGACAGCCTACGGCGCCTCGCCCAGGCTTCGGCTGGACATCGTGGTGAACAACCTGACCGCTGTCGCGCTGACGACTGGCGAGGTACGCCTGCAGAGCGATGGCACCCCATGGCGCCCGGTCGTGCACATAGAAGACATAAGCCGCGCGTTCCTGGCCGTACTCGAAGCGCCCCGCGACCTCGTTCACGCCGAGGCATTCAACGTAGGCCGGACCGAAGACAATGTTCAGGTCCGGGATATCGCCGACATGGTCCGCGAGGCGATCCCGGGCTCGGTTGTCACTTTGTCAGATAACGCCGGACCCGACCTGCGGGACTATCGCGTCGATTTCTCCAAGCTTACCGATACTTTTCCTGATCTCCGGCTCCGCTGGCGGGTCAGCGATGGTATCGGCGAAATGATCGAGAGTTACACCAGGCATAACCTGAGCTATGAGGACTTTCTATCGTCGCGCTTCGTGCGGCTCCGCAGGATCAAGGAACTGCTTGCCGCGGGCGAGGTCGACGAGATGCTCCGACGCGAGCCCGTTAAGTCAACGGGACCGACGGCATAGCCGCGGGCGCGGGCGAAAATCGCGTCGAGCATATTTTCTGTGACCCGGCCCGTGAATGTGTTCTGCTGACTCGGGTGATAGCAGCCGATTAGCAGCATGTCCGCGCCCGCAGCCGATCGCAGTCTTGCCTCCGCGCCATGCGCGAATGCCGGGCGCGGCCTGGGCGGCGCGTAACCCGCGCCTTCAAGCACTTGCCACAGGGCTTGCCAGGCGAATCCGCCAAGGCACACGATCACGCGAAGGCTGGCGGCGACCATGCGCAGTTCGGCGCTGAGCCAGGGCACGCAAGCGTCACGCTCCCCCGGCGTGGGCTTGTTGCCTGGCGGCGCGCAGCGGACCGTCGCGACCATGCGCGCGCCGATCAGACGCTGCCCGTCCGCGGCGGACACGCTGGCAGGCTGACTCGCCAGCCCGCTGCGGTACAGCGACGCGAACAGGAAATCGCCGCTGCGGTCGCCGGTGAAGATCCGCCCGGTCCTGTTCCCGCCATGGGCGGCGGGCGCGAGGCCCACGATCAGGACCGCAGGAGCGCGCTCCCCCCAGCCGGGCACGGGACGCCCCCAGTACTGCTCGTCCCTGAACGATCTGCGCCTGACGGCCGCCACCTCCTCCCGCCATCGGACCAGCCGGGGGCATGCACGGCAGACCGACTGCCGGGCGGTCAGCTCGGCGAGCGAAGCCGCTCCGGCGGCGAGCTCGCGGACTTCGGCGGGGTTTCGTGCGACGGGCGTGCCCGGATCGGCCGGGTCGCCGGGCCAGCCGCTGCCCGGGGCTACGGGACCAGCGACCATGCGATGCCATCAAGGATGTCGTGCTCGCTGGCCAGGACCTCGGCGAATCCGAACAGGGTGATGATCCGGTCGAGCACCAGCGCGCCGGCGCCGATGACGTCGGCCCGGCCCGGATGCATGACGGCGATAGCCGCCCGCCCGGCCCGGGTCTGGCCGAGCAGCGCGCCGCTGACCTCGTGCACCCGCGCGGCCGTTGTCCGCGAGTGATGGACGCGCGCGGCGTCGTAGTGCTCCAGGCCGAGCGCGATGGCGGCGACCGTGGTGACCGACCCGGCCAGGCCGACCAGCGTGCGCGCCGCGCGCGCCGGCACGGTGTCGCCGACAAGCGCGAGCGCGCGGTCGATATCCGCGGTCGCGGCCGCGACCTCCGCGCGGGACGGGGGGTCCCCGTGAAGGTGCCGCTCGGTCATCCGGACGCACCCGATATCCACAGAACGGGCGCCGGTGACTCCCGCCGGCCCGCCGAGAACGAATTCGGTGGAGCCGCCCCCGATGTCGGTGACAAGGTAGGGCGGCGCACAGCCGCCGTCCCGGCCCGGCGCGACGGCCAGCTCCCGCGTCGCTCCGCTGAACGACAGCCAGGCTTCCTCATCTCCCGTCACGACCTCAGGAGCGACGCCAAGCACCTCCTTGACCCGGTCCACGAATTCCTGAGAGTTCTCGGCGTCCCTGGTGGCACTGGTCGCCACCATCCGCACCGCGGCCGGGGACAGCCGGTCGATCAGATCCGAGTACTCGCGCAGCGCGGCGATCGTGCGGTCAAGCGCGGCATCCGACAGCCGGCCTGCCCGGTCCACGCCCTCGCCGAGCCGGACGATCTTCATCTCGCGCGCGATGTCGGTCAGCACCGCCCGCCCGGGTTCCACGTCGGCAATCAGGAGCCGGATCGAGTTCGTCCCGCAGTCGATCGCGGCCACCCGCCTGATCACTTCGCCTCCGTCTGCTGCTCGTGCGCGGCCACGCAAGGGCCGCGTGACCACCATTGTCCGGCCGCGGCCAGCGCCTCGCGCCCGAAAACGTTCGCGCCGGGGACGGCCAGTTCGTGCGCGGCCAGCGCGTGCAGGCACTTGACCCGGTCCGGCATGCCCCCGGCGCTTTGCGTCCCCGGTGGCAACGGTTCCATGCCGGCGCCGGTGGCGGCGTCCCGGCTGGCGAGATAATCGCGGTGCGCATGCTCGCAGGCCGCGCGGAGCGCGCCGTCAGCGGCGAGCCGCGCGGTCATCTCCCGCATCATGCCCGCCGCCTCGAGGCCGCTCAGCGCCGCGACCGCGCGCGGACAGGTGAGGTAGTACAACGTCGGGAACGGGCTGCCGTCCGGCAGCCTCGGCGCCGTCTCCACCACGTCCGGGAGCCCGCACGGGCAGCGGTGCGCGACCGCCCGCAGTCCGCGCGGGGCGCGGCCAAGCTGCGCGGCGACGGTCCTGGCATCGGCCTGCGAGATCACCGGCTTGGCTCGGCGGCCGCGCGCCGCACCGACTGCCACAGCCTGGCGTACCACGGTTGCGGCGGCACGGCCTTCCTGACGCTCACGGCGGCGGGACGGGGCTGTGCGGGAATCACCTCATAGCACTGCTCGCCGGGAAAGCACATGTGCAGCTCGTCACGGGCCTGCTGCTCGACGTACCAGGTCTGGTTCAGCCTCGCGTCCTGCTCTTCAAGCGCCTTGACCTGCGCGGAAATCGTCTGCTGCTGGGCAAGCAGCTGGTCGATCTGCTGGCGCTGCGCGATGTACTCGCGGACGGGGTAGGCCAGGCTCAGCGCGATGGCGCAGATCACCACGGCGAGCAGCCCCGCCCGCCCGGTCAGCCTAGTGGACCGCGCGGCCGCCGCCATCGCGGCGGCCTGCGCGGGCGAGGCAGGCTGGCGTGGTACTGCCATCAGGCGGCGCCGAACCTCCAGAACGCGGACGCGCCAGCGTAGCTCGCGGCATCACCGAGGTGCTCTTCGATGCGCAGTAGCTGGTTGTACTTGGCGACCCGCTCGCCGCGCGCCGGAGCGCCCGTCTTGATCTGCCCGGCGTTGACCGCGACCGCGAGGTCCGCGATGAACGTGTCGTCTGTTTCACCCGAGCGGTGGCTGATCATGCACCCGAACCCGGCGCGGTGGGCGAGTGCCACCGCGTCGAGAGTCTCCGTCACGGTCCCGATCTGGTTCACCTTGACCAGCAGGCCGTTCGCGGACCTTTCCGCGATGCCGCGGCGGATCCGCTCGGGGTTGGTGACGAAAATGTCGTCGCCAACCACCTGGACCCGGTCGCCGACAGCCGCGGTGAACACCTGCCAGCCGGCCCAGTCCTCTTCCGCCAGCGGGTCCTCGATCGACACAAGCGGGTAGCTGTCCAGCCAGTCCCGGTAGATGCCTGTCATCTCCTGCGAGGTCTGCGACTTCCCCTCGAAGACGTAGCCGCCATCGTGGTAGAACTCGGTCGCCGCAGCGTCCACGGCAAGCGCGACGTCGCGGCCCGGGGTGAACCCGGCCTTGCCGATCGCCTCGAGGATCAGGTCCAGCGCTGCCCGGTTGTGCTCAAGGTCCGGCGCGAAGCCGCCCTCGTCCCCGACGCCCGTGGACAGCCCGTGCTGCTTCAGGACGGACTTGAGCGCGTGGTAGGTCTCCGCGCCCCAGCGGAGCGCCTCGGCGAACGTCGGCGCGCCTATCGGCGCGATCATGAACTCCTGGATGTCGACGTTGGAGTCGGCGTGCGCCCCGCCGTTGAGTATGTTCATCATCGGCACCGGCAGCACGTGCGCGTTCGGGCCGCCAACGTAGCGGAAGAGCTGCAGGCCCGCGGACTCGGCGGCGGCACGCGCCACCGCCATGGACACCCCGACGATGGCGTTGGCGCCGAGCCGCGACTTGACCGGCGTCCGGTCCAGGTCGATCAGCGCCTGGTCCACCAGTCGCTGATCATCGGCCTCATGGCCGAGCAGTTCGGGCTGGATCTCGTCGACCACGCCGTCGACGGCGCGGGTGACGGCCTTGCCCCCGAACTCCGCGCCACCGTCCCGCAGCTCAACAGCCTCGAACGCGCCGGTGGACGCGCCACTGGGCACGCCCGCCCGGCCGACGGAACCGTCGTCGAGAACGACCTCCACCTCAAGGGTCGGGTTTCCCCTCGAGTCCAGGATCTGCCTGGCATGCACCGCTTCGATAGACGCCACTGCGGGCTCCTTGCCTGTCTTGAGGTTCCTTAAGCTTCCGGTTTCCGGTATGGAGCCTAACGGAGGGGACCGCGGGCCCGCGCGGGGGCACGCCGGCATGGCGCACCCCGGGTTACGGACCTGTTCAACGAGGGCGAATCAGGACGCGCCGTTGTATCACGGCCAGCCGGTGCTGGTCTTGTTGTCAGCGGGAAGTCTCGCGGCGCGCCAGACGGGCCCGGAGTCCGCGCTCATAGATGGCATCGCTCACGACAAGCGATCCTTGTAGCCGAGGGGGTCCCGTGCGGGGTAACCGACACGACGAGCCGGACGAGGCTCTGGCCGGGGCCGTTCCCGGCTCCGGCGGCTATCCGCTCGCATCGGCCGATGGCCTGCTCACAGCCGCTGCTGCCCGGCCCGCGGTTGCCCGGGGACGGCACGCCGCCCCGCGGCCGCAGCCGTCGCGCGGCTGGCTGAAGTCGCGCGGCTGGCTGATGTCGGCCGTATGCTGCGTCGCGGGGATCGGCGGACTGTCGCTGTGGATCGGGCCGTCGGCGATCGTCGGCCCCTGGGACGTCTTCACGCTGCTCAATGGCGGTTACCGGATCTACGAGGGACAGGCGCCTGGCGCCGACTTCTCCAATCCGATCGGACCGCTCGTGTACGGCCTTGTGGCGCTCGGCATGCACCTGGAGCGGGCCCCATCGCTGGAAGCCGTGACCTACAGCCAGGTGATATTCCTGGTGATCGCCTCCGCGCTTGGGTGGATCGTCAGCTCACGCCGGCTGCCGCACCCGTACGCCGCGGGATTCACCGTGTTCATGGCGCTGCTCGCCGTAGGGGTCCGCCCGCTCGGGTTCTCGCAATCGCAGATGAGCTACGCGATGCTCTACAACCGGGACGGCTGGCTGCTCTACTCGTCGCTGCTGCTGCTGGTCCTGCTGCCCAGGCGCACGCGCCCGGCGGATTCGCGCGCGCAGGTGGCAGACGGATTGCTGCTCGGACTCCTGCTCGGGCTCATCTTCTACGACAAGATCACCTTCTTCCTGGCCGCCGCCGCCGCGGTGGCGCTCGGATTGGCCCTGTCTTCGCTGCCGCGAAGCAGGCGCCTCGCAATCGCCGCGGCCGGCGGCTTCCTGGCCGTCGCCGTGGCGGCCCGGTTGCTGTTCAATACCCACACCACGGCATACATCGGCGACCTGCTGCAGGCGGCGGCGGTCCAGGTCGCCGGCCAGCGCGAAGGAATGCTCGCGCATACCCTGAAGTGGACTTTCCCCGTCATCGTGGTGACGGGTGTCCTCGGGGGGCTGATCTTTGTCATGGCCCGCCGCGGTGTCGAACGGATGCGGCCGGTGACGTGCCTGCTGATCGCCGGCGCGTACGTGCTTGGCTCGAGCATCCTGATCTCGGCTGGTGACGCTCCCGAACGCAATGACCTGCCGGCACTCGTGGTGATCCCATTGCTCGTCGTCGCGTTCGTCGGACCACGACTGCCGCGCTGGGCAGGCGGTGACGGCGCGGCGGACGGCGCCGGCCCGTCAGCGGGGCAGCCCTGGCCATCGCGCGAGCGTCTGCTGCTTCTGACGGCGCTCGCACTGCTGCTGGCGGGCACGACGTTGCCCACTGCCGGGAGAGAGGCACTCGGCCTCGGAAACGCCATCTCCTATCGCGGCTACGTCGCCAACCCGCCGGCGTCACAACGATTCGACGCCGCGCCATTGGCCGACTTCGTGATCCCCGCGAGCACGTCCTACGTGACGGCATACCGGTATTCGCGTGCGCTGCCTGAGATGGTCGACAACGGGCTTGCCCTGCTGCGGGCCAATGTCAGGCCGGGGCAGACCGTCTTCACGCTCGCCTACACCGACCCGTTCAGCATGGCTCTCGGACTGCCGCTAAGCCGATGCGGACCGCTGTGGTGGGACCTCGGCTTCGACTTCGACCAGCACCATTATCCGGCCGCGTCGTGCGCGATCGGCGATGCCACCTGGGTGATCATCCCCCGCATGATTCCCGGTCAAGGTTGCTGCCAGCAGACGGTATCGGTGATGCTCAGCCTGTACTCGGGTTATCTGTCGCGCTATTACCACCAGGTGCGGCAGACCCCGGACTGGACCCTGCTCCGCAGAGACTAGCCTGAAAGGGAGCGAGCAGCGCCGTGGAAGTCATCCCTGTGCCGCGGATCGCCGGCGCCATGTTGTTCAGTCCGTCGCCGCACGTGGACGAACGGGGGTTCTTCAGCCGCACCTTCGATGCCGCCGTGATGCGCGCCGCGGGCATCGACCCTGGCGGCTTCGTTCAGGACAGCCTTTCCCGTTCGGCGCGTGGCGTGCTCCGCGGCCTGCACCTGCGCGGCGGCCGGGGCGAGGCCAAGCTGGTGCGCTGCTCTTACGGGGCCGTCTTCGACGTCATCGTCGACCTGCGGGCCGGGTCGCCGACGTACCGCAACTGGCAGGGGTTCGAACTGCGAGACGACGAGCAGATCTCGCTGTACGTGCCAGCCGGGTGCGCGCATGGATTCCAGGCGCTCACCGAGCCAGCCGACGTGTCGTACCGGATCGATCGTGAGCACGACCCGTCCGAGGACATGACAATCGCCTATGACGACGCCGAACTGCGCATACCGTGGCCGCTGCCGGTTACCGCCATGTCGGACCGCGACGCGCACGCGCCGTCTCTCGCGCACGTGACAAGTCAGTTCGCCAATTTACCGGCGTCCGGCGCGGGAAGCTCAGTCGCGCCGGAAGACGAGCAGCTCGGACCTGCCCGGCGGAAGCGGCGTGAAATGCGAGCCCAGCAGCGAGAGCCCGCGGCGCCGCATGAAATCTACCGCCCATTCGCGCGGGACGGGCCGGTAGAAGCTGGTGTCGCGAAGCCATTTCGCGATCGTCTCTTCGTCCAGGCACGGGTCCGTGACTATATCGAACGCCACCGTTCCGCCGCGGCGGACAACGCGCGCCATTTCCGCCATGTAACCGACGGTCACGTAGCACTCGGTGTAGACGAATACCTTGTGCGCGTGGGCGAGATCGACGGACGAATCTGGCGTCTGCGACAGCGTGCGGCCATCGCAGTCACGGATGAGCGCGTTCGGCAGCTGCCTGAGCACCGGCAGCCAGTCCGGCGCCGTCTCGTATATCTCGTAGGAACCGGGGTGCAGAGCCCTGATCACCTCCACCGCATACCGCGCGGACCCCGGACCGATTTCACATACCACGTCGCAGGCGCCGGTCATTTCGGCCAGTTTGAGGATCGCGTTGACGGCGTCCTGCGTGGCGCCCGGCTCGGCGAAGTTCTGGTCGATGTACTCACCAAGAGAAAGTCCTGCCTTGCGAGCCGCGGCTATAGTCTTGCGCGCGGGAATGAAGCTCTTCATCGCCGGGTCCGTCGAAAAACCGGGCACGATCTGAACCTTCATCGGGCGAAGGACGTTGTTAACATGCCTGGCGAGCTTAGTTCGAGCTGACATCTTCCTCCTGATCAACTGTGCTGTGCGGTCATCATGGATGCGGCGCTGCCGTCAGCGGTAAGCCGCGTGCCCGCAGGGCCGGCCGCACAGGACGTCCGCGCAGCACTTGACCGGCCCCTTCCTCGAGCCCGCGCCGGTAGACCGGCATCAGCTCGGCGACCGCGTCGATGGCCTGTTTGATCGCGTCCGAGTCGTGCGCGGCGTTCACCACGAACGAAGGGGCCAGGATTCCGCGCTCGAGGAACTCCTGCAGCACGAGAGTGCGGAACGCCTGGCTTGGCTGCCCCGTGGCGTCGCGTGCGACGTATACGAGATTGCAGTCACGACCGCGCACCTGGAAGTAGGCGCTCAGCCCTGCCTCGGCGACGGCTTCCTCGACCCCCCGCCTGAGCTCGCCGCCGATCCGCATCAGTTCGGAGGCGATCTGCTCCCGCTCGCACGTGTCGATGACGGCCAGCATGGCGGCAAGCGCCCACGGCTGGGCGCCGCCGGTCTGGGACAGCAGGAACACACGATCGGCATCCTCGGCGAAGCCGCCAAGACGCATGACGTCCCTGCGTCCGGTGAGCGCGGACAGCGGGAACCCGTTAGCCAGGCCCTTGCCGAAGGTGGACAGGTCCGGCTCGATTCCGTAGACGAACTGGGCGCCGCGCTCGTGCCACCGGAAGCCTGTGATCATCTCGTCAAGGATGAGCAGGGCGCCGTGCGCGTCGCAGAGGCGGCGCAACCCGTCGAAGTAGCCCGGCTCCGGCCGCTGCCCGGTCTCGGGCTCGAGGATCACCGCCGCTATCTCGCCTGGGTGAGCGTCGAAAACGGCGGCGAGGTCCTGGAGGTCGTTGTAGGAGAATTGCACGGTCAGCCGCCTGGTGACCGCCGGGATTCCGGCGGACATGGGCGTGGTGGCGATGAACCAGTCGTCGGTGGAGAAGAAGGGATGGTCGCGGCATACGGCGACCACGTCCCGCCCCGTGTATGCCCGCGCCAGCCGCACCGCCGCGGTCGTGGCGTCGGAGCCGTTCAGGCCGAACTTGACCATGTCCGCGCTGGGGATGAGATCGATGATTCGCTGCGCGGCGGTCAGTTCTATCCGATGCGGGCGGGCGAAGTTCAGGCCGTCAGCCATCGCGTCACGCGCTGCCCGTAGCACTGGCTCGAACCCGTGGCCGAGGATGTTGGCGCGCAGTCCGCTGCCGAACTCGACGTACTCGTTGCCGTCGACATCCCAGACACGGCAGCCGCTTCCGCGCTCGATAACGGGAGCCATCCCAGCCGGGTACTGATCGTCGCCCTTGGCGTACGTGTGCGCGCCTCCCGGTATCAGGTCGTGCGCCAGCGACACGTGTGCCCTTGATCCCGCGAAACTTCTCATCCGCAAACACCCTTGCAGGTCCAGGCGGCGCGGTGCCGCACGCTCATGACATCTCGCTGCGTAACCTGACTAACCGTACGTGTAACACGATCGCGGAGACCTCAGCTCTGATACATGCCGCACACGATCACTCTCGCCTGAACGGGCCCAGGCGCCCTGGCCGCCCCGAGCCTGAGCCTGAGGACATGACAGCCCGGCCTTGCGGCTACGACTGCTCGCGCAGCCCTGACTTGACGACCGCCAGCGTGTAGCGCATCTCGGCCAGCGCCGGCATAATGTCGCGCCTGTCGAAGTAGTCGTAACGCCGGGTACGAACGAATTCCCACAGGAACGTCCGGACGGCCTTCGCGACAGGCACGCTGTCAGGCCGGCCACGTCGATCCTGGTTTTCCCAGAGCCAGCGTAGGTCGCCATGCAGCCATCGAGTCCGTACGCCAGTCCGGCAAGAGGCTGCCGGCGCGATAGGCTGCCGTGTTGCCCACAGCCAGATCATCAACGGGAAGTCGATCCCTGACCGGATCGCATTCTCCAGCGTTCCGGCGAGCCGCGCGTTGACCTCCATCAGCAATGGGCGCCCGTCCACGTCACGCCTGAACTCCACCTCGCACACTCCCTCAAGCCCGATCGCCCGCGCCAGGCGCACCGACGCGGCGAGGATTTCATCGGGGACGGGAATGCTTTCCCTCATCACCGACGCGCCCCCGAGCTGGGGGGACGTACGATGCGCCACGTGTCCGCAGCTTGCCAGCACTTCGCCGTTCACGACGAAGAGGGACACTCCTTCGCGGCGCCCGCACGCCCACTGCTGGGCGATGACCCCAGAACCCGCGGCGAGCAAACGCGTGGTGGCATCGACAGCCTCCGCATCGGTGATCACCTCGACAGGAATCACCCGGCTGGCCGAGTTGCCTGTCCATGAGACGGTCGGCTTGAGCACGATAGGGAAGCCGAGCTCAGCCGCTGCCGAGGGCAGGTCCTCGACGCTATCGATCCGGACAGATTTCGGGTACGGGATACCCAGGCGGGACGCGACTTTGAGGGTCAGGTCCTTGTCGTTGGCGATCTCAAGCGCCTCCGGCGGCGCCAGGGCGAGCATGCAGCCGAGTTCAGCCAGGCGCCCACGATAGGGGGCCAGTGCCGCAACGCTCGGGTCGGCCGCCGGAAGGACCACCCTGACGTGGTGGTCACGGGCAAACGCGATGACAGCATTGGCGTACGCTGCCGGATCACTCGTATAGTCCGGCAAGATCACGGCCCGGGCACAGTAGCGCGACTGGAATGCCGGGAGCGGCGGCCGTGACCGGTACTGGCTCTGGGACTCGCCGAGCGCGACACGCAGCCCTGCCCGGCCAAGGCTCCGGGCGCTCGCGAGGCTCTGCTTGACGCCCGCATCCAGAATGAGAATGTCGTAGTCGCCGAGGCCACCGGTCATCCGCGCGCCGCCAGAACGCCTGCGGGCCAGCAACTCATTCGCCATCAAACTCGACTCTCCGCATTACGCTCTGCCAGCCCAGGGGGCACAAGGGCCGCCGCGGCAACTCTTTCAGCCCGCAGGATAGCGGACAAGCCGGACTCGATAGCTCGATGTGCTAAATTGGTGGCGCTCTGTCGCAGCATGTAGCCATGCCCTGGCAGACGATGACATTTGCGCCGCCATCTTCTACGCCGTCAGGTGGAAAAGAGCACGTCCGAAAGGGCGGTAAACTGCGCTGCCACCGCCGCCGCGCTGGCCGCGTTGTGCTTCGTTATCCGCGCCACGAGCTCGGCCCGGCGGTCCTGCGCCTCCATGAATGTCGCGATGAGTCGCCCGGCGTCTAGTTCGTGCGCTAGCTGAACGAATTCAGGAAGTCCGGTATCGGCCATCAAGGCGACGAACTTCTGTGAGTAGCCGATCGCCACCGTCGGCTTGGCGAGCAGCAGTCCGCCGAGCACGTTATGGAACCGGGTCGCGACGACCGTGCCGGCGCGGTTCATCTCAGCGAGCATCTCGGCGTATCTGGTGAAGCGCGCGACGGCGGCCAGGTCCGCGGCCTGGCCGGCGGGCAAACGCCGCTCGATGTGGGTGATGATCTCGTCGGCGACGGTGTAGTCACATGAGTCGTCGCCGCCGAAGAACCGCACCCGGTAACCATTGTCAAGCAGCCAGTCGGTGAAGCTCGTCAGTTGCTCCACGTAGGAAGCGTGCAACTGCTCCGCGCGTGCCCGATCGTCATCGCCGCCGTGGTAATCCATCACGCCGACCGCCACGAGGCGCTCGTCGCCGGAGTCGTACGGCGGGGCCTCGAAGGCGAAGACCAGGTCGGGGAAGACCTCATCGCGCGTCGTGTCGAGTCCCTGCCGCCGCATCGCCGTCCGCGAGTACTCGTCCCGGAAGGACCGGTAGCAGGCCAGCCTGGCGGCCCCGACGAGGAGCCAGCGGGTTGCCCGTCGCCTGATGACGCTGGTGCCCACGGTGACCAGTGCCACCTTGACCCCGAAGACCCGTCCTGCCGCGCTGAGCAGGAACATGGACAGCGGGAACCCGTACGCGCTCAGCGGCGTCGTGTCCTCGAGCACTCCCATGCCAGGCACGATGACCACGTCGTGCCGGCGTACCCAGAGAATTATGCGCATGGTATCCGCGAGCTTGCCGAGGATCCTCAGGACAATCCTGGCCGGCCCGGGCCGGCGGTGGTCATGCCTTTCCTGCCAGGAGAGCGGAACAGCAGGTATGCCGTATATGTCGCGCACCCGCTCGAACCCGGCGCTCATGGCATCCACCTCGACATCATGGTGAGCGCGCCGCAGGTAGGCGAGCACGCTCTCCATGGATGCCTCATTCCCCCAGTTTCCCGATCCAAGGAGACCGAACAGCCCTACTCTCGCGGGCGGGAGACCGCGAGTCGAGGATTCCCGCCTCACTTTCGCTTCTCTAGACCTGCGACCAGAGAATTGATGTCTATATCGAGGTCCGCGGCCGCGAAGCCTTCTCCCGTTTTAAGAACGGGCTTCCTCGAAGGCTCCCTATGCATACGGCTAATCAGATACCGCAGCAGATGCCGGTAGCATTTCCCGCGCTCGGGAAATGACAGCGGAGATCGATTGATGGCGCTGACATAGCCCATTATGTATTCCGCGTACAACCGGACGACCGGATTCCGGATCGGGTCGGCCCGCCGGGGGTCCATATTGGCGCAGTTCGCCCGCACGCCGGCATACTTGAACTCGGCCTGTTCGGCGTGGTTGCGCCGGAAATAGAGCCACCGCGGAATGTGGTAGAAGGGGCCGCGCAGGGCAAGTTCGGCGACGAGGGTGCGGCCCGCGTGATGGTAGCTTCCATTCGGGGCGACGTGCCGCAGAACGTCCGTTCTGACAACACCGTAGTCATCATCGCCACCGGAGTCGAACAGCATGCTCCTGAACCGTTCAGACGGGATTGGCGAACCTGTCGACAATCGATACTCGTCGGCCTCGATAAGGTTATTCGAAGCATCGATCCTGGCCGTCCATGAGTGCGCCAGAATCACATCAGGGTGACTGTCGAGCGCTTCCACGCATAGTTTCAGGAGATCCCTGGCATAAAGGTCATCGTGAGATGCCCACTTGAACAGCTCGCTGCGGGCCTGGTCCAGCGTGAAGTTATGATTGGGAGAAAGACCTATATTTCGCGGTTGCCGGAAATATCTGATACGAGAATCCTGCTTCGCGTATCGTGTGCAGATATCATCGGTGCCATCGGTGGATGCGTTATCCGAGATGATGATCTCGAAGTCATCAAAGCTCTGGCCGAGCAGTGCCTCAATCGACTGGCCAATGAAGCGAGCACCGTTGTAGACCGGCAGGCCGATCGTCAGTCGCGGTGTCGTGCTCATGCACCTCCCCCATATGTCAGACGCGTTTCCGGGAAGTCGCCCGTGCGAGAACGATCGATCGTTGTCAGGATATTCACCACTAGCAGGTCGTCCGGCCCTTGCCAGGCCAGGTACCGGACCGCCGCTGACCGGCGGCCTCGTACCTCAGATCTGGTAAAGACAGTCCCTGATACCATAGGCGGCGAATTCCTTCGGCTACCCAGCGTGCTCAGGCACCGTAGACCCAGGCGCGCGGAGAAGTCAAGCTAAGTGGCCGCATGATCCGGCGCCGTGAGCAGGCGCTCGGGTTCAGCCTTTCCATTGGCGGCTCGCGGGCGGCGCGGGCGCCGGGGGCGGTCCAGGGATTTCGCGAGCTTCGCCGCGACATTGTGCGTCCCGGCGATGAAGCGCGCGGACGGTCCCAGGCTGTATGCCGTGGGCGCTCCCGCGAAGTACAGGCCAGGGATGGCCGACTCTCCGACGCGGCTCACCAGCGGGTAGCCATTGACATTCGTGACTTTTGACCGCAGATCCTCAGGCAGGAACGGGAGCCTTGCCAGGTCGATCCGGAACCCGGTTCCCGCCACCACGTGATCCACGTCGACAACGTCCCGCTCGGGGCCGTCGAGGGACAACCGCACCCCGCTCCCGTTGGGAGCCGCGTTTACCAGGCGATGACGGGCGAGCACTTCGACAACACCGTCGACGCGCTCTTTCAGCCACCAGGACCCGGAAGGACCGAGCACGGTACGCGTCTTCGTGACCTTCACTTCCCGCGGCAGCAAGCGGTAAGCGGCGGGAGTATTCCAGAATGTGCAGTGCCACCCCTCGCAGAGCTTATTTACCGGCCGGCGGATGTGCCCAAGCGGGCTGATGTGCTCCGGATTGGGTGCAAGCCAGTTGACCGGCTTACGCGCGATCACGCGAACATCTGCTCCTTGCTCGTGCAGGAGTGCCGTCATCTCAAGCGCTGACTGGCCGGCCCCGAGCACCGCGACACTGCGGCCGGCGAAGTGATCAAGCTCGTGATGGTCAATGGTGTGCGTGACGAGGTCGGAAGGGAGCCCTGTCAGCTCGACCGGGATGTGCGCGTGCGGCCGCACGCCAGTCGCGACCACCACGTGCCGGGCAAGCACCGGCGCGGTTCCCGCGAATGCCACCCGGAACCCGCCGTCGGCTGCGGTCACCTCGGTCACGGTGTCGTCGAGTATCTCGGGCACCAGATGCTTGACATACCAGTCGCCGTAGTCGAGGAGACGGGCAAGGCTCAGCGGCTCCAGCCTGTCGGCGTAGTCGAGTCCCTGCGACGCGCAGAACTCCCGGAGGTCATACCCATCCCGCGGCGAGGCGAAGTCCGAAGCGTACGGCTCGGACTTGAGGAACATCCCCGCCGGCATGTGCGCGCGCCACGTCTGCAGCGGGCGGCCCACAACGAGATGATCGACGTCAAGCGAGCGGAGGTACGCGGAGATGGACAGGCCATATGGTCCCGCTCCGATAATAAGCACCTCACTGGATGGCATGAGTCTCCCTTCAGCGCGAAGCTGCGGACGCCGGCATGCGCAACCTAAGTGGGGTTCAGCCACGGCAACCACAGAGCGTGTCAGCACGTACCACTGGAGCCGCTGCCGTAGTGCCCTGATACGCACGCCGACCGCCAGTTCAAGGTGCGGGGCGAATTCTGGGCCCCTCGCTGACAGGTCGAGTGTACTTCCTTTGTGACCGTTAATCTCGGTCAGCCCGGTCCCGCGGCGCCGATCGTGCCCGGCTCAAGACCGGCTAGCAGGAAGGATGAACGATGAACGCCTTCAGCAGCGCCCCCCATCCGTACACGACCTGATAGGGCCAGCTGCCGGGCGATATCGGCGCCGTGCTCACGTAGACCGGGCCGCTGAAGCAGCGCTCCATCAGAATGCGGGCTCGGGTGGCTTGCGTGCGCGAGACCACCAGGACCACCGACTTCCAGCGGTAGCGCCGCGCCAGCTTGGCGGCGAACTCCGCCTCCCCGCGGGTATCGGCCGGGTTCGGGTCGAAGCAGATCAGCGTCACCCCCGGCGGCCGCGGCGGACACACGCTGCCGTACCCATGGGAGCCCTGCGAGACCACGAGCACCGGCGCACGATGCTCGTCGGCGAGCCCCAGTGCTACCGGGAGGCGGGCGCCCGGGCCGGCCATCATCACGATCGCGCTGACCTGGGCAGGCATTCCCTGCGACGGCCACACCAGTAGCCACGCGGTCGCGGCGCCGAACGCCAGGACCAGGGCCGCCGCCGCGGCGAGTGCCCTGCGCCAGCGCCGCGGCGGACGGCGGCGCTGGCCGCCGGCTCCGGAACCTCTGTCGAGACTCCTGGATCTGGCCGTGACTTTCATGCCCTAGAGCGAAGCAGGCTCGTAGCCGGCGCCTGATGCCCCAAGGCTTTCGTCGTACTTGTCGGCATCGATCACGACAACCGAACGCAAACTTGCCCCGCAGAGCCGGATCATCTCTCCCACTGCATTGATCCGCACCGCGCCTGACCTGCCCGCGGTGACCATCGCGACCACGTTCGCCGCCCACGTCGCGAGGTACTCCCCGCCCGAAGCGGGGTCGAGAGTGACCAGCGAGATCACGAGGTCGGCACGGGCGCAAGCGGCGGCCAGGGCTTCGTCGCCCTGCGCGTGCCCGTTCAGTGCGGCGCCGCTCCGCAACGGACCGACGGGTGCGACGTCATCGGCGGCGGGAACAACCACCACGATCTGCACGCCGTCGGTGGTTACCGTGCCGGTACCGGGAATGCGGGCCCCCAGCAGGCGCGCCGCGTGAGCACCGGCGGAGAGATCGGCCAGGACGACCCGCCTGCGCTGCTTGGCGTTGGACACGGCCAGCGCGATGACCGCCTGGGCCACGACCGGCTCGTTGTCAACGGCAACCACAGCCAGCCCCGCGGGTCCGCGCGAGCTTTCGGGCACGGCATGCTGCAGATGCTCGACCACGCGATCCATGTCACGGCGCCGGATCGCGGTACCGCCGCGCTGATCGAGTACCCGGTATTTCCTGGCTAGCGCGCCGACACTGAGCCTGACCGGGGCGCCGATCGCCAGCGCGATGTCGTCCCGGCGGCGCAGCCGGTCGGACACGATTGCCCCGATGACGACGATGACGATGCCCAATGCGAGGCCGCCTGCCAGGCCTCCGGCCGCGTAAATTGCCGCGCTCTTGATGAACGAGCGCTTGACCGGCGTGGCGGCGTTGAGCACCTCGCTGCCTCGTACCATCTCCTGCGTGACCGTCCGCGTGGCCACCAGGGTCGAGATCACGTCCGACCGCAGCGAAGATACCGCGTTGCTGGCTGTCGCGCGTTGCGCCTTCAGGCTGCTGAGCTCGGCCAGCCGTGCGGGGCTGCTCGGCTGAGCCGATACCTGGCTGATCCGCTTGGTGATCGAATCGAGCTGGTGCTGGGCCTGGCTGACCTGCTGGTTGAGCTCGGTCTCGGTTTCCTGCTGCTGAGTCTGCTCGTACTGGGCACGGTAGTCGAGGAATTGCGTCGCCACCGCCGACGCTCGTTGCACGGCCTCGCTACTGGTTGAGGCTCCCACGGTTATCGTCAGCACCTGATAGGTCTTCTGGGCGACCGAGTACGTCCCGGCGAAGCTGCTCGGCGTTTGCCGCAGTCCCAGCTCATGAACGACGGCCGCGGCCACCGGATAGCTTGCCGCCAGTGCCATGTCGGTCTGGATCTCGATCTCAGGGCTCTGGTTTGGATTGTCGACGAGCAAGACCGAGACGCTGGCCTTTTGAGCAGGCGGAATCACGACAAAGTATCCCAAGCCGATGATCAGCCCTATTGCTGCGAGAGCGCACCATAGCCGTGCCGAACGGCGTAGCGCCGCCCCGAGGAATCCGAGACTGACCAGTCCTTTCGCGGATCCGGCTGCGGGGCGCCCATCGACATCGGCCGGATCTTCGTAAGCCGAAAGGCGTGCCGGCAGGTCGTCGTCAACGTTGGGCCGCCAGGTGAGCCTCTGGCCTGGTTCATTCACCGTCTGATCTCCGTCGGTACGTCGTTGACCCGGGTGGGCAGCGGGCGCCGCAGCGGCGGCGCCAGACTCGGAATCCGGCCAGTGCTCTGGTCGCCCGGTTCTGGGTTGGCTACGAGTATGCCGACGATGTCGCGCCCGTCGGCGGCGGCTGCCGTGGCGGCCTGGGCCAGCTGTTCCGCGGTCGCGGCGCCGGCGGACACCCCGAGCACCGTCGCGCTCGAGCGGACCGTGCCCGGCATGCGGGGGTCCCGGCCATCCACCACCGCGACCACGACGACGAAGGCAGCGCGCAGCTGACCGAGGTTGCCGTCATCGGAGACGATGAGCTGCAGCGGCTTCCGCCGCCTCTCCGCCAGCTGCGGCGTGGCGCATGCGGTGCGAAGCGTCGCCGCGGCGTTCATGTTCTGCTGCGGCCCTATGACCAGGGCCGTGGGTATCCCCGCCGATGCGGCGAAGGCCGCCAGCTGCGGGCCGAGAGCGAGCGCGCCAGGGTCGGAGGACAGAGTCAGAACGGTCAGCGAGGCGCCGCCAGGGTACGCGCCATTGCTGGCCGCATTGCCAGCTATCCCGAACTGCTGCAGCATTCTCGTCAGCGCGTATCCGTGCACGACTCCGGGCTCATAACCCTCGAACAGCTTTATCCACGATGCGGCGTCGGACGGATGGACAACCGGAATGGACGCGAGAACGGGCGCCCCGATGGAGTTCGCTATCGCGTCGCGCTCGATAAGCCGGCGGTCATTGCGGCTGATCGCGAGCGAGGTGACGAAACCCACCAGCGCCCCGGCGAGCGCGCCAAGCAGGGCGAAAATGGCCGCCTGCTCGGCTAGCTTGGACCCTGACGCGGTGGTAGCCGACTCGAGCATCCTGGCCTGCAGTTGCCCGCCTGGAGTGTTCGCGGTGCTGACATATGAGATGTAGCTGCCGGCGACCGCGTTAGCCGTAGTCTCCGCCTGCGCGGCGGTCCTCCCGTCGGCGGTGAACGACAGGATGTTCCCGGCCTCGCTCCCGATCTGGACCCTGTTCTGCAGCGTCTGCAGCGACATGGCCGGACTGACATGAGGCAGCGCATCCGAAAGTACCGGGACACTGCCCGCGATGACTACCTGGGTCGCGATATCGGGACCGGTACTGGTGCCTGACGCTGCCGCCGACTGCCCGACTTGCAGTTGCGGGAGCACAACGAGCGCCGTGCTCGTGATCATCGGCGGTGAGAGCACGGCATAAGCGACACCGCCGATGAGGCCGAGCGCGACTATGACCCAGAAAAGCTTCCTGTGCCGCCGCACCATCTGGATGGATCTCCGCAGGTCCATTGCATGCTCGCTCATCGGGCCTCCGCTTGGCGCCACAGCGCAGTCTTGAGCGCGGCGTTAGATGGTTTCATGATACGACCTGGCCCAACGCGGTTCTCCCGCATATTTCCTCACTTGAAGCGTCCTCATCCGCGACGAATTCCAGGCGCGTCGTCAGCTGGTTACCTGGCGTAGAGCGACCGGTGCCCAGGAAGGTCCAGGCGGGAACGCGGCGCCCGAGCCCGGATGAGTACCAGCCGAGTATGGGGGCGGTTTCGGCGCGGTGCAGACTCCACAGGAACTCGCCTGGCAGCGTCAGCCGCGCCGTGCCCCGGGCATGGACTGTCGTCCAGCGCAGGGTCGCCACGGAGCCGTCGAGGCATGCGTCGACGTCGGGGCCGAGGTGAAACGCCAGGCGGACCGCATGGCTACCGCCCTTGATCTCATCCGTGATCTGGATGGACCGGGCGACTCGGTCCAGCCGCACGGACCTGACGTGCGAAGCCGGCGGCCGCAGCGCCGCGTACCCGTCGTGCTCAGCGGTCCAGCTGGCGATGTCCCCGTCATCGGCCACCGCGAGCTCCCGCCCCTGAGCGTGCCTGCGCCACAGGAACGCGCCGCCGCGCACCGACTGCCATTGCCCGTCCATTTCGGCCGTGTTGTGCCCGATCGTCGACTGGAAGTACCTGCGCCATTCCGGTTCGCCGTGATAGCAGTACGTCCCGGGGTCGGCGAGAATGTCCACGCCGTCGCACCGGACCTCCACCGACAGGGCGTCGGCATGTGCGTGCGCGGCGATGGCCAGGAACCCGTGCGGCCCGCCGTCACAGCGGCACCATAGCTCTGGTGAGTCGGCCCCGCCCGTTCGGAGGATCGTGATACCAGCACCCGCGAACCGGTCGGGGCGGCGCGACGGCCGGCCACTGACCTGCTGTTTTTCTCCCAGCAGCGCGCCCGCAAGCACGCTACCGGCGTCTTTCATGGTAGCCGGCCACCAGTCGAGCCGCCCGAAGATCGCCTCGCTCAGCGACAGCAGCGCCGGCCACCGGTTGTGCTCGGGCGCGTCGAGGAGCACGACGCGGCCTTCGTCTGAGTCGCCCTGCCGCGGCGGCCGTAGCCGCACGTCGGCCACCGCGGCCATCGCGTCCGCCATCGCGCACAGCAAGTGCCACGTCGGGTCACTGACCGGCGTGCCGGCCACGGACGCCTCAACGGCGGCGAAGAGCCCCAGCTCTGCCACGAACCCGTGGTAGTCCGAGGCAAGCTCACGGTTGATCCCGGAGGGAAACGTGTTGCGTTCAAGCTCGCGCTCGAGCAGGGCGAGCGATTCCCGCCGCCACCGCGTGCTCTCGGGGAACCAGGCAAACGCGCAGCTCGCGGCGAGCCGGCCCGCTGCCTCGGCGATCACGTGGTTGTTCGCCGACGAGCCCTTGCTCTCGAACGCCGCGAGGTATTCCTGGTGCCAGCGCAGTTGGCGCAGCGTCAGGTCGTTGCGCTCGAACAGGTCCGCAACCCCCGGCCAGTCATCGAGCAGCCGCCTGATCCAGGCGAAGTTGATCAGCCGGACGCCAAGCTCGATGCCGCTCGTCCAGTTGATCCCCGACAGGAACGGGTTCTGGCGGCACCACGACGTGAGCTGATCCGCTACCCGTGCCGCGTAGGCGTCTTCACCGGTGAGGTACCAGGCGACCGCAAGCAGCGTCAGGTGCTGCAGCCGGCTGACCTCCCACACCTGCTTGACGTTTCCGACCGCGGTCTCGTCCCGCTGGTCAAGGCTGAACGCGTACGCATCGGGCGCGGAGCGCCGCCCGGTGACCGGATCGCGGAACCAGTCGGGCCGCTCCATGTCGGCCCGGGTGACGCCGAGCATCTCCCATTCACCCGTGAGCAGCCGGTCCGCGTCCGCGATGATCGCGGCCCTGGCGTCCTCGGGCACCGCGGCGGCGCAGCCTGCGGGCAGCGGCGACGTGAATCGCCGCTCGCCGGCGGGCAGCACCGCTGTCAGCGCGGGCAGCCGGGCGATCTGGCCGCCGCGGACCTGCCGCCGCGCCCAGGCGCGCCGGACCGCCTGCTCTCGGACGCGCCAGGCGATCTCGGCCGCGGACATCCGGCGCAGACGCCGCGCGTACCAGACGACCTTGGAGGTCGCGGAAGCGCTCACACCCGCTCCGGGCGACCGCTGAGCAGGCTCTCGCCCACCGCGATCGTGGCCCGCGTGGTGGCCAGCAGGGAATCGAGGCTGATCGGCATCTCCGCGCCGGTCCTCACGGCCTCGACGAACGCCTCCATCTCCGACCGCTGGCCCTTGTCCTGGCCGCCGCGCGCTCTGGTGGTGGACTTGGCCCGCCCGGCCCAGACTGACGCGGCCTTGAAGTTGTCGAGCCTCGCCGACCTGCCGCCGCCGGTGACGTCCAGGGTCTCCTTCGGGAACCGGACGTTGCCGCCGGTGAGGTAGGCGATCGTGCCGGACGCGCCGTTGGCGAAGCGGAACGTGGCCTGCACATCGCCCTTCTCCGGCCCGCGCACCGCGTAGACCTCCTCGGCAAGGGAGCCGGCCCACCAGCTCAGCGTGTCGATGAAGTGCCCGCCCTCGCCGGTGAAGCGCGAACCCTCGGCCTCCTCGTTGAGGTACCAGCTGTCCTTGGCGAGCGGTCCGGCGTTGACCAGGTACCGGGTGGACGCGGCGGCCGCGCTGGCGCCGAAGCCCTTCCTCATGGCGCCGAGCAGCGGGGCGAACCGCCGGTTGAAGCCGACCATGAGCCGGTCGTTGCCGGTCTTCTCGACGGCTTCGGCGATCTGGCCGGCCTCCTCGCGGGTCAGCGCGAGCGGCTTCTCCACGAACACCGCCTTGCCGGTCTCCAGCGCCAGGCACACGAGCTTGGCATGTGTGGCGTGCCTGGTCACGATGAAGATCGCGTCAAGCGACTCGTCCGCGAACACGGAGCCGGAGTCGGTCGACGCCGTGGCGAAGCCGAACTTCCTCTGCGCGTTGACGGCGGACAGCGACGTGGTGGTGGCGACGTGCGCGAGGCTGGCCGTTGACAGTCTGGCCAGCTGCGGCAGCAGCATCGAGCTCGCGTAGCTGCCGGCGCCCACGAAGCCGATGGCGATCCGGTCTTTGGCGGCAGCGGAACTCTTCCGAACGGACGGTGTCTTCGCGCCTGTCAGCACCGTCTTCGTCGCCGGCGCGGGCGCGTCCTCGTCAGGGACCGGGTACTCGAGCAGCACCCCGATCGCCTTGAGCGCGCCCGTCTTCAGGTCGCCATAGACCTTGGCAGCGTCCGCCATCGGGAAGATGCCGTCGATGAGCGTCGCCACCTCGAGCTCGTTGCGGGCCAGCAGGTCGAGGAAGGACTCAAGGTTCCGCTTTTCGGTCCAGCGGACGTACCCGGCGGGGTAGTCGATGCCGTCGAGCTCGTAGCGCGTGTCATAGCGGCCGGGCCCGTAAGACCGGGAGAACCGGACGTCGAGTTCCTTCTCGTAGTAGGCGTTCCATGGCAGGTCGAGTTTCATCTTGCCGATGTCGACGACCCGTGCGCGATCCCTGGCCAGCCTGACCGCGGCCTCGACCGGACCGTTGGTGTTTCCGCCGGCGGACAGGAAGACGTGGTCCGCGCCACGGCCGCTGGTGATCCTGGCAACCTCGGCGAGCACCGCGTCCAATTCGTCCGGCGGCCCGCAGGCGACGGCGCCGGCCTTTTCCGCGAGGCGGCAGCGATCCGGCACCGGGTCGATGCCGACCGCCTGCACGCCCGCGGCGACGAGCAGCCGGACCACAAGCTGGCCGATCAGCCCGAGCCCGATGACGGCAGCCGTCTCGCCGAGCTGGACCTCGGCGCGCCGCACGCCGTGCATGGCGATCGAGGCCACGGTGGCGAACGCGGCGTGCTCCGGTAGCACGCTGGCTGGCACGGCCGCGCACAGGTTGACCGGCACCCAGTTGTACTCGGCGTGCAGCGCCTGCTCGTTGCCCGCACATGCGACAAGCTGGCCGGCCCTGAACCCCTCGGCGCCCGCGCCGACCTCGGTGACCACGCCGCACAGCGAATAGCCGAGGGGGGTATAGGAGTCGAGCTTGTTCATCACCTTCTTGTAGGTGGCGGCGAGGCCCTGCTGCTGCACCTGGTCGAGGACCTTCCTGACCTGGTCCGGCCTGGCCCGCGCCATGCCGACCATCGACATGCTGGCCTCTGAGACCTTCATCATCTCGGTGCCGGTCGAGATCAGCGAGAACAGCGATCGCACGAGGACGCCACCGGGACGGCACACCGGTGCTGGGACATCCAGGACTGCCAGTTCACCGGACTTGTAGTTCTGGGCTATCTGCTTCATCGGAATACCTCAGTCAATGACGGAACAATCGATCACAGCGCTACGCCGGCGGCACGCACCTGGCGGTACCACAACTCCATTGACAGCAGCTGCCAGATCTGCTTCGCGTAGTCCTCACGGCCAGCCTGTTCGTCCGCGATCAGCCGCCGCAGCGGCTCCCTGCGGAGCATTCCAAGCTGCACGAGCTCACCGCCGACCAGGACGTCGTTGATCAGCTCTTTCAGGTCGTTGCGGACCCACGCTCGCAGCGGCGCGCCGAAGGACGCCTTCGGCCGGTGCACGATCTCGCGCGGCAGCCAGTTCTCCGCCGCGTCCTTGAGCGCGGCCTTCTGGACCTTGCCGCGGATCTTGTCCTTGCCCGCTATCGTGAACGCGGCCTCGGCAACGATCTTGTCCACGAACGGGACGCGCACCTCAACGGAAGCGGCCATGCTCGCGCGATCGGTGTAGGTGAGGTTGAGCCCCGCCATGAACAGCCGCGCATCGGCGAGGCACATCCGGTTCACCTCGTCGTCCAGCGCGTTGTCGTTGTAGATCGCGGCATGCTCGCCGATGACATCCGCGACGCATTCGCCGAGTTCGGGACCGACCAGCGCGGCAAGGGACTCCGGGTCATACAGCGTGTAGCTGCGGCGGAACCGGGCCTCCTCGGGCAGTTCGGCGAACGTCATGAATCGCTTGGCCCACCGTGGGTAGCGCAGGCCCCGCTCTCCGATGGACACCGGAAGGCTGTTCACCGCGAGCCGGGCGGGTGCGCGAACCGCGCCGGGCAGCCGGCGATAACGGCTGGCCACCAGGCATGCCAGGTGCTTGCGGTAGCCGCCGAACAACTCGTCCGCGCCCATGCCGGAAAGGATCACCTTGACCCCGCGCGCCCGGGCCGCCTCGCACATCAGCACGGTGTTGATGGCGGCGGGGTCGCCGATCGGCTCGTCGAGGATGTCCACCATGCGCGGCAGCAGGTCCACGATGTCCGGGGAGATCTCGATCTCATGCAGGTCGATGCCGAACTGCCTGGCCACCTTGCGCGCGTACGTGGCGTCGTCCGGCATCGCCTCGAGCTTCTGGTCCTCCGGCCGGAAGGTGATCGTGTACGCGTCGACCGCGCTTGAGTCCTTGTGGGCGAGGACCGTGACGATGCTGGAGTCAAGCCCGCCGGACAGGAAGCTCGACACCGGGACGTCGGCCACCAGATGCGACCTGACCGACTCCTCGATCACCGACCTCAGGTTCGCGGCAGGCTTGCCAGCGCCCGCCGCGGCCGCGTCTTTGACCCGCCAGTACTGCCTGATCTCGGGCCTGGACCCGGGACGAATCCGGGCCCAGGAGCCCGCCGGGAGCTTGCGCACGCCCGCGATGGCGCAGCGCTGCTCCGGGACCCAGTAATAGAGCATGGACGCCACCAGCGTGCCGGGCTCGATCCTCAGCTCGGCTCCCAGCGCCGCGACGATCGCCTTGAGCTCTGAGGCGAACACGATTCCGTCGCCGCGCTCGGCGTAGAAGAGCGGCTTGATGCCGAGCGGGTCGCGGGCCAGGATCAGCTCGCCGGTCGCCGTGTCGGCGAGCGCGAACGCGAACATGCCACGGAACCGGTCAAGCGCGGCAGGCCCCCACCGCCGCCAGCTCTCGAGCAGCACCTCGGTATCCGAGGAAGTGACGAAGGTCGCGCCGGCTGCCTGCAGCTCTTTCCTGAGCTCCTTGTAGTTGTAGAGCTCGCCGTTGTAGACCAGCGTCAGGTCGCCCTTGCGCAAGGGCTGGTCAGCCGCGGTGGACAGGTCGATGATGGACAGCCGGCGGTGGCCGAGGTGCATCGAGGTCCGCTCGTCTTCGCGGCTCCACACCCCTCCCGCGTCAGGGCCGCGATGGGCGATCCGGTCGGTCATGACGTCGGCCAGCTTGCGCCCGTCGGCCTGCTGGTAGCACCCGGCGATCCCGCACACGGCCTAGCCCCCAAGTCCCGCAGCGGCCCCGCCGGTGAGCCGCTCATAAACGCCCAGGTAGGCGCGCTCCTGACGGGCCCAGGCGAGCTCGTCTTCCACCCTGGCCCGGCCGACCTTGGCCAACTGGGCGCGGGCTGACTCGTCGTCGATCAGCTCCACGATCGCCTTCGCGTACTCGCTGACGTCGTTGGGTGTGACGTATACCGCCGCCGCTCCGGCCGAGATCCGGGTCTCGCGCAGGTCGAAGGCCACGACAGGAAGCTCGAAAGCCATGTACTCCATCGTCTTGTTCATGGTCGACACGTCGTTCAGCGGGTTCTTCGGGTCCGGTGACAGGCCGACGTGGGCAGTCGACATGATCGTCTTGACAAGGTCGTCAGGCGCGCGGCCGGTGAACTCGACATGGCCGTTCAGCTTGAGCTCGTCCCGCAGCGCGACCAGTTCGCCGAAGCAGTCGCCTGAGCCGATGAGCGTGAAGGCGATGTCTTCGCGGCGCAGTTCGCGGACCACGATGCCGGCCGCCCGGACCACGATATCGACCCCATCCTGGGGCCCCATCACGCCGATGTAGGCAGCGAGGTATTTGCGGCCGCGCCGCAGCGCCGCGTCTTCCTGGCCGCGCTTGAGCTTGTCCGGGTTGGGCCCGGTCCGGACGACTGTAACGTTCTCGGGCGCCTTGCCGCTTCTGTGAATAGCGATATGCCGGTAGGAGTCGTTAGTGGAGATCACATGATCCGCGGTCCGGTGGGTGCGGCGCTCAAGCGCCAGCAGTCCCTTGCGGGCCAGCTTCGGGCCGTCGGGGAACCTGGACTGGAACAGCTCCGGGCACAGGTCGTGATGGTCGAAGACGAACTTGGTGTGGTCAAGCCAGCGCAGCGCGAGCGCGATCGGCCAGAAGATATCGGGCGGATTGCATGCCTGCAGCACGGCGAACCGGCCGTGCCTGCGCGCCTTGAGCGTCTGCCGGACGGTAGCCAGAAACGAGTACGCGTACTCGGCGATGAAGCTGAACTTGCTGCCCCCGGGCGCGTATGGCCGGTACTTGTAGAGCCGGACCCCGTCGATGACCTCGTACGAGGGGTCTCCCGTGCCCTTCGGGCAGATGACCGAGACCTCGTATCCGGCACGGGTAAGCGCCTGGCACTCCAGCCACACCCGCCGGTCGAAGGGCACCGGAAGGTTCTGGACAATGATGAGGAGCCGGGTCAACCGCGAAGTCCCTCTCTTGCTGGGCGGCACGTCTCATAAGAGTGCGCAGCGCAGGGCAGTGATACCCGAAGACCCGCCAATCGTCGGGGCCCCGGCCGGCCTACGCGGCGGTGATCGAGTACGAAGTGACTTGGAAGTCCTCGTTCACCCCGCCCGTGCTGCAGATCTCCCAGCCGTAGCCGATCGAGGTCAGGGTGCTGCTGCCCGGCAGGTACCCGTGGCTCTGCAGCCAGGTGAGCATGGACAGGATGTCCACGGTCCCGGACCGCTCGCCGGAGCCGGCCAGCTGCCAGATCAGCTCGCTGCCGTACTTGCACAGGTTCCACTTCCGCCTGGACCCGCCGAACGAGGCGGTGGCCAGCACCGGGCAGCTGCCGCGGTTGACGATGTCGTGCTGGATCATGACCTCGTTGGCCCAGTTGTTCAGCCAGACGTCGTAGGCCGCCTCGGCGCTGGTCCCGCTCACCGGGTTCATCGTCTCGGAAAACGAGCTGTCTATGGTCGAGAACGAGGACAGCGCGCGGTCGTTGTAATTCGAGCCGGAACTGGGGTAGGACACCACGGCCGTGTTCCCGGCCGGCATGTTGGCCGTCACGCTCCAGCTGCCGGGATTGTTCGAGTACAGCGTCTCCTGCCAGCCAGAGATGGGACTCCACACATTGTTGTTGACGGTCGGGTTCGAACTGGTCCCCTGGATCCGCGGGTAAGAGTACGGGCCGCAACTGCCCTTGGCGGCCGACGTGACGCAGGACCAGCCTCCGGAACCGGTAGGGGGAGGCGACGCGCTGCTCGTGGTCGGCGTCGGGCTGGGGGTGGCGGGGTCGCGACCGGTGGGTGAGGACGAGGGACTGGCGGTGGCACGGCCCCTGGCCGGTGCCCGCGATGGGCTGGCCGCCTTCGCGGAATGGCCAGGCGATGACGACGGGCCGATGCTGGCCAGTGTCGGGGGGGCTACGATGCTGGCGGCGATCGGCCCTGGCGCCCCTGGCGCCTGACCGGAGGCACATCCAGCGGCGAGCGCCGCTGCCGAGAGCGCCGCTGCCGAGATGACCAGCCGGCCGCGCGGCCGGCCGGCCCTGGGTACTGCGCCGGCATCGTTATCCATCCCGGTCCCTGCGTACATCCCGGTCCCTGCGCTCCCCCGGTAGGTGGTTGGATTAAGTGCCGCTGCCTGCTCGTGCCCGCATCGGCGCCTCTAGGGCTGGGGGACTTCGTGGCTCAGCATAGCGAGAAGGTCAGCGCAGCGCTGGTCGGGGCGGGAATCCCGCGGGGGGACGAGCCGGATTTGTCGCGCGCTTGTGACACCTTCCTCGCGTAGCGTGGTCGCGACCGCGGGCGGGAGCGCGCCTTGCTAGCCTGGCTCAGGCACTCGCTGGCACCGCGGCGGTCTGGCTACCCTCTCGCGCTGCCCACGCTGACGACCGTGCTGAGAGGTGCGCACCCGCATGTATCACGTTCGCCGTACTATCGATCGTTTTATCGTGGATCTACCTGGCGACGGCCGGAACCCTGGCCGGGGGACGATGCAATCCGGAACGGCACGGGGGACTGGCTAGGTGACCGTGGCTGAGCGGAGGGTCTCGGCGGCGCGGTCCTGGGCCAGCCAGGTGAGCCGCCGGCTCGGCTGGGGTGTCTCGGATCAGGCCATGTGCAGCCTGACGAACTTCCTGCTGAGCCTGTACATCGCCCGTACGCTCGGCGCGGCGCAATTCGGCGCCTTCAGCCTCGCCTATGTGACGTACGGGTTCGCGCTCAACGCGTCGCGGGGTCTATCCATCGAGCCTCTCCTGGTCAGGTTCAGCGCGACGAACCCGTCGGCGTGGCGGCGCGCGACCGCGGGCTCCACAGGCACCGCGCTACTGGTGGGCCTGGTCACCGGAACCTGCGCGCTCGCGGTAGCAGGTCTGGTCGGCGGCACGACCGGGCAAGCCTTCCTCGCCCTCGGCCTGACGATGCCGGCGCTTCTGCTGCAGGACAGCTGGCGGTATGCGTTCTTCGCGCTTGGCCGTGGCCACCACGCGTTCGCCAACGACGTGCTCTGGGCGGCGGTCCAGGTTCCCTTGCTCCTGTACCTGAAGATGAGCGGCCACGCGAACGTGTTCACGTTCATCCTCGCATGGGGCGCCGGGGCCGTCGCCGGAGCCGTCGTCGGTGCGCTGCAGGCTCATGTCGTGCCCAGCCTGTCGGCCGCGAGGGACTGGCTCGTGCAGCACCGGGATCTCGGCCCGCGTTTCCTCGTGGAGAACACCGGGGGCAACGCCGCCGACTCGCTCCGAAGCTACGGCGTCTCTTATCTCCTGGGTCTGGCCGCCGTCGGCTATATCCAGGCCGCCAGCGTTCTGATGGGTCCCTTCAAGGTCATTTTCTACGGGATGGGCATGGTCACCATCCCCGAGGCTGCCAGGCTCCTGCGCCACTCACCACGGCGGCTGCCGCTTTTCTGCATGGCCGCCAGCGCCGCTCTCGGCTTGATGGCCCTGGTGTGGGGAGTCGTCCTGCTCGTGGCAATGCCCATGGGACTCGGGCACCTGATGCTCGGAAGCATATGGCGGCCGGCGTATCCGCTGGTGCTGCCGACGGCACTGGCAATGGTCGGCACGTGCGTCAGCACCGGCGCCGGCATCGGCATGCACGCCCTGGGTGCCGCGCGTCGCAGCCTGCGCGCCACCCTTGCCTCCTCGCTGCTCCTGCTGACCTGTGCCCTCACCGGAGCCGAGATCGGGGGGACGGTCGGCACCATGCGGCTCGTCGCCGCCGCGTCCTGGCTCGGAACGGTCCTGTTCTGGTGGCAGTTCCGGAAGGCACTGGCCGAGCACGGCGCCGCGCGCAGCCGGCTGTGGCCAGGACAAGCGGGAAGGCACCGGAGGTCCTCGCCGGCCAGTTCCCGGGATTACCCGCGCACCCCGGGCATGGCGGCGGAGGCCCAGGGGGCCGAAACAGCCGTCGAACGCTAGTCAGGTAACTGGGGCGCCGGCGCATCTGGCCCGGTAGATCGGTGGCATCCGCGCATCTGGCCCAATAGGCGGCACGGGTACGGCTGACCGCCGGCGCCGCGAGCGCAAGCCTATTCCAGCCTGGATGGCATCTCCACAAATGGCGTGTCTACGAGTTCCACCCGGCTCCATTGCCGGAGAATGCGTTGCCGCCTGCGGGAAAGGGCCTGATGCAAGATCGGGATCTTGTGACGCACCAGTGGCTCGAGCAGGCGGGCCCTCGTGCCCGATCCCAGCGAATAAAACCCGATCGTTGACGTGAGCTCGCCAGTCTTGAGAACTGGCAGCGGCGCGACGCACCGTATCCGGTCCAAGAGGCCTTCTCTGTAAAAGAACCACCAGGCGTCAGCTTGTACCCGCACCGGAAGCAGCGACTTGACCATCCGCTCGCATGCTTCCCGCGTGATTATATAGGCAGCTGTGCTACGCGGCTGGGAAATGTCGATAGGCAGTGCCAGCAGTCGCTCTGACGGAAGCTTTACCGAGCCTTCTCGGCTCATCTTGCACGGATCAGGGCAATCGACGCTGAGCAGCGCCGCTTCTGCGCCAGTCAGGTGCGGCGCCACCGCGTCGGCCAAGGATCCCAGGTCGGCGGGCAACACGATATCGTCCTCTAGGATCAATGCGGTGTCCAGCCCATCCTCGATTATTTTCTTGTAGATACTCAGGTGGCTCAGCGCACACCCGGCCGTGCCATCAGGAAATGGGACCGTCGCAATGAAAGAAGGATCGATCGTGCTGGTGTCGTGCATGTCCACAAGGCGCCCGTCGACGGCGGTCACGATTTCGTAGTCCAGGTTCGCCTTCCGCAACTCGGCAGTGATGTGCGCCCGCCGGTCCAGCGAACGAGCCAAGTTGACAACGTAAGCATGCACTGTTTAGATCCCGTCCTCGCTATTGCCGCCAGCGGCAATGCCCCTGCAGCGGATGGATGCTGATCAAGCATAGCCAGAGTCCGCGTGTACCCCTGCGGATGCGCGTCTGCCTGCGGCGGACCGTAACCGTTCTACCCCATAAGATCACGACAGCCGCGTTCTGATACAAGCCGCGGCGGCAAGCTGGGCTGTCGGGCCGGCAGGCGGTGCCCGGGCTGGCGTGGTCCCGTGACAAAACCGCCTGTCCTGACCGCGCGCGGGGGACTGGGCCCCCCCGAGCGCGCGCGGCGCTTGAGCGCGCCCTGGCCGCGGCCCCAGGACAACGGCACCCGGGTCAGGGGCGGCTACGCCGGCAAAGGGCCTGCCCTGCCTTTGAAATCATAAAGTTCCTGGAATTTATTGAAATCCGCTCGCATCTGGGCTGGCAGGGTCAGCTCTGTCCCGTAGTCACTCGTAACGGGCCGCACTTCATGGATGGCACGATCCAGCCATTCCTCGCCCGGATGCGGTAGCCCAGCCCCGTCGATAACAGATACCAGCGTCGCTCTTGGGTCGTTGACGAGGTCATCGAGCCGGAGTTCTACCAGGCGCATCCCGAGGTGCGCTCGCCAGGCATTGACCTGGTGCTGAGACAGCAGCCACTCATAGGCGCCGCGCTGTGCATCCGTAATGAGCCGAGATACATCGTCGGAGTAATATCTCGCTGCTATTCCATCTCGTTCCAGGGCGATCCATTTCATGTTGCCCACGCCCCACCAGTTGTTCAGCGGAGGGCGGAATGCCAGTCTTCTCGCCGTTGCCGCAATTCGCTCGATCGAGTGTGCGACATCCACGCCGTCACGTACGATGTGCACGAAGCGGGCACCTGGAGCCACTGCGTCAAGGAAGCCGATGCGAAGTGCGTTGATGGGGCTCTTCTCCACCAGCGTGAATCCAGGCGGAGGCGACATGAGCCGCTGGAAACGGCTGCTGGTCTCACTAGTCGCTGAACGCGCGTCAAGCAGGCACCGAGGCTCGTCGTGCGAATAGAGCTGAAGAAAGTCAGTGACTGGATGGATAGCCGCCCACAGGTCATATGGCTCATAAATGTACTGCACCCGCGGGTGCATGGCGAGTACCCTGCCGAGTATCGAGGTACCGGATCGGCCGCAGCCAATGATAAAAATAGGCGCGCCGCCACCCGGCGCTGACGTGGACCTGAGCTTCAGCCGGAGCCTCGCCCTTGTGCCTAGCGACCTGTAATAGAGAGTGCGCGCCAAAGGCGCCGCTGCCGCTGGAATAGCCGAGATCAGGGCTGTCCGGTAAGTCGATTTCATGTCGACTCGATCCTTGGACTGGCGTCAGACCGGGTGCGTGATCGCGAACCGGTAGATGTCGAGCAGATCCTCGACGCTGCGCCGCGGGTCGAACCGCTCCTCGTATGTCTTGCGTGCATGGTCACCGCACACTTCGAATCGCTCAGGGTTCTTCTCGGCGTCAGCGATGGCGAGCGCCAGCGAGGCAGGATCGCCGGGGCTGAATAGCACGCCGTCGAATCCGGGGGTGATGAGTTCGGTGAATGACCCGTGGCCCGCTGCGATGGGAGGGACTCCCGCGGCCATGGCCTCCACGGCGACGAGGCCGAATGTTTCCTCCCAGGCGGATGGCAGCAGGACAGCACGCGCGCCGGAGATGAGTTCGGCGCACTGATCGCTGCTGACCGTCCCCTTCATCGCAACGGAAGGCCGGGTCGCTGCCCAGGCCGCGACCTCGTCCTCCAGGGGCCCTCCACCGGCGATGGCCAGGTTCAGTCCCGGCTCCCCGGACTTGCCTAGGTAGCAGTCCCAGCCAGCCATCAGCAGGCGCGCGCCCTTGGCCTCGTCCAGGCGTCCCGCGTAGACCACGGTCGGCGTTCGCGCCGTTCGCGGCCTGTCACGGCGGGGGATGAGGTTGTACCTGACGAATGCGCGCTCTGAGGGGAGGTCGAGTCCGCGCAGGAGGTCACGCTGTGACCCTGAGATGAATACATAGGCAGAGACCAGCGATCGCCATGCCCGCCGGTGCAGGCTCATGGCCAGCGCCACGGGCGCGGTGGCCACAGGTGATTCGCGGTAGCAGCCGTGCAGGACCGCTCTCGCGGGCAGGTGGCGGGCACAGTCGTGGCACACGGTCCCGCCGCGGAAGAACGTGCCGTTGGCGCAGGCCAGCTTGTAATTGTGGATGGTGGCCACGACAGGAACCCGCGCATCGCGGCAGGCGTACAGAACCGCCCCGCTGAGCAGGGGAAACGTATTGTGGACATGCACGACTTCGGGGCGGTGCGCGCGCAGCGCCGCCTTGAGGTCACGGAAGACTTCCTGGCTCCAGACGGTCCGGACCGGAAGTGACGCCTTCTTGGCCAGCGACCATCGCTCGATGTCGTCGCTGCTCCGGCCGAACCGCATTACCTCGTGCCCTAGGGCCGCGAGCGCCTCGCCCTCTTGTTCAACGACACGGTTCTCACCGCTTGGAGCACCCGAGCGGTAGCGGTTGTGGATAAGCAGGATCCTCATCCCGGCTGGGTCACCTCACATGATGCGTCGCACCGTGATACCAATCCCATGCGCTGACCGCGCTGAGCCCTCCTGGCCGTCGGGCCAGGATTCCAGAGCGTTCGGTGGCGCGTCGCCCGGGCCTTCTGTTTTTGCCTATCGAATATATCGTGAACTCGCCGCGCCGTACGGGCACTCGCGTCAAGAACCTGAGCCAGGATGTCCGCACCAGCGGTTATGAAACAGGACAATCGCAAGGTCAGGCAGGCACCGCGAGCAGCGACGCGGCCACGAACAGATGGAGGAGGTATGTCGAGACGTCCGTGAAAGCATCCTCGGTAATTGACGCGGCCGTAACGTAGGTCACGATGAACAGCACGAGTGCGCGCCGTATCCCACGCGGCTGAAACAGGGCGGCCACGAACAGGTAGACGAGGACCCCGGCGCACGCGATGACCCCGATGAGCCCTTCCTGCATGTAGGAGGCCATCCAGTTGCTGTCGATCGGGAGGCCGTTGACGCTCGCGTTGGACAGGCCGAACCCGAAGATCTCCTGGAATCTGGTTCGCGGGAAGTTGAGCACGAGCGCCCAGAAGTTGGTCCGGCCGGTCAAGGTCGTCAGTCCTTGCGTGTTCTCGCCGCGTGCCAGCCAGTTGACAATGACGCCAGCCGCTGTCAGGACCGCGAGCGACACGATGGCCGCGATGGCCGCGAAGAACTTCCGCACCCGGGCGTTGACGCTGAACAGGCTCAGGCCCGCGATCAGGAGCCCCGCCACCAGGGCGACCAGCGCGGTCCTTGTGTGCGAAAGCAGGCACATGCTGAAGGCGACGATGACGCCGAGCAGGGCGGCCCGCCCGCTCAGCATGCGGCCAAGCCAGAGCAGGATCGTCAGCCCGGTCGCGATCGCCGTGTACTGAGCGATCTGCGTGGGGAACATCGGCCAGATCGCTCCGGTCAGCCTATGGCTCTGGCCATAAAGGAAGGCCCGGTGCGGGGATACCACCATGCCGAGCATGACTGACCCGAGCGATATCCATATCCAGCGAAGATGGACCCGGAAAAGCAGCATGTCGCGCCGGCCCCACCACGGCGTCAGCAGCCAGAGCGCGAACACGAACTCGGCGAACCGGAAAGTCCGGAACACGGTACCGAGGTGAGGCACCGGGATCGCGGTAGCCATCGAGTCCGCGACGAGCACGCCCACGATGCACAAGAATGCGTTCGGCCGCACCTTGAGCTTGGGGTTGATGGTCAGCGCGATCAGGATCGCCAGCGGCAGGGCTCCCTGCGCGACGCCCTTGCCGACCTTGGACGGCAGGGCGAGGACGGAGTACCCGGCGACGAAAGTCATCGTGTTGAGGTACAGCAACCCCCACACGGCGTTGATCCTGCGCCGGATCGAGCGGTCCCGTTCCGCGGCCGGATCCAGCGGGAGCGCGCCCGGGTACCGGCGGAGAGCAGCGACGGACGAAATCATCCCTTACGACCCCTGGGATGCGATCGGCACGCCCGTCCCCATGTGAGCAATAGGCATCGAATCTCCTGAAGAAACTGTCAACTTGGAGCAGGTGAAGGCCTCCGCGTAACGCGAACGGCACTCCATGCCTCTGAGCCGGGCCAGCGCGAGGAAGGTCTCCTCGCCCCACCAGTCCCGGGCCCGCTGGGACGGGTAATGCCTGTCGAGCAGCTCCGCCTTGCGCCGGGCTGCCTGTTCCGTCAGCGGGAAGTACATGTTCGGACGGGGCATGTCGCCATCCCACTTGGGAACCTCGTACGCCAGGCAGAGATGGTCGCGGAACACGGTGGGCACGATCTCGCCGATCGTGCGGTGATCCTGGTGGGCGTCGCCAGCGCCGGGCGCGACGACGAGGTCGGGCGAGAACGACCGCGCCACCGTCTCGAGGATCTCCTTGACGCTGCTCCACGCGCCGGGCAGGTTCCCCTCAGGCAAGTCGAACAGCTCCACGCCGAGTTCGGCCTCCGGGTTGAAGGCGCGCGCCGCGTTGCTGGCCTCCCTGTGCCGCTCTTGCGAGCCCGTCAGGACCAGGCAATGAACCCGCGGCCTGCCGCCGGCCAGCTGAAGCAGCAAGCCGCCCGCACCGATCTCGATGTCGTCGGGATGGGCGCCAATCGCCAGGATGGACAGCCTTGCCCCAGCTGGCGGCTCAAGCGGCAGCGGCAGCACGGCTCACCATGCCGTCGGAACGGCCGCGCCGCCGGTCAGCAGCTCGGGCTGGAGGGACGCCCCAGAGCGCTCAGGATCCCAGATCATCCACGGGCAGTCCCCCCGGTAGTAGCGTTCCTCCAGCTGCGCGCGCTCCTTTACCGTGTCGGCGGGCGACCAGTAGCCCTTCCACGAATACGCCAGGACCCGCCGTTCCGGGACCAGTCGCGCGATCGCGTCTTCAACCAGGTCCTCTCCCTCGTTCAGGTGGTCGAAGATCTCCGGCCGGAGCACGAAGTACCCGCCGTTCTCCCACTGGCGCAGATCACGCATCAGGGTCACCTGCGAGACGAGCCCGTCCTCGGTGACGTCCACGACGTGGTGCGAGGACTGCAGGGGTACGGCGAGCAGGCTGACCACGGCGTCGCTGGTCTCGAACCGGGAGATCATGTCCGGCAGCGGGGCGTTGGTGAACACGTCCGCGTAGTTGGCCAGGAACATGGGCTCGTCCTGCACGAAGCGGCGCACCCGGCGCAGCCGCTCACCTATCGACGCGTGCAAGCCCGTGTCGACGAAGGTGATGCGCCAGTCGGCGATGTCGGTCTTGAACAGCTCTACCCGCCGCGCGCTGCCATCGAGCACGAAGTCGTTAGACCGGGTCTCGTCATAACTGAGGAAGAAGTCCTTGACGGCCGCCGCCCCGTAGCCGAGGCAGAGCACGAAATCCGTGTGACCGAAATGCGCGTAGTAGCGCATCACATGCCATAGCAACGGCCGCTCGCCGATCAGCGCCATCGGTTTCGGGGCGTTGGTTATCCCGTCACGCATCCGCATGCCGAGGCCGCCGCAGAACAGGACGATCTTCATTCAGCCACCTCTCAGACGATCGCCAGCTCGGGGATCGGGAAGACCAGCCGTCCGCCCCAGGATCGTACATAGGACAGCTGTTCTGTCAGCTCTTCCCGAAGGTTCCAGGGAAGCACAAGGACGTAGTCGGGCTTGGTCTGTGCGATGCGCTCTGGCTGGTAGATGGGGATGTGCGTGCCAGGCAGGAACCTACCCTGCTTCACCGGGCTCCTGTCGACGGTATAGGCGAGCATATCGGAGCGGATTCCGCAGTGGTTGAGCAGCGTGTTCCCCTTGCCCGGAGCACCGTAGCCGACGACGGTGCGGCGGTCGCGCGCCGCGGCAAGCAGGAAGCCGAGCAGGTCGCTCTTGATTTTCAGCACGGCCGCCGCGAAATCCTCGTGACCCGCGACGGTGTGCAGGCCGGCCAGTTCTTCGGAGTCAAGCACCGCCTTGACTCGCGCGGTGGGCTCGCCGGCGGACTCTTCCGGGCGGGCATAGACCCGCAGCGAGCCACCGTGGGTGCCGAGCTCGGCCACATCGACGACGCGCAGGCCGGCGGTCGCCAGCGCGGACGAAGCGGTGCGCAAGGAAAGGTAGGAGAAGTGCTCGTGGTAAATCGTGTCGTACTGCCGGCCCTCGATCAGCCGGAGCAGGTGCGGGAACTCCAGGGTCACCAGCCCCGGCGCCTTGACCAGGGCGCGCAGGCCCGCGGCGAACCCGCGGATGTCGGGAACGTGCGCGAAGACGTTGTTCGCCACGACCAGGTCCGCGCGTCCGTACCGGATGGCGATCTCCGCGCCCGTGTCCGGCCCGAGGAAACGGACCTCGGTACGGATGCCCTTGGCGCGCGCGGCGGCGGCCACGTTCGCGGCGGGCTCGATACCGAGGACCGGGATGCCGCGGGCCTGAAAGTGCTGGAGGAGATAGCCGTCGTTGCTCGCCACCTCGGTGACCAGGCTTTCGGCCGTCAGGCTCAGCGAGGTCATCATCTCCCGCGCGAAACGTCTCGCGTGCGCCACCCACGAGTCGGAGTAGGACGAGAAGTACGCGTAGTCAGAGAAGATGCTTTCGCCGGAGACGTAGGCGGGCAGCTGGACCAGCAGGCACTCGTCGCATATCAGCACGCGCAGCGGATAGAACACCTCGGGTGCGTCGATGTTCCCGGCGGCGACGTAGCTCTCGCAGAGCGGCGACATGCCCAGGTCGATGAATACACGCGCCAGGTTCGCGTCGCACAAGCGGCACCTATGCCGTGACGACATGCTCCCCCATAAGCTAGATTCTGCACTGCAATGCCCGTGTCCCCCAGGCTCTCCCGCGCCCGCGCCCGGGACCAGGCGGCCTGGCAGGCTATGCGGCTGAGCGGAGAGCGCAGGAGGCACCGATGAACCAGCACCGCTGCCGGGCATGTCGTGGACAGTCCGGACAGCTCGTGCTCGATCTCGGCGAGCAGCCCGCGTGTGACTACTTTCCCTTGTGTGACGATCCAGGACCCGATCCGGTTTACCCACTTCAAATGTGGGTCTGCTCATACTGCGGCCTTGCGCAACTGCTGGCCGACTCTACCGTTCCCGGGGAACCGAAGGGGATCGAGCCAGCGGCGCTCGTGGCGCAGGCGGCACAGGCCATAGCCCGGGTCGAGGCGGCGGGACTGCTGCCGGGCGGGGCGCGGGTAGCGGAGTACGGGAGTCCGCACGGCGGTTCGTGGCTGCGCCTGCTCGCGGACCGCGGGCTGATTCCGGTGCGGGAGGCGGAGCAGGCGGACGTCGTTCTCGACTGCTTCGGGCTGATGCACGCGGGCGACCAGGCGGCCGCTCTGGCCGAGCGGGCCGCCAGGGTGGCACCGGGCGGCGTGCTGCTGCTGCAGTACCACTCGCTGCAAACCATCGTTCGCTATGGTCAGTGGAACGCGCTGCGCCACGGGCATTACGCCTACTACTCCACCGCCGCGCTCGCCGCGATGCTCGCCGCCTGCGGCTTCAGCGCTCGGATGGCCTGGGATTTCGACCTTTACGGCGGCACCATACTGCTGGCCGCCCGGCGTGATCCCGACAGCCCAGGCGAGCCCGGCGACTCTGTCCGGCAGTTGCTCGCGGACGAGGCCAAGACGGGAGTCCGCGACCCGGCCGTCCTGGGCGGCCTGCAGAGCGCGGTGCGTGCGCAGGCTCGAGGCTTGTCTGACTGGCTTGCCGCGATGAAGGAGGCGGGCGATACCGTTCTCGGCTACGGCGCCGCCTCGCGCGCCGTAGCCCTGCTGCACACGGCGGGGGTAGACCGCGACCTCCTCGCGGGTGTCGCCGACGCGTCACCCGCCAAGCAGGGATCGCGCATGCCGGGCACCCGCATCCCCGTGATAAGTCCCGCCGAGCTTGTCGCGCGGGCACCCGATAGGGTCCTGGTCTTCGTTTCCGACCTCATGGCCGAGGTACGGGACGCCTACCCGGAGGTCGAAGCCAACGGGGGCCGGTGGATCGCCGCCGATGACCTATAGCGGCCAGGTGACCGGCGAACTCACGACGGTTCGAGCAGCAGGCGCAACCTGGCCAGGCACCGTCCCCGGGTAGGGCCGATGCTGCCGATGGGCAGGCCCAGTTTATCCGATATCTCGGCGTAGGAGACCGGGGGATCGGCCATCAGGAGCTCTATCAGGCGCTGCCACCGCCGCGGCAGGTGAGCCATCGCTTCACGGACGACCTCCGCGCGCTCCTCGGCGAGCAGCGCCTCGTCGATCTCGGGCTCATGCTCGGCAGGACCGTCGAACGCCACGTCCTCGTGGGCAAGGACGATCCTCTTGCGCGCGGCCAGGTTCCGCAGGCATTCATTGCGTGCCGTCGCCGCCAGCCAGGAGCCGACGCGCTCCGGATGCTGCAACTGGTCGATGTGCTCGATCAGCCGCATCCACGTCGTCTGCACGACATCGGCGGCGTCGCTCTCCACGAGCTTGAACTCCCGCGTTATGGACCAGATGAGCCGGGAGTACTGGTCGACAAGCCGCTCCCAGGCGTGCTTGTCCCCGGTCGCGGCCTGCAGCACCAGCCGGGCGACGTCCAGGTCCGCGGCAGCGCGGTAAGCGCCCCGGCTGCCGGGTCCGGCTTCGGCGAGATGGTGGTCCATCATCGCTGTTGCTGTCATCTGCATCTCCCTGGAGAAGACATCGGCGTTGATCGAGTTCTGTGTGACCGCAGACTCAGCGAGAGCGGGATCATGGCTAGTAGGCGCCGGATCCCCTGAAGATCACCGAGAACGTCTTCCATAGGATTTGCAGGTCAAGGGCGAGCGACCAGTTCTCCACGTACCGCAGGTCCAGCCGGACCGTTTCGTCCCATGACAGGTCAGACCTGCCGTTCACTTGCCACATGCCGGTCAGCCCTGGCTTGACGACCAGCCGTCGCCGGACGTGGTCGGCGTATCGTGCCGCTTCATCCGGCAGCGCGGGCCGCGGTCCCACCAGCGACATCTCGCCCTTGAACACGTTGAGGAGCTGCGGCAGCTCGTCCATGGACCACTTGCGCAGCCACGCGCCGATCGCCGTCACCCGGGGGTCGCGGCGCATCTTGAACAGGACCCCGTCGACGTCGTTGCTGGTCTGCAGTTCAGCCAGGCGCTGCTCGGCGTCCACGACCATGGTGCGGAACTTGTAGATCTTGAATGTACGGCCGTCTTTGCCGACCCTCGTCTGGGTGAACATCGCGGGACCCGGGTCGAACAGCCGGATCGCCAGCGCGAGCGAGACGAACAGCGGGGACAGCAGGATGAGCGCCATGCCGGCCACAACGCGGTCGAAGATCTCCTTGATGACCAGGCGCGGACCGCTCAGCTGCGGGTGGTCCACGTGCAGGAGCGTCAGTCCGGCCGTCGGGCGGATCGTCGTACGGGGACCGGCCACATCGAGCAGCGCGGGTGCGACGCACAAGTCGGTGCCGGTCTTCTCCAGCTCCCAGGCGAGCTGCCTGAGCGTGAACCCGTCGATCTCGCTGCTTGACAGCACCGCGACCGTATCGGCGCCGCAGCGGCGCACGGCGTCCGCCACGTCGGGCAGTCCGCCGAACACCGGCACGCCGGCCACCTCGCGGCTTTCCGATTTCCCCGTCAGGCAGGTCGCCGTCACGCTCATCCCGTGGTAGGTGTCCCGCCGCAGCTCGGTGACCAGGTCGGCCACGGCCGACTCGTGCCCCACGGCGAGCACGGAAGCCATGCAGCGGCCCTGGGCGCGCTGCCTGTGCAGCCGCTTGCGCATGATGATCCTGGCCATCAGGTCGAGTACTGTGACGCCCGGCATGGCGAGCATGAGGTACTCCCGCGACAGTTCGGTGTTGATCGCGTAAGAGAGAATCGCGAGCCCCGCGGTGAGGCTTACCCCGGCGTTGAGCACCTTGCGGAACTCATCAGAACCAATTCCGATGTAACGGCCGTCATAGGCTCCGGCCAGCCAAAGGGTCATCACCCACAACAGCGGGAAGGCGACGCTCAGCGCGGCGTACTCAGGAGTGATGTGGCCGTCGAAGCGCAATTGGAGAGCCAGCGTGGAGGAGGCAACCGCGATCACGAAGTCGGACATGGCTGCCCGGCGAAGGTACAGCCGTGTCCATATCGCCAGCCCCGAACCTGCGCGCGTCCGCCTGTCGCTGGCCGTGATGACAAAATTACTCACACTAGACCGTCCCGCCCCTTTGTGCTGGCAAGCCAGCCGCCCCGTAGTCTGAGGTCAAGCTGAGATACGAAGAGCCTTCCCTCTAACAAGACGCGTGGCTCTGTGAAGCGGTTGACACGCAGGGATCAGGAAAGGCGAAGGACCCCACGTTGACCAGCAGAAACTTCTGTACAAACTATGTGATCCCGGCTGGGGCAGGTACACGGGCTCCCGGGCATACCTGGCTGCCATAGGCTAGCGCACGAAAGCCGTGATCGTCATCAACTCGTAATCAAATCCCGTAGAGCGGCGCAAAGCCGTGCAATTTCAGTTAGACGCCTGCGTCGCTCGCCGGATTGACCTGGCCCGAGCGCTCCCACTCGCGCACCTGCTCAGCGAAGCGCCGTGCGGCTGCCCGCAGCGCTAGTTCCGGATCCGTTCCCGCCGCGCCGGCGCGTGCCACCAGCCGCATCAGCTCGTCGCCGAGCTCGCCGTCCGGGCGGCCCGGGCGGCCCGGGCGGCCAACGCCGGGAGGGAGGCCCGCCCGCTCCGCCCGGCGCTGGAGCTGCGCGGCCAGCGACAGCGCCGGCTGCCCGAACGGCACTCCGTCGAGCACAGAAGGCGCGCCACCGCCAGCGGCCGACGACCGCAGCGCGCGCTCGGCCTTCTTGATGTCCTCCCAGTTGGCGGACACCTCGTCCGCTGAGGAGACGGCGACCGTGCCGAACACGTGGGGGTGGCGGCGCTTCAGCTTGGCGACGAGCACATCGGCCACGTCGTCGATCGTGAACCCGCCTTCGCCAGCGGAACGCTCGGCCGCGATCCTGGCATGGAACGCGACCTGCAGCAGCACGTCGCCGAGCTCTTCGCGCAGCGCCGCCAGATCGCCGCTCTCCACTGTCTCGACCGTCTCGTAGGCCTCCTCAAGGAGGTAGCGCAGCAACGACGAATGCGTCTGCTCCCTGTCCCACGGGCACGAGGCGCGCAGCGTGTCCATCACGGCGACCACGTCGACGAGGTGGGCGCCAGGCAGGTCATCCGAGCCCCGCAGCACGAGGAACTGGACGGAAAGCGCGCCGAGCAGCCCCGGGCCGGCCTGCTCGCCAGGAGGCTCCAGCCAGACCGCGGGCCCGTCCGCGGCGGCTGCCGACAGCACCCCCGCGAGCGCCGCCGCCTCCGGCGGCCCGTCGAGCACCTCGGGACCGACACCGGCCGCAGCCAGCGCGGGCAGCTGCGGATGATCCGGGCCGGCGAGCACACGCGAAGCAGAGCGCAGCGCCGACCATGCCTGCCAGGTCAGGAGCCCTGGGGCCACCCGCGGGCTGGTCAGCAGGATCGTCAGCACGGAATCGTCAGCACGGAATCGTCAGCATGGGGCCGGAACCGCTATCAGCACCCGGGGGTGAGCCCGGTGGTGTCGGCTGGCGAGGGCACCCCGGCCGGCTGGGACAGCGTGTCCGCCGCGGGCACCACGGCGAACTGGGTGTAGTCCAGCCGCCCGAACTGCGGGTTCACCTGGATGTTGAGCGACTTGGCGGCCACGCACTGCGCCTTGAGCAGCTTCGCGTTGACGGCGTTGCCCTCCGCCACAGTGGTCGGAAGCTTGCCGCCGTTCACGATCTGGGCGTACTCGAGCTCCTGAGCCTGGTATTTCCCGAGGTCGGTCAGCATCTGCGGCGGAACCCCCGCGTTCAGCAGGGCCGCCTGCGGGCTGCTCAGCCCCCCCTGCGAGGCGGCCTGGGCCGCCTGGGTGTTGATGTTCGCGACCCCCGCCTGAATCTGCGCCTGCGTCACCGAGATGCCGCGGCTGGCCGCCACCTGGTCCCCGATCTGGAACTTGATCAGCCAGGTCAGCACCGCGGCGGGCATCTGGGCCGCCGTCAGCGTGATTTCGCTGCCGTACGGCTTGGCGGCGGTCTGCAGGTTGGAGACCGCAGTGTCCACCGCCGACTGGGTGATCCGCTGGTCGCCGACCACTGCCGCGGCTCCCATCTTGACCGGGGAGCACGCGGCGAGCAGCACGCACGCGCCCATCGAGACCACGCCGAAGGCGGCCGCACGCGCCGCTGCGCCAGGCTTGCCGGACACTGAGGATCCCTTCCAGGATTAGTTACGACTCGGAGAGCACCGAACGGATGACCTCCGCGCACCACGCGAGCAGTTCGGTGTCGCGCAGCGGCTCTCCGCCGAAGGTTGCGGTCTTCGGCACCGGTACCAGCATGGTACGCACCGGCGGTTTGAGCACCGTCTTCGGGTAGAGCCGCTGAACCCGGACCACGCGCGAATCGGGCAGCAAGACAGGCGCGAACCGGACGTGCGCCCCCTGCAGGGTGATGTCCGTCAGCCCGGCGCGGCGCGCGCTGAACCGCAGCCGCGCGACGTCGAGCAGGGTCAGCACCGGTGGCGGCAGCTCGCCGTACCGGTCGGTGAGCTCGTCGCGGACGGCGTCCACGTCGGACTCAGAATCGATCGCCGCGATCGAGGTGTACGCCTCGAGGCGCAGCCGCTCGCCAGGAATGTAGTCGTGCGGGATGTGCGCGTTCACCGGCAGTTCCACGCGCACTTCCGGCCGCTCAGCGGGCGCGTCGTCCCTGAGCTCGCGCACCGCCTCGCCGATCATGCGCACGTACAGGTCGAACCCGACCCCGGCGATGTGCCCGGACTGCTCGCCGCCGAGCAGGTTGCCCGCGCCGCGGATCTCCAGGTCCTTGAGCGCCACGTACATTCCGGCGCCCACCTCGGTGTGCTGCGCGACCGTGGCGAGCCGCTCGTGCGCGGTCTCGGTCAGCGCCTTCTCCGGCGGGTACAGGAAGTACGCGTACGCGCGCTCCCTGCCCCGGCCCACCCGGCCGCGCAGCTGGTGCAGCTGAGACAGCCCCGCGGCATCCGCCCGGTCCACGATGAGGGTGTTCGCGTTCGGGATGTCGAGCCCGGACTCCACGATCGTCGTCGCCACCAGCACGTCGAACGCGCGGTCCCAGAAGTCCACCATGATCTTCTCGAGCTCGTGCTCGTTCATCTGCCCGTGCGCGACCGCGACCCGGGCCTCGGGCACGAGCTCGGCCACCCGCGCGGCGGCCCGCCGGATCGACTGCACCCGGTTGTGCACGTAGAACACCTGGCCGTCGCGGAGCAGCTCGCGGCGGATCGCCGCGGAGATCTGCTTCTCGTCGTAGCTGCCGACGAAGGTCAGCACCGGGTGCCGCTCCTCGGGCGGGGTGAGTATGGTGGACATCTCCCTGATGCCGGCCACGCCCATTTCCAGCGTGCGCGGGATCGGCGTGGCGGACATCGCGAGGACGTCCACCTGCGTGCGCAGCCGCTTCAGGTACTCCTTGTGCTCGACGCCGAACCGCTGTTCCTCGTCGATGATCACCAGGCCGAGCCGCTTGAAGCGGGTTTCCGGCGACAGCAGCCGGTGCGTGCCGATCACCACGTCCACCGTGCCGTCCGCCATGCCGCGCAGGGTCTGCGTCACCTCGGCGCCGCTCTGGAACCGCGACAGCGGCCGCACCGCCACGGGGAACGGAGCGTACCGTTCGGAGAACGTGTTGAAGTGCTGCTGCGCGAGCAGCGTGGTCGGCACGAGCACGGCCACCTGCTTGCCGTCCTGCACCGCCTTGAACGCCGCGCGCACCGCGATCTCGGTCTTCCCGTACCCGACGTCGCCGCAGACCAGCCGGTCCATCGGCACCGCGCGCTCCATGTCGCGCTTGACCTCGTCGATGGCCGCGAGCTGGTCGGGCGTCTCCACGTAGGGGAAGGCGTCTTCGAGCTCGCGCTGCCACGGCGTGTCCGCGCCGAACGCGTGCCCCGGCGAGGCCATCCGCGCCGAGTACAGCCGGATCAGCTCGGCCGCGATCTCGCGCACGGCCTTGCGCGCCCGGCCCTTGGTCTTGGCCCAGTCGGCGCCGCCGAGCCTGTGCAGCGCGGGCGCCTCGCCGCCGGAGTACTTGGTGACCTCGTCAAGCTGGTCGGTCGGCACGTACAGCCGGTCCGGCGGATGCCCGCGCTTGGCGGGCGCGTACTCCAGCACCAGGTACTCGCGAGTCGCGCCGGCGGCGGTCCTGCTGGTCATCTCGACGAACCGGCCGACCCCGTGCTGCTCGTGCACCACGTAGTCCCCCGGCCGCAGCTGGAGCGGATCCACCCCGCCGCGCCGCCGGGCCGACGGCATCCGCCGCGCGTCCCTGCTGCCCGGGCGCGACGCGCCGCGCGCCGCGAGGTCGGCCTCGGTGAGCAGCGCCAGCCGCACGGACGGCCAGCTGAAGCCCTGCCGCAGCTGGCCGGTGGACACGCAGGGCAGGCCGGCCTCCGGCGGCTCGGCGATGTCGCCGAGCCGGGCGCCGAACCCCTCACCGCGCAGCATTTCCGCCAGGCGCTGCGCCGGACCGTGCCCCTCGGTGACGAGCACCACCCGCCACCCCTCGCGCAGCCACCCCCGCACGTCCGCGAGCATCCGCGCCGTATCGCCGCGATAGGCGGGAGCAGGTACTGCGTCTATTGTCCCGAACGATGCGGGCTGACTCTGTGTCTCCCCGGGGGGGCGACCCCCCGGGATCCCCCCGGTTACGGAGGGACTGTCCGTCCCCCCGTATCCCCCCTGACCCCAGTCTCCGCCCTGACCCCCGTCTCCGCCCAGACCGAAGGGCGCGAGCGTCCACCACGGGACGCCGAGGTCGGCCGCGGCCTCGCGGATCCTGGCGATCGGCTGGAATGCCGATCCGCCGAGGTCGACCGGCGCCTCGCCGCCGGCCGCGGCGCTGACCCAGGACGCCTCGAGGAATTCCTGGCTGGTCGCGACCAGCTCCTTCGCCCGGGTCCTGATCCGCTCGGGGTCGCACGCGAGCAGGATGCCGCCGAGCGGCACGTGATCGAGGAGCAGCTCCATCCGGTCGGCGAGCACCGAGGCGAAAGCCTCCATGCCCTCCACGGCGATGCCGTCGGCGATCTTGCCGAGGTGTTCGGCGACCGACGGGTGCTGGTCGGCGAGTTCCTTGGCGCGTGCGCGGACGGACGGGGTGAGCAGCAGCTCGCGGCAGGGCGGTGCCCAGAGCCCGTGCGGCGCACGGCCGCAGCTGCGCTGGTCCGCGACCCGGAAGGCGCGGATCTCCTCCACGGTGTCGCCGAAGAACTCGATGCGGAGCGGATGTTCCTCGGTCGGCGGGAACACGTCGAGCAGCCCGCCGCGGACCGCCAGCTCGCCGCGCTTGGTGACGATCTCCGCCCGGCTGTAACCGATATCCACCAGCCGCGCGATCACGTCCTCGGGGTCGGCATCCTGCCCCTCGCGCAGCCGCACCGGCTCCAGGTCGCCGAGCCCGGCCACGATCGGCTGCAGCACGCTCCGCACCGGCGCGACAACGACCTTGAGCAGCCCGGCGTTCCCCCCGTTTGACCCCCGCACGGGGGGATTGCCCGTCCCCGCATGCCCGGCTGGGCCGCCCTCGGGGTGGCTGAGGCGGCGGAGCACGGCGATGCGCTGGCCGGCGGTGTCCGAGCGGGGTGACAGGCGCTCGTGCGGCAAGGTTTCCCAGCCGGGGAAGCAGGCGACGGTCTCCGGCGGCAGAAAGGCGCCGAGCGCCGCGGTCAGGTCGTCGGCCTCCCGGGCCGTCGCCGTGACCACGAGCACGAACCGGCCAGTCCCGGGCCCGCCGACGGCGCCGGACGCGAGCGCGGCGACAAGAAGGGGCCGCAGCGCAGGAGGTGCCACGAGGTCACGCTCGGCCGTGTCGGCGTCCGCGAGGAGGCTGCGGAGCTGGGGATCTTCGGCTACGGCGGCGAGAAGTCCGGCGAGGCTCATACTGTCCCAATGTCGAAGTTTCCGGCGACGTTCAGCTTACGTGCCCGGCCGCGGCGGTCCCGCCTCAGCCCTATACACCTTAGGCGACCAAATTAGGCGGCCAAAGGCGAAGCGTTGCGTAGTTAATCAACTACGATGCGATGTTATGACTACTGCCGACCGTGGCACACCCAGTGCGCAGCGGACGACGACCCCGTTCTTCGCCGAGCCGCTGCGCGATTACGTGCTGCAGTGCCTGGGCCAGCCGGTCAGCTTGCTCCAGGCGGGCTGCCTCGCCCCGCTGCGCGAACTCGGCATCGGTCAGCTTGCCGAGGGCGGGTTCGAGATCTCTGTCACCGCGGTAGACGCCGACCACCCGCTTGTCAAGAAGGTGCTGCACGACACGGGTTCCGCTTACGACGACGTGATCGTCGGCGACCTGCGCACCGTTCCCGTCCCGCAGCGCACGTACGACATCGTCTACTGCGCGCTGCTCCTTGAGCGCGTCGAGCATGTCGAACTGGTGCTGGACCGGCTGGTCGGCGCGCTCAAACCTGGCGGCCTGCTGCTGTTGCGGACCGGTGACCGCCGCTGTGCGGCGGCCCTGCTCGACCGCATGCTCCCGCAGCCCGCGCGCGAGGCCATCTGGTCCCGGCTGCATCCCGGGATCCCCGGCCCGTTCCCCGCCGTGTACGAGAAGTCCGTCTGCGACGAGGGCATAGCCACCTACGCGCTGATGCGCGGCCTCGTCATCGCCGCGCGCGGCGCGCAGCTGACCCTGCCGGAGCGGCCCGCGCGGCTATCATCGTCGGTGCGTGTCACACGCGCCGCCATCTCCCGGTTGACCCGGGGACGCTTCGAGGACGGCCACGATGAGCTGCTCTACGTGATCCGCAAGCCGCAGGACCGCTTCGCCCGCGTCGTCTAGCGAACGCACGCCGGCGCGCAGCACGATACGCCGGCTGGCGTGAGCCGACCGGGAAGGGAGCGCACGTGACGGCGGAGCAGCTGCCCGCTGAGCTGGCCGGCTGGCCGGCCTGGACCCCAGGCGAGGCTCAGCTCGGGGAACTCGAGCTGATCACCTCGGGCGCCTTCGCGCCGCTGACGGGCTACCTGACCGGGGCGGACCTGTCCGCTGTCGCGGCGCGCGGCGAACTCGCCGACGGCACGCCGTGGCCGGTCCCTGTCACGCTCACCGTGCCCGCGGGCGCGCTCCCCGACGTCGCGGGCCATCTGGTGCTGCAGGATCAGGAGGGCTCGCCGCTGGCCGTGGTGGAAATCACCGAACGCGCACCGGGCGACGCCGCCGGCACCACGATCCGCATCGCCGGGCCAGTCGCCGCGCTGCGCGAGCCGGAACACGGGCCGTTCCGGTCGATGCGCCGGGCGCCCGCCGACGTGCGGCAGGAGCTGGCGGGCGCGCCCGTGCTCGCGCTCGTGACGCGGCGCCCGCTGAGCCACCGGCACACCGGGCAGCTCAGGTACCTGGCCGAGCAGCTGAAGGCACGGATACTGCTGCTCCCGCTCGTCGCCGGCCCGGCCGATGTGGTGCGGCGGCCGGAGTCGCTCGTCCGCGCCGTCCTCGCAGCGGCCAGGCAGCTGCCGCCCAGCGCACTCGTCGTCCCTGTGCCGCTGCCGCCGCGCGCGGGCAAGGGCGAGGAGCTGCGCGCGCGGGTGATGATCGCCGCCTCGCACGGTGCGACGCACCTGCTTGCCGAGGGAGTCACCACGGTTCGTTCGGAGGAATCGGATCTTGAAAAATTCGGTGTCGGAGTCATATCGCCAGGCGAGTGGGCCTACGACCCGGTCTCAGAAGTCTGGCGGCCGCTCGGCCTGATCGAGCCGGGAGCCGAGCGGGGCGAATTGTCCGACGGCGAACTGTGCGCGCTCCTCGACGCCGGGGCGAGCGTGCCGTCGTGGTTCATGCCGGCCGAGGTGACCGCCGAGCTGCGCCGCGCCAGGCCTGCCCGCTCCGAACGGGGCCTGGTCGTGTTCTTCACCGGGCTGTCCGGCTCGGGCAAGTCCACCCTCGCCCGTGACCTGCGCGACGCGCTGCTCGAGCGCGGCGACCGGACCGTGTCGCTGCTCGACGGCGACCTAGTGCGGCGCCTGCTGTCCGCGGGGCTCACCTTCTCCAGGCAGGACCGCGACCTGAACATCGCGCGGATCGGGTACGTCGCGAGCGAGGTGGCACGGCACGGCGGAATCGCGATCTGCGCGCCGATCGCGCCGTACGCGGCGGCGCGGTCGGCCGTGCGGTCCATGGTGACGCAGGTCGGTGACTTCGTGCTCGTGCACGTGTCCACGCCGCTCGCCGTGTGCGAGCAGCGGGACCGCAAAGGGCTGTACGCGAAGGCGCGGGCCGGCCTCCTCGGCTCGTTCACCGGGATCTCCGATCCCTACGAGGAACCCGCCGACGCCGACCTGGTGCTCGACACCTCGGCGCTGTCCCGCGCCGACGCGGTCGCCGCGGTGCTCTTGCTGCTGCGCCGCAGCGGGTGGCTGACGCCGGCCGGCTAGGGCACCTTCGGTGCCCTAGGTCCTGTCCCTGGCCTTCGCCAGAGCGGCCGGCGCGGCCTGGGCGCTCGGGGCGCCGGGGGCGGCAGGCCTCGCGGCCGGGTCTTCATCGACGTCCTCGGCGGCGGCGCCTTCCTCGATCCTGGTGCGGAACTCGGCGGCCTTGCGGCTGACCCGGCCAAGCCGGCGGTTCAGCGCGGCGGACATGATGTCACGCTGCTTGGACAGCAGCACATAGCTCGCGAGGGCGCTGACCACGAGCGCGAGCACGATCAGCAAGATCCCGCGCGCACCCGCCAGGGAGAGCAGCAGCAACGCGACGACGAGCAGCAGGATCCGCGCTGACGTGTAGACAATTCCCGTTCGCATGTCTTTCCTGTCGGCAGAGACCAGCCGGTCACTACCGATTGTAGGACTCGGTGTCAGGTGCCAGCACCCGGGCCAGCAGAACCGGGTCGACGTTCCCGCCGGACAGGACCACGACAAGCGGCCCGCCTTGCACACCGAGCTCGCCTGCGGAGCGGAACAGGCTCGCGGCGGCCGCGGCCGCGCCGCCTGGCTCCGCCACCAGCCGGGCGCGCAGCGCGAGCGTCCTTACGGCGGCGAGCATCTCCTCTTCTGTCACCGTGACGATGTCGTGCACAAGCTCGCGGATATGCGGGAAGGTCAACTCGCCGACCTGCTCCACGCGGAGCGCGTCCGCCGCGGTGCGGGCGACGTCCGCCGCCGTCCAGGCCACCCGGGTGCCGCTGCGGAAGGACTCACGGGCGTCCGCGGCGAGTTCCGGCTCGACGCCGATGACCTTTGCCTGCGGCCTGAGCGCCTTGATCGCGACGGCGATGCCCGAGATCAGCCCGCCGCCGCTGACCGGGACGAGAACGGCCGCGGGCGCGTGCGGCCCGCAGTCTTCGGCGATCTCGAGGCCGATCGTGCCCTGGCCGGCGATCACCTGCCGGTGGTCGAAGGGCGGGATCTGCGCGTAACCGCGGGCCCGCGCGATGTTCAGCGAGCCTTCGATCCGCGCCGCGAGCGTGGGCCGGACCCGGACGAGCTCGGCGCCGGCTGACTCGATGGCGTCGGTCTTGACCTTCGGCGCGTTGTCCGGCACGACGATCGCGGCCTTGACACCGAGCAGGGCGGCGGCGTAGGCGACGGCGTACCCGTGGTTGCCGCTCGAGTGGGCGACGACGCCGCGCCGCCTGTCCGCGTCCGGCAGCGCGGCGATCGCGTTGTACGCGCCGCGCAGCTTGAACGCCCCGGTCGGCTGCAGCGACTCGGGCTTGATGAGCACCTCGGCGGGCCGGGCGGCGGGAAACGGGATCAGTGGCGTGCGCACGGCGACGCCGTGCAGCCTGCGCGCGGCGGCGCGCACCTCGTCGATCGAAACCAGCCCGGCCACCCCGCCACCCTAACCGAACCCGCGCGTCCGGCCCGCACACCATCGGCAACTAGACCACGCCGCCGCGTTATCCCACGTCGCGCTAAAGCTACTCGCCAGTCACCGTAGGCTAACGCGGAATCGATAGGCTAATTTCCCGAAATCTAGGCAGAAAGTACTCGTTTGTCGCCAAACTAGGGGCATACTCCGACCGAGTTCGAGGAGATGGAACGTGGACGGCAACAATGAGCGGCTGCTCACCCCCGGGGAAGTAGCCGCCCTGTTCCGGGTGGATCCGAAGACCGTCACCCGGTGGGCGGCGTCAGGACGGATCACGAGCATCCGCACACCCGGCGGGCATCGACGGTTCCGTGAGTCCGAGGTGCGCGCCCTGCTGCGGGGCGATAGCGAGGCTTCACCAGAAGGGCAGCCGGTGGCCTGACGCCCGCCTGCTCCTGCCGGTTCTTCCGGGCGCGCCGCCGCTTCCTGGGCGGCGCGCCCGTTCCGGGGGCCCCTGGTTCGCGCGGTTCTCGTGGCGAGCGGCCGCTCAGTCGGAGTCCGAACCCAGGTCCTGGCCGGGCCAGTACTGATCGCCGAGGAGCCTCGCGAACTCGAGGAACTCCCGGTGCAGCGCGGCATCGCCCGCACGCCACTGCGCACGGCGCTGCTCCGCCTCATCCGGCGTCAGCGCCTGCGCGGCCAGCCGTGCGTAGTCGGCATCCTGCGGTCCGATCTCGACGTAGGCGTCCCCGATGACGCGCCCGTCGGAGGCAATAGCCGTCTGCGGAACTCGCAGGTTTCCGTTCGGAAGTCGAATGACAAACATCACACGATCACCCTAGATGCCATAACGCCTGTTGAAGTACAGCATCACCCTGAGCGCGACTCGCGTGTTGCCGCTCAGCATGTCGACGAGCGCGGGCCGCTGCCCCGAAGCGATAGCTGCGAAGGCGTCGGCGAAAAACTCCTTGCGGCCAAGTCCGCCGCGCTGCCGGTGAAAGTCGCTCGCGATATATGGCTGGCATTGATCATAGATCGTCCTGAACTCAGCAGAATCCGATTGCCACTTACCCGCCGGGCTGTCGATGTCGTCGAGCGCGTGCCCCACCTCGTGGCACACCACGTCGGGCGTCGGGGAGGGGCGCGACCCCACGACTATCTTGCGGTCGCCGTACGCGCCTGCGCAGGCGTCCCAGGTCGCCCGGCCCGAGGGGAGCGGCACCCCGTGCAGCACGGCCATGTCGTCGAGGTCGGGCACGCCGCCGACGCCCACGTAGATGCCGTCGAGCGCGGCGGCCAGCTTCTCCTGCAGCGCCCTCGGGAACTCCGCGAGCCGTTCGATCGCGTCGGTCACCTGCGGGGGCAGGGCGGTGCCTGCGTCCCACTGCCGCCACAAGATCGCCTCGAGGGGGCCGCAGTTCGTCCGGCCGTCGGCGGCCGGCGGATGACCCCGCGGACGCGGGGCCGTGAACGGCAGCTCCCCGCGGCGCGCCCTCGCGTGCGCCCCAGGCGGGCCTGGCGGGCCTGGCGGCCCGGAGATGTCCGCGTCAGCCTGCCCGGTCACCCTCGCGGGTTCGCCGACCACCTGGTACCACGGCTGCCTCGGCACCGCCACGCCCGCCGGCTTGGAGTCGGCCGGCGCGTCGTTAGCCTGCGAAAGCTCCTGCCCGGCCAGCATCGGCTCCACGGGCGCCGCGCCGTACGGCGCCTCCCTGATCCGCGCGCGGCCAGCGCCGCCCGCGCCCGCCGCCCGGCCGCCCGCTCCCGCG
>DAHVAN010000225.1 GCA_027314595.1 Actinomycetota bacterium | reverse complement strand
CATCACTCCAGCCTGCCGGACCGCTCCGCACCCGGAAGGTGCAGGCCCATCCATACCAAGAATACAAGAAACCCCAGGTCACAGCCCTGAAAAGAGCCGCTGAACGCTAAAAACCCGGAGCTGTTGAATGCCGGAGGCTAGTCACTCGCTCCGAACGCGTGTCCAGCACGTGCCTGGCTGACGTGCAGGGACGGGTCGCATGTGCGCGACGTTCATCATGATGACGGGCCGGGCCGCCCCGGCGCCCCGGTGCTGCGACGGCAAGGCGACGGCAAGGCGATGGCCGCCTCTCCACCCCCGACCGCAACTCGGCCCCCATGTGGCTGGCCGCCCGGAAGCTGCCCTCGGCCTAGATGACCTGTTCGAACCTCACGGCGATGTCGTCGAGCACTCTGGGGATCGACAGCGACCGGTCATGGGTGTGCAGGGTGACGCTGGCGGACCAGATTCCCGCACTGGATGCGGCCGTGCTGCCGCTCGGCACGCCAGTGCTGCTGCATACCGAGGTCATGCGCGAGCACCTGCTGGTCACCGAAGGCCCGGACGACTGCCCAAGCCTGCCCAGCCCACTTTCGGCGCGCTGGCTGACTGCCGGTTCGCCGGCCAGTGACAACTGCGGCATTTATGTTGTCTGTGCCGTTATGTGCGCTATCGGATAGGGGACTCGGCAGCGCTCAATATCGACCACATTCAGAATGTGGCTGACCAGGGTGACAGTTCGCGCGCATCATAAAAACAACCTTCAAAGCAGTGGAGGTTGCGGTAACGACGGCGTAACCTTTCCCTTTGGCCTTTTGTTCCTCCAGGAGTCTTCGTGTGCTTTCCGCGTCGCCTCTTCGCGCCGGTCGCCGCTGTCGTCGCGGGCCTGCTGCTTGCCCCTGCCGCACACGCCGCCCCTTCGCCGGTCGGCGCCGTAGGTGTCCGTCGCTGGAACGTCTGGGTCTGCGGCAAGAACTGGGTCCCCACCGATCTCGGCCATGGCGACTATTTCAACATTTACAACGCCGGTGCCGGCAACACCTGCATCAGTGCCGAGCGGTATCACCTCAGCTGGGGCATCGCCCGTATTATCCCGGCACGCGGCTGGCAGTACCCGAATGTCTCGTCGGGCTGGGAATGGGGGCGCTACACCTGCAACGACGGGCGTAGCGCCTACCCTTCGAGCAGGGGCAGCAAGTGCATGAGGTATCCGGTGCAGGAACGCAGCGACGGGACGCCGCTGACCTCCGTGCTCGTGCAGAACCATCCCGGCGCGTATAACGCCGCCTACGACATCTGGTTCAACAAGACAGACGGCCATCCGAACCAGGACAACGGCGCCGAGATTATGGTATGGCTCGAGCACCCCAACATCTACGTGCCGCCGCAGGCGATCGACTGGTACGTGACGATCCAGGGCGTCCGCTACGAGGTGGCCAGCTGGGTCGCCTTCCATAACGGAGTCCATTGGAATTATCTCGCGTACATTGCAGTGCGGCAGCGGACTAGCCTGCGTCCCACGTGGCTGAACGCGTTTTTCCGGGATGCGATCAGGCACGGGCGGCTGGTCCCGTCCTGGTGGCTTACGAGCATAGACTTCGGGTTCGAGATTACCCGGGGCGGCCTGGGTCTCCGCGTCTACGCCTACAGCCTGACACGCGTCAGGTAGAGCATGCGGGAATACGTCCTTCCTGACAAAAGCGATTCAGAGACGAAGATTTCAATATGTCGGTGCCGGCGAGTAGCCTCGCGTGTATGACCACCGCTGCGATAGTGCTAGTTCCTGGATTCTGGCTCGGCGCCTGGGCCTGGGACGATGTCGCCGCTGCTCTGCGCGCCGACGGTCACGACGTCACCGCGATCACGCTGCCGGGACTTGAGTCCGCGGACGCCGACCGGTCAGCGATAACCCTGTCCGACCACATCGGGGCCATCTGCCAGGCGGCGACCGCGAAGGGCAACCGGGTGGTGCTCGCGGTACACAGCGGCGCAGGTGTTCCTGGCTACGCCGCGAGCGACCGCATCCCTGACCAGATCGCGGCCATGGTCTACGTCGATTCCGGGCCCGCGACCGTCGCGTTGGACCCTGGCTTCGACGCGACCGAGCTGCCGCTGCCTTCGTGGCAGGAGCTGGAGGCAGGCGGCAGCAGCCTAGAAGGCCTCAGCGACGAGCAGCGGGCGGCCTTCCGGGAGCGCGCGGTGCCAGAGCCGGGCGCGGCCCTGCGCGAGGAACCCCAGCTGGCTGACGAGCGGCGGCTGGATGTGCCTACCACCGTCGTGTGCGCGTCGATCTCGTCGGACCAGGTCAAGACCGCGGTCGAACAGGGTTCTCCGTGGGTCGGCGGGCTGGCTGAGCTGCGCGACGTCAGCTACGTCGACCTGCCGGCCGGCCACTGGCCGATGTGGTCACGCCCACGGGAGCTTGCGCTCATCCTCGGTGACGTGGCGCGGCGATCATCCGGCTGAGTCATTCGCCGGGCGTGCGATTCCCGCGGCCGCCGTTCCGGAAGCTGGGCGTATGCCGGATGCTCGCGGAAGGTCGCTGGTGACCAGACCGATCAGGAATCGAGAAGCATCCCCTGATCCGCTGTCGTCATACTCCTGACGAGACGCAAAATCCACAGCCAGGGTGATCCGGCTGTGGATTCCGGGGCCTCCAGGGGCTGTCTTGGAGACCTGGCAGTACCGCGACTACAACTTCAGGAGCGACGATGTCTTCCACCGAGGGACTCAAGACCGTGCTGCATCCCGTGTCCGACCTGGAGGCGGCCAAGGCGGTGTACACCGCCCTGCTCGGCGTGGCGCCGATGGCCGACTCGCCCTACTACGTCGGCTACGAGGCCGCCGGTCAGCAGATCGGGCTGGTGCCGAGCGGTGGACCGCAGAGCATGTCCTCGCCGGTTGCCTACTGGCACGTGCCGGACATCGAGGCGAAGCTGGCCGAGGTGACCGCCGCGGGCGCCACCGTGAAGGAGTCCCCGCGCGACGTCGGCGGCGGGCGCCTGGTGGCCTCCTTCACCGACCTCGATGGCAACGTCCTCGGGTTGATTCAGGACCGGTGAGTCCAGCAGCCGCGCTGCCTGACACACGGAAGGCACTATGAGCATGGCCACGAGGACGAGCAAGGAGCCGCCTGCGCCCTACGGTGCCGACAGCCACGACGTGATCCGCGTGCACGAGGAGTGCGAGGGGAAGCGGTTCGGGGCGTCGGTGCTCGCATACCACCTCGGTGGCCGGGACATCAGTGAGGTGCTCGCGATGTCCGTGACCGAAGCCGGCGAGTTCTTCGGTGCGGGCGAGGCATGCACGCCCGCCGCGCATAGCCCGAAGGGGGCCAGTCAGCCAGACTGGAGCGGTGGGCTGCGCGTGCCCACGGCCGCTCCGGGTGCCACGGCCGCTCCGGGTGCCACGGCCGACGCAGCTAGCTAGTGCCGTAGCAGGTTAGGCTTGCCTGCCCTGGCGTGGGCAGTGCCGCCCGGGAATGCGGGCGTGCGGGCCCGCCGCACCGGACGAATAGGCCGCCAGGATCGTTTCCTGCTGCCAGGGACCATGTTGCACGGCTTTCCTGCCCGTCCCGGCCGGTCCCCGGCAAGCCGTTCGCCGCCCGGCGGGAACCGGGCCCCAGCCTCACCTCAGCAGCTGGCTCCTGCGTCACGACCGTCTGACCGCGGACCCGGGTGTGCGCCGGACGCCCAGGCCGGCAGCCGCGCGGGCACGGCCGCCCCGGGAGGGGGAAGGAACGACCGCGGGAAAGGCGGGAAAGGCGGGAAAGGCGGGAAAGGTCATGGCCATCAGCACAACCAGGATCGAGCACCTCGCCGGGCGTGTCGCGACTAAGACACCAGGATCCGCGGTCGCGAGAAAACCGTCTTTGCCGCGGGTGATGGCGCCCATCCAGTCCGGCTCCTGAGCCGCCGTGTCACCGTAACGTGCCCGGAGCCCGGCGAACTCGCGAGATCGTCCGATGCTCCACGGGTGCGTGCCGGCCAGCGCCCGGGTGTAGGCGACCAGGTCCGCTTCGGCGCGGCCGCGGTCACGAGCGGGCAGCGAATGGGCGAGTGACGAACTCGGTCCCAGGTCTTCCATGATCAGGATTCCGGCAGCGCCAGCATCTCATCCTCGTTGTCGCGCCGGAACGAGCGCGGGTATCACGAGACGAGCCGCCGGTACGCACGCTCGAGCTCGGTCGTGTCGCTCATCTAGATCGGACCCTGTTGCCGGAGATCTCGGCGACTTCGCTGATGATCCCGTAGCCGTGCTGGCTCCCGTCAGCAAGGGCGGCGAGGATTAAGAACGTCGCCTCCTGCGTCGGACGAGTAGTATCCACCGCATGTATCGTTTAACTATGCATACCAAGGGCCGGCGTGCACAAAACCTCCCGCGGCGCAAGGCTCCTATCCATTGGACGGAAGACCGGTTACCTCAGGCCTGCCTTAGGTGTCTATGATGCCGGGGACACACTTCGTGGAGAGAAAGATACGTCAGACCACAAGAAGGAGCTAGTCGCATGGCTGATGCCGCCCGCCCGCCGTTCCGGGCCGACCACGTTGGCAGCCTGCTGCGCCCGCCGGAGGTGCTTCGCGCCCGCGAAGCATTCGCCGCGGGGCAGATCAACGCGGAGCAGCTCAAGGAGGTCGAGGACGCCGCCATCCGGGAGATCATCCGGATGCAGGGCGAGGTCGGGCTCAAGTCGGCGACCGACGGAGAGCTTCGCCGCGAGTCGTGGCACATGGACTTCATCTACTCCCTCGGCGGGATCGAGAAAGTCTACGACGACACCATCAGGGTCGCGTTCCACAGCCAGGACAAGCAGCTGGAGTGGGCCCCGCCGTCCGCGCACGTGACCGGCAGGGTGACACTGCCCAAGACGATATTCGCCGACGCGTTCACTTTCGTGCGCGACACGGTGAGTGCGGGGCAGACGCCGAAGCTGACGATCCCGTCGCCGAGCATGGTCCACTACCGCGGCGGCCGGGCCGCCATCGACGAGCGCGTGTACCCGGGCCTGGAGCAGTTCTGGGACGACCTCGCGCTGGCTTATGCCCAGGAAGTCCAGCAGCTGTACGACCTGGGCTGCCGGTACCTGCAGCTCGACGACACCAGCATGGCGTACGTCAACGACCCCGCGCAGCGCGAGCACGTCGCGGCGATCGGCGGCGACCCGATGCACCAGCACGAGACCTACATCGCGGCCATGAACAAGGCGCTGGCGCACCGACCGGCTGACATGGGGGTGACAGTGCATACGTGCCGCGGCAACAACCAGTCCATGTGGGCGGCGGAAGGCAGCTATGACTTCGTCGCGGACACCCTGTTCAACCAGCTCAACGTGGACGGGTTCTTCTGCGAGTGGGACGACGAGCGGTCCGGCGGGTTCGAGCCGCTGCGCTACCTGCCCAAGGGCAAGCGGGTCGTGCTCGGCGTGGTGACTAGCAAGCACGGCGAACTCGAGTCCAAGGACTTCGTCAAGCGCCGCATCGAGGAAGCCGCGAAGTACACCGACATCGACCAGCTGTGCCTGTCCGCCCAGTGCGGGTTCTCCTCCACTAAGGAGGGCAACGACCTCACGCAGGAGCAGCAATGGGACAAGCTGCGGCTGATCGTCGAGGTCGCCTCCGAGGTCTGGGGCGAATAAGAAAGAGCCCATCATCCCGAACGCGACGGGCCGGCCACCCCAGCCGGCCCGTCGTGATGTTTCACCTCGGGAGTCAGTCGGATTCCTTCCAGGCGGAGACGTCTTCCCGGTAGGTGTACGGGTTGGCGAGCGTCTCGTGCTCGGGGATCTCCGGGTGCATGCCGTTCTCCCACTCCTCCGGCCCGTGCTCGGCCTGCAGGTAGGAGATCGTCTCGTCGATCGCCGCCCTGGCCCTGGCCAGGTCCACGCCCACGAGCTTGTGGTCGTGCTTGACGACTGTGCCGTTCACGAGCACCGTGTGCACGTCGCCGCGGCCCGCCTGGTAGACCACGTGGCCGTACGGGTGCAGCACGGGGAAGCTGACCGGTGAGCTGTCGTTCTTGATCAGGACCAGGTCGGCCTTCTTGCCGGCCTCGACGCTCCCGATCACCGAGTCCAGGCCGAGCGCCCTGGCGCCGCCGCGGGTGCCGTATTCCACGACGTCCTCGGCGCGCAGGATGTGGTTGGTGACCGTCCCGTCCTTGGCGTGCGCCTCGTAGTGCTCCATGGCGCGGTCCGCGTTGAGCGTCGCCCGCATCGCGTTGAAGATGTCACCGCTCCACCAGACGCTGGTGTCCTGGGACAGTGATACCGGGATGCCGTACCTGCGCAGCCTCCAGGTCGGCGAGTAGCCCTGGCCGGCGTTGCACTCGCTCTCGGCCGAGATCGAGGCGAAGCCGCCGGTGGCCGCGATCTTGTGGTACGAGTCCGGCGACAGCGACGCCGCGTGCACGTAGATGGTCCCGGGGGTCATGTACCCGTTGTCGTACATCTGGCTGATGCCGACGTCTCCGGTCACCTTCCAGACACCGGCGTGCGTCGTCACCGCGACGCCGAGCTCGCGCGCCACCTCGAACGTCGCCTTCTCCGGGAATCCCTCGACTCCCGGCAGGTCGAACGCGATCTGGAAGGTGAGCATGTCACCCTTGCCGTCGAACCTGCGGGTGTAGAAGTCGCGGAACTCCGGCGTGGTCGACCATTCCCACGAGCCCTGGTGGATGTTGCCGTAGGCGAGGACGAACCGGCCGGGTACCTCTTCGAGCGCGTCGGTGGCGGCCTCCGCGTGGTCAATGGTCTGCAGCCCGTGCGACCAGTCCACCGTCGTCGTGACGCCCGCGTCGATCGACTCGATCGCGGCGAGCAGGTTGCCCGCGTAGACGTCCTGCGGGCGGAACTTCTTGCCCCAGGTGAGGTAGTAGTAGACGAAGTACTGGGTGAGGGTCCAGTCGGCCCCGTACCCGCGCATCGCCGTCTGCCACATGTGCCTGTGGGTGTCGACCATGCCCGGCATGACGATGCCGCCGGTGGCGTCGATCTCGGCGGTGCCATCGGGCACCTCGATCGCGGTGCCTACGGCGGCGATGCGCTCGCCGGTGACCAGCACATCCGCGCCAGTGAGGATGGTGTGCGCGTCGTCCATCGTGAGCACGGTCGCGTTCCGGAACACCACCGGCTGACCCGGCTGCGGTCCCGCTGCTGTCATGGGGAAACCTCCACTGTGAGGTGAATGCGGACGATCGTCCGATAGTCGGTCGGCTGAAGCCTGATCGGAACACTGTCCCTTTCTGTGCACGGTGTCAAGTGTTCTGAACTGCCGGACTTGGCATGCGGCGCGCACTCGCGTGTCCGGCATGCGGACAAGCATCCAGGAAAGCGCTACAGTGCGGGGGACGCTCTGCTGGCCGACACGAAATACCCGGGTGGGCGGCTTACGCGCCAGATGGCTCTGCTACCCCCGGGGGCGACCCCCAGGCCCCGGGAAGCGACGCTGACAGGAGGCTGACCGTGGCTCGTCGGGACAACAGCCCTGACTTTATCGAGGCGATCGCCCGCGGCCTCGACGTGATCCGCGTCTTCGGGCCCGGCCAGCCCGTCATGTCACTCGCCGCGGTGGCCGCGGCGAGTGACCTGCCGAGGCCCACGGCCCGCCGGATACTGCTCACGCTGGAACAGCTTGGCTATGTCAGGCAGGCAGGCGGCCATTCCGGGACCGGGCAGTCCGGCCAGGCGGGCCCGGGCGGACAGCCGGGGCAGGCGGCCGGAGGTTACGAGCTCACACCGCGGGTACTTGACCTCGGCATGTCGTACGTGCTGTCCCGCGGCCTGTGGGTGGTGGCACGGCCGCACATGGAGGCGCTGGTCGCCCGCACCCGGAATTCCTCCTCGATCGCTCAGCTCGACGGCTCTGACATCGTCTACGTGGCCCGTGTCGCGGTGCCGAAGATCGTGACGCTCGCCGTGACGATCGGCACCCGCTTCCCCGCGATGCCCACCTCGCTCGGCAAGGTGCTGCTCGCCGCGCTCCCGCTGGCCGAGGCCGAGCGCATCCTCGCCGAGCCCAGCCGGTCCGGCATCGTGCCGCGCCACCGGCCGGACGGGAGCGAGCGCGCCACCGCGCTTCGCGAGGTAAGGGCCCGCGGCTGGGCGCTCACCGACGAAGAGCTCGCGCCAGGCATCCGGTCGGTCGCGGTCCCGCTGCGGGACGGCGAGGGCAGGGTGATCGCGGCGCTGAACGTCAACTCGCACGCCGCGGAGACCCCGCTCGAGGTGCTGACGGGTGAGTATCTTCCGCTGCTGCTCAAGGCGGCAGGCGCCATCAGCGCCGACTGGGCCGTGTGCCAGAGTGTTCCGCAGGTCACGGTGGCTGCCGCGACGGAGGGGATGCCTTGACAGCAGCCAGCTCGACTCACCATACTCGGCAGACGGACACTTGTCCGTTATGCGGACAAATAGAGGGGCCAGATAGAAGGGCAGCCATGAGCCAGAGCGATCCTGACCGGCCCGACAGCCCGGGGCGGCCGGGGCGCCCGGGGCGGCCGGGTCCGCTTTCCGGGCTGCTTGTCGCCGACTTCTCCCGCGTGCTGGCCGGGCCGTACTGCACGATGCTGCTGGCTGACCTGGGTGCCGAGGTGATCAAGGTGGAGAGCCCGGGCGGCGACGACACGCGCAGCTGGATGCCCCCGGTCACCGACGACGGCGTGTCCACGTACTTCCTCGCGATCAACCGGAACAAGCGGTCGGTCGCGCTCGACCTGAAGAACGCCGGTGACCTGGCGCTGGCCAGGACGCTCGCCCGCCGGGCGGACGTGTTCGTGCAGAACTTCAAGCCCGGCGGACTGGCCAGGTACGGCCTGGACTACGGCTCGGTGAGCGCGGACAACGCGGGCATCATCTACGCCTCGATCAGCGGGTTCGGCAGCGGGGGCGGCAAAGACCTGCCGGGCTATGACCTCATGGTCCAGGCCATGTCCGGGCTGATGAGCCTCACCGGGTCACCGGACGGGCCGCCGTACCGGGCCGGCATCTCGGCGTTCGACGTCATCGCCGGACTGCATACGACGATCGCGATCCTGGCCGCGCTGAACCACCGCAACGTCACCGGGGCGGGGCAGCACCTCGAAGCCAGCCTGATGGCCTCGGCGATGTCCGGCATGGTGAACCAGACCAGCGCCTACGCGGCGGGTGGCGTGGTCCCGTTCCGCATGGGCAACTCCCATCCGAGCCTGTTCCCCTACGAGCCGCTGCCTACCGGCGACGGGGACCTGATCGTGACCGCGGGGAACGACGCGCAGTTCCGCAAGCTCTGCGACGTGATCGGCGCTCCGGAGCTGCCCGACGACCCGAGGTTCTCGTCCAACCCTGGCCGGACCGCCAACAGGGACAAGCTGCGGCCGCTGCTGTCGGACAAGCTCGCCTCCCGTTCTGCTGCTGAGTGGTTCGACCTGCTCATCGCGGCCGGCGTGCCGTGCGGGCCGATCAACACCGTGGACAAGGGGATCGAGTTCGCGCAGAAGATCGGCCTGGAACCGATCGTCAACGTCGGCTCCGGGGACCGGACGCGGCCGGGGGTCCGGCACCCGGTGACGTTCTCGGCGACGCCGGCCAGCTATCCGCTCGCGCCGCCAGAACTCGACGAGCACGGTGACGAGATCCGGGCCTGGCTGGCGATGCCGGAAGGACTCACATGACCCAGGAGTACCCGACCTCGCTCGGCACGTCAGACGCCGACACGATCACCCTGCTCGGCCAGGACCTGGCCGACGACCTGATGGGCAAGGTCGGGTTCGGCGAGCTCACGCTGTGGATGGTGACTCAGCGCCGCCCGGCGCCGTCGCAGGTGCGCGTGTTCGAGTCGGTGCTCGTAGCGCTCGCCGACCACGGCTTCACCCCGACGGCGATCGCGGCAAGGCTGACCTACCTGAGCGCTCCCGACTCGCTGCAGGGCGCGCTCGCCGCGGGCCTGCTCGGCGGCGGATCGCGGTTCCTCGGCGTCACCGAGGACTGCGGTCAGTACCTCGCCGCGGTGCTCGCGCGGGCCGCGGCGGAAGGCAAGCCGCCGCCGGCCGACGACGCCGGCTACGACGAGCTGGCCCTGGACGCGGTCACCAGGTCACGGGCGGCCGGGAGGCTCGTACCCGGCCTCGGTCACCCGGTGCACAAGGTGCGCGACCCGCGCACTCGGGTGCTCATCAAGATCGCGGAAGAAGAAGGGGTCCGCGGGCCGCACCTGCGCCTGTTCGAGGCGATCGGGAGAGTCCACCCGCAGGTCCTGCGCCGGACGCTGCCGCTGAACGGGGCCGGCACCTGCGGCGCCGTGCTGGCGGACCTCGGCCTGCCCCTGCCCATGCTGCGCGGCTTCGCGCTGCTCGCCAGGGCCGCCGGCCTCCTCGGCCAACTGGCGGAGGAGCAGCGCATGCCGATCGCGAACGACATCTATCTTTCTGTGGACCGCAATGCCACCTATGTTGACCCCGAAGCAGAATCAAACCCGACGTAACCCTCTCGAACTAATCCCCTTTCGGTAAGGGAGCCGCCATGGCTACCGTCGCAGCGGTCATCGCCTCGACTCACCACCCGTTCTACTACCGGGCAAGCACCTCCACCGGCGAGGAGCGTCCCCCGTTCGCGGACGAATGGGTGGCCAAGATCGCCGCGTTCCGCGAGACCCTCACCCGCGCCAACCCGGACGTCCTCGTCCTGGTGGGCAGCGACCATTTCCACCAGATCTGGCTGGACAACATGCCGCAGTTCCTCGTCGGCAAGGCGCCGTTCTACGACGCGAACTGGTACAACGAGGAACGCGAGTTCGGTCTGCCGCGGATGTTCTTCAAGGGCCAGGAAGACCTCTCAGGGCACATCCTTCGCGACGGGCTTGACGCGGGCTTCGACCTCGCGTTCAGCAACGAGCTGCGCATCGACCACAGCGTGACCTGCCCGATGATCACGCTGCGGCCGCAGGCGGACCTGCCGATCGTGCCGGTCTACACGAACATCTTCGCTCCGCCGCTGCCGCAGCCCAAGCGGTACGTCAAGCTCGGCCAGACGATCCGCGAACTGGTCGAATCCTGGCCGAGCGACCTGCGGGTCGCGATCATCGGGACCGGTCACCTGTCGCTCGAGCTCGGCGGCCCGCGCCAGTTCGGCCCGCACGGGCCCGACCCCGAGTTCGACCGCAAGGCCGTGGAGTGGATCGCCAGCGGCGACATCGAGAAGACGCTTGCCGAGGTGTCGCTTGACAGCCGGTGGCTGCCCGGCACCGCCACCCACGGTTTCCTGGACTTCATGCTGATGATGGGCGTGGCCGGGGCCGGCGAGAAGGCCGACTACGTGGACACGCTCGACCTCTTCCACACGATGGAGGCCTACTTCACCTGGTACCCGAACGGGGTGGACGCACGATGAGCAAGTACCTGCTCGACAAGTTCCTGTTCACCGTCGACCGCGACCCCGA
>DAHVAN010000219.1 GCA_027314595.1 Actinomycetota bacterium | reverse complement strand
CATCAGCAGCGGGTTGAGCACCGGGCCCGCGTCGTCGCAGGTGACGTGCCGCAGCAGCGTCACCTTGCCGGTCTCGGTGTCCACCTCGACCAGGGACAGCTGCGAGCCGAACGGGAACGTCGGCATGGCCTGGGTGAACCGGACGTCGGCCATCAGCGTGCCGCCCTCGCCCGCCGAGGCGACCTGCGCCCAGGTGAGCGACTTCTCCGGGTCGCCGCGGACCTGCCACAGGCCGGTATCGGCGTCCAGCACCACGTCGGCCTCGGCGGCCTCGAACAGGGACGCGGCCTTCCTGGCCGCCTCCTCCTTGACCTCGATCGCCGCCTTGTGCACGGCGGAGCCGCCGAGCTGCAGCGAACGCGAGGCATAGGTGCCCACGCCGTCCGGGATCAGGTCGGTGTCGCCGTGGATGACCTCGACCTTGTCCATCGGGATGCCGAGCTCTTGCTGCACCAGCATGGCGAACGCGGTGTGGTGTCCCTGGCCGTGCGCCGAGCTGCCGGTGTAGACGGTCGCGGTGCCGTCGGAATGGACCACCATCTTGGCGGTCTCCCCGGCGCCGGCGTCACCCGCGGTGACCTCCACGTAGCTGGACAGTCCGATGCCCAGCTGCCTGGTGTCGCCGGCCTCCCGGCGGCGGCGCTGCGCCGCGCGCAGCTCCTCGTAGCCCGCTGCCGCGAGCACCTTGTCGAGCGCCGCCTCGTAGTCGCCTGAGTCGTACGGCGCACCCGTCTTGGTGACGAACGGGAACTGCTCAGGCCTGATGAAGTTCAGCTTGCGCACCTGCGCGGGGTCGAGCCCGGCCTGCGCGGCGAACCAGTCCACCGCGCGCTCGATGGTTGCCGCCGCCTCGGGCCGGCCGGCGCCGCGGTAGGCGGCGATCGGCGTCCCGTCGGTCACCACGACCTTGTAGGCGGCCTGCACCGCGGGGATGTCGTACACGCCCGGCGCCATCAGGACCGTCAGGCTCGGCAGGAACCCGCTCATCCGCGGGTACGCGCCAGTGTCCTGGATGACGTCGAGCCGGTAGGCCTTGATGTGCCCGTCGCGGCTGCCGCCGATCTTGATGTGGTGCAGCTGGGCGCGGCCCTGCGTCATGGCGAGCAGGTTCTCGTTGCGGGTCTCCACCCAGCGCACCGGCCTGCCGGTGTGCTTGGCCGCCCACGCGACGACGATCGACTCCCGGTCGACGCCGATCTTGGCGCCGAAGCCGCCGCCCACGTCCGGCGTGACCACCCGGATCGCGTCGGGAGGCAGCCCGACCGCGGTCAGGATCAGCCGGGCGAGCTGGGCGTTCTGCGAGCTCGCCCAGACGGTGAGCTTCCCGCCCGAGAACGCCGCGGCGGTCGACCGGCCCTCCAACGGCATGCAGGCGACCCGCTGGTTGACGACGTCGCCCTCGACGACGATCTCGCAGCCGTCAAAGATGCTGTCGTCGCCGGTTTCGCCGCCGCCCTTGGTGCACACGTTGGTGCCGGCGTCGGGGAACAGCAGGCTGTCCCCCGCCAGCGCGGCGTCGATGCCCGGAACCGCCGGCAGCGGCTCGTAGTCGACGCTGACCAGTTCCGCGGCGTCCTCGCCCTGGTAGGTGCTCTCGGTCAGCACGATGGCAACCGGCTCGCCGACGAACCTCACCCGGTCCACCGCGAGCAGCGGCTCGGACCACTTCCCGCCCAGCGGAATCGGCCCTTCGGCCGGAGGCGCGTCCGGCGCCGGTTCCTGCGCGGGCGGCGGTGGCGGCATGTCGGTCATGTCCGCCGCGGTCAGCACCGCGATAACCCCCGGCTGCGCGAGCGCCTCCGAGGTGTCGATTCCAGTAATAAGCGCATGCGCCACCGTCGAACGCACGAAAGTGGCCCGCGCCGCACCCTCAAGCTCAGGTTCCCGCAGGTCATCAACGTAGAGCCCGCCGGCTGTCAAGAGCCGTGGGTCTTCCGTCCTGATCACCCGCGTGCCCAGAATGCTCATAAAACCTCCGCTGCTACGGCCTTAGCCAGCGAACCTACACCGTGGGAGGATCAGGCTGCCAGACTGGGCTACGCAAAGTACGCGCCCCGCATTTATTGCCGAACCACGAGGTAGAGACGAGGTTCTGAGCCACGCGGGCGCCGCTCCCCTGATGCCGCCTGTGCCGGCGCGGCGACCCGGGCGAGGGATCGTCCGGCCGGGCGCGCGGGGCGCGGCCCCCGGTTCCTCGCTCAGGCAGTAGGCGCTCACCTTGATCCCCGTGCCGCCAAGCGTCCGCGTCCGCATCGCCGTTCCGCCTTGCTTCACTGTGTACCCCCCATTCTTTCGCGAGTCTGCGGCCAGCCTCCGGCAAGGGCCTGCGCCTTTGCGTTAACCTGAAACGCGGGCACGGCCGGGGGCGTTTCGCATCAGGGCGCCCCTGCCGACGGGGCGCCCGGCAGTCCGATGGCCGCTGTCCCGATCGCGCCGGAATCATTCGGGACCCATGACGAACCGGCGGGCATCGTCGCCCCTGATGTCGACCCTAGCGAGCAGGATCGGTGGCCATGCCAACAGGAGCCCGACAGGCCCCGGCCGTCGGCGTGGACCGGCTGCAGCCAGGCGATCACGCTTTCCTCGCGTTCTCTGACGACGACGAACGCTGGGCCATCCTCGGGGTGTTCACTCAGCAGGGGCTGGCCCGCGAGGAGAAGGTGCTGCTGCTCGTGGACGTCGCGCATGCCCCGGAGCAGGTCGCGGAGCGGGTCGCCGGCGGCGCGGCCGCGGCGCGCCGGGCGGCCGGGCGAGGTCAGCTCGTCGTGTCGAACACGCCCCGGTTCCGTCCAGGCGGGTTCGACGCCGCGCGCCTGGTGGGCGCGGCTCGGGAGATGGCCGACGCGGTCGGCGGCGAGGGGTTCAGCGGACTGCGCAGCGCCACCGAGATGTCGCTGGCGCTGACCCCGCTGGAGAGCCTCGACCAGGCCGTGGAGTACGAGACCGCGCTGCACGAGGCGATGTTCGCCGCAGGCGGCAGCCGGCGGTACACCTCGCTGTGCCACTGGGACGAACGCGAGTTCGGCGGCAGCCCGGTGATGGACGCGGTGCGCGCGATCCACCCGGTGACGCTGCTCGACCGGGACGGGATGCTGCACGTCTGCCTGACAAGCGCCGGCATCACGCTCACCGGGGACAGCGACCTGTCCACCCGGGCCGAGTTCGACGCCGCGCTGGGCCTGCTGGCCGCCCGGCCCCGTGACATCCTGATCCTGGACATCTCCGACCTGTCGTTCCTCGACGCCCGCAGCGCGGGCGCCGTGCTGCGCCTGGCCGCGGGGCTGGTCCCGCCGCGCCGCCTCGAAGTCCGGTGCCGCAACCACCACAGGCGGATGCTCCGCACGCTCGGGAGCCGGTCGATCCGTCAGCTTTCTGTCGTCACCGCGCGGCTGTGACACACAGGGCAAGGCCGGCCCGGAGGACTCCCGGCCGGCCTTTGCCGTTGCCTGGCTTTGTGCTGTTATCCGGACCCTGGCGCTCAGGCCGAGGTGCCTGCCTCGTGGCCGGCCTGGTCGATCTGCTCGATCTGGGGGCCGAGGGCGGCGGCGCCCGGCTGCCCGCGGCGGATCCTGGCGAACCCGAACACGCCGGCCAGGAAGGACAGTGTGCCCAGGCCGAACATGACCAGCGAGAGGATGTAAGCGATCTGGGAGACCTTCCACCAGCCGTAGGCGTTGAGCAGTATGGACCGCAGCGTCTCGCCCTTGAACACGGTGCTCACCAGGCCCTGCAGCTGGGTGTTGCTCGGCGCGGCCTGCGCCTGCGCGGATAGCTGTGAGTAGGTCTTGCCGCCGCTCATGTCGGCGATGTGCACCGCGATGAAGTGGTCGGCGTAGGCCTCGGCCTGCTGACCGGTGAGCAGCTGCTGCCCGGCGTACTGGGAGACGCTCGGGATCATCGACGGGGTGATCTCGCTGCCGGCCTTGGGGTGCGCGAACGCGGACGCGGACGGGAACGTGATCTGCTGGGCGGCCAGCTGGCCGTGCACGGTGTTGTGGATGTAAGCCGACCCCCACAGCAGCAGCCCGCCGATGGCGAGCAGCACGACGCCGAGTGAGACCCCGGCCCAGCCGAGAACCTTGCCGAATGTTGTACGGCGCATTTTTGGGACATCTCCCTTTATTCCGCTTCCCGCCAGGCCCTTGTTAGCCTGGCCTTCCCGGATTTCCTAACGCGTCTAGCATCGCCCCAGGGCCCCCACCTATGGCACGGCGCAAGGGCACGCCTTGCCGGGGACCTAGGTCATCAGATCTGAAAGCCCACCGTCCCCGTCCGGAACCGGCGGCGACCATGACGATTCGTGAAGACCAGAACGGACCTGGCGGCCCCGGCGGCCCCGGGGCAGGCGGTCGCGTGCCCCGCGAACCCGGGTTAGCCGTCAGGAACGCCGGCGCCCTGGTGTTCGCGGCGGACATGTACGGCGTGCAGCTGGATCAGCTGGCCGTCCTGGCCGGCGGCGAACGGCCCGCGCGGGCGGCCGTCGCGCGGTGGCGCGCGCTCGGGTATGCCGAGACGGCGCGGCTCGGGCCCGGCCCGCCGTGGCTGTGGGTGACCAGGGCCGGGCTCGGCGCCTGCGGCCTCAGGTACGCGCCCGCACGCCCCGCGCTGCCCCGGCTCGCGCACATCAGGGCCGTCGCCGCGGTGCGCCTCGCGCTCGAGTCCACCTCCGCCGGCCGGCAGGCGTCCCCGTTCTGGCGCTGTGAGCGGCGGATCCGGTCCGGGCACGGGGTCGGCGCGCGCTATCACCTGCCCGACGCCGAGGTGCACTGGCCGGACGAGGCGCCGGTCGGGTGGGCGGGAGAATGCTGGGCCGTGGAAGCCGAACTGACCCCGAAGACCGTCGCCCGGACCACGTCGATCATGCGGGAGATCCTGTCCCGCACCGGGGACTACGGCTGTCCGGCCGCCGACTTCGCCGTGCCCGGCCGGCCGCCCAGGCACGCCCGCGCGCTCTACCTGTGCTCCCCCGCCGCGCTTGCCACCGTGCTGCGGGCGCGTGCCGGGCTCGGGCCGCTCAGCGCCAGGATCGAGGTCAGGGACCTGCCGCCGGGCGCGCTGCTCTGATCCGGTTCGCGGGAGTTGATCACGGTTTGTGTGGTGGAGTTAGCGCATGACGGAGCCAGACGTCTTAGCCTTCGGCCCGCGGGGGCCGGCGTGAGGCGCGCGCCCGCCCGGTTCGCCGGGTACCACGTGCACCCCGTGCGCCGCGCCGTGGCCCGCGGGCTGTGGTGGCTGGCGCGGGCGGCCGTGGTCGTCGGGGCCGCGGCGGCGGTCGCGCCGGTGACGCTGGCGGGCG
>DAHVAN010000215.1 GCA_027314595.1 Actinomycetota bacterium | reverse complement strand
GATCAGCCCGGTCGAGGAGTTGACCGACAGGCCCGCGGGCAGCCCGCTCGCGGCGTAGGCCAGCGTCTGCCCCGAAGCCGAATCCGAGGCGCGGACCTGCACGCTGACCGCCGTGCCCACCGTCCCGCTCTGGCTGCCCGGACTGGTCACCGTCACCGTGTTACCGGTGCCGCCCGAGGCGACGCGGTACATGACGGTGCCGTGGGGCGGGACAGAGGCGCTGATGGTGCCGGTGGTGGTGGAGGTGGCACCGGTCCACAGGTTGGTCAGCGTGTAGCTGGAGGAACCCGTCTTGCCGATCGCCGCCGCCGTGGTGGAGATCGTCGCGGTGGACCCGGTCTCGTTGAACAAGGCGACGGCCACGTCTGCGCTGGCCAGCGGCTTGGCCAGCACGTCAAGGCCGCCCGAGGAGGACACCTCGGCGCCCTGCTTGCCCAGCGGGTCCTGATCGACCGCGATCACGGCCCTGTTGGTGAGGATGGACAACGTGGCCGGGCTGGCGCTGATCAGGTTGCCGCCCTCGATCAGCGGGGCGGCCATCTCGGCCCACAAGCTGAACTCCGACTGGTCCTCAGTGGCGCTCATCCCGTTGCCGACCTCGAGCATGTCCGGGTCGTTCCACGCCCCGGGGCCGGCGTGCGGGGCCAGCGCCACGTTGGCGTGGAAGTTGTTCAGCATGCTGGCAAAGTCCGGCTGGATGTCGGTGGTGGTGCGCCACAGGTTCGCCACCGGGGCTCCCCAGGTCCATGGCTGGACGCTGGAGTCCCACCCGTTGCACATGCTGAACACGATCGGACGGCCGGCCGCCTGCAGCGCGTCACTCATCCGCGTGTACAGCGTCTGCGCGACCTGCTCGTGCGATTGGCCGGGGAAGTCGCCGAACGGGACGTTGCACCAGTCGTACTTGAGGTAGTCGACCCCCCAGGACGCGAACAGGTCAGCGTCCTGCTGCTCGTGCCCGTAACTGCCCGGGTATCCCTGGCAGGTCGCCGTGCCCGCGTCCTCATAGATGCCGAGCTTCAGGCCGAGCGAGTGCACGTAGCTGGCCACCGCCGCGATGCCGTCAGGGAACTTGGCCGGATTCGGGACCAGGTTCCCGCTGGCGTCCCGGCTGGAGGACATCCAGCAGTCATCGATGTTGACGTAGTCGTACCCGGCCGCCTGCATGCCGTCGTCGTGCATGGCCAGAGCGGTCTGCTCCACGAGTTGCGCGCTGACGTCACAGCCGTAGGCATTCCAGTCGTTCCACCCCATCGGCGGGGTCAGCGCCAGCCCGTTGCCGAGCGCCGCGGCCGGAGCCGCCAACGCCAGCACCACCACCGCGGGCACCGCCGCGGCGGCCAGCGCGGCCGCCAGCGACAGCCTGGCTACAGGGGCGACGCGCCGGGTTACCGACCGCATGCGTGCCAGCACAATCCGATACACGGCTCGTCACCTCTCGAGGCGTGCCGGGCCAGAAGGCCCAGCTGAACTTGTTAACGCTCACATTTGAGTTCCGTCATTGTGACCGTTCACAATCCACGCGTCAACGTGTCCGGAATGCCCGGCCTGGCATGAGCGCGCATTCCGGCTGTCCGGCACGGCTCATCATCTGCGCCATTGGCACCGGCCGTCACGGACGAGATTGCGCCCACCGGGCCGGCGCGGCGGCGGACCGGCCAGGAGCCGCACTGCCCCACGGCTCGGCAGGCGCAGGTGACGCCCGGTGCGCCGGGTGCGGGACACAGGTCAGATATACGATCCGCCGCGGCCGGGAGCCCCGCTCCCCGCCGGACAGCGGACGTCAGGCACGCCCAGTTCCGCAACGAGCCATCGCCTCGCGGTGAGCCCGGTTACGGCCGCGTAAGCTCACGAAAGTTTCAGTCACACGATGGCCGGACAGATCGCCAGCGGGTTGCCGCGACGTCCGCCGCGCCGCCTGTACAGCATTCCTGATGCGGCCATCGCCGGGCCGGCCACAAAGCCATAGCCAAGAATGTGAGCGCTCACAGGTGATTTCGGCCGACAGCTTTCCGCGGCTCGCGCGCGAGCAGGAGCCCGGCCCGCTCCGCCCGGCGCAGGCCGGGCCGGGCGATCAGCTTCAGCGCATGCAGCAGGAACACGGGCAGCCCCAGGAGCAGCACGCCGGGGTCACGCGCGGCGAGGATCGCCACGCCGGCGATCGGGATCGCCGACAGCGGCCCGGCCACGAGCAGGTTCCTGACCGCCAGCCGGGCGGACGCCGACCACACGTCGACCGGGGACAGGCCGGGCCTGCCGGCCGTCAGCTGAAACACGTAGCAGAGCGCGGCAAGGGTGATCAGCAGCGCGCCGGCGCCGAGGCACAGCCCGGTCCGGCCGGCCACCGACGGCTGCCGCGCGAAGTGGCGGACCTCGGCCAGGCCGAGCGCGGCCGCGGCCATCGGGACCCCGGCGCCGAGTGTGGACCGCAACGACCATCGGTCGCCGAATTCGACGATGAACTGGCGGATCACCCGGTCCTCGCCGTCGTGCCGCCACCGGTCAAGCGCGGCTGACGCGGAGCTGACCGCGACCGGCGCGGTGATCAGCGGCAGTGACGTCACGATCAGCGCCAGGTTGAGGGCCATCGCGTTGAACAGCGTGCTGAGCCCGGCCATGATCCTGGTCCCGAAGATGCCGCTGATCATCGTGTCATCCCTTCGTGCCGGTGAGGGTGATGCCCTGGATGAACGTGCGCTGGGTGAAGAAGAACAAGATCACGATCGGGGCGGTGGCCGCGGTGGCGCCGGCCATCACCCACGCCCAGTTCGTGGTGTACTCGCCGAGGACCAGCGCCAGGCCCAGCGACAGCGGGTAGGAGTTCTCGTTGCTGATGTAGACCAGCGGTCCCAGGAAGTCGTTCCAGCAGTACACGAACTGGAACAGGATGACCGCGGCCATGGCCGGCTTGGCCAGCGGCAGGATGATCCGGCGGTAGATGTAGAACTCGCTGGCCCCGTCGATGCGCGCCGCGTCGGACAGCGTCCGCGGGATCGTCATGAAGAACTGCCGCAGCAGGAACGTGCTGAAGACCGAGCTGCCGAAGAACGTGGGCACTTCCAGCGGCAGGTAGCCGCCGATCCAGCCGAACCGCTTGTACATGACGAACAGCGGGATCAGCGTGCAGGCGAACGGCAGGATCAGGGTCATCAGCATGACGTAGAACACCGCGTCCCTGCCCGGCCAGCGCAGCCGGGAGAAGCCGTAGGCCACCAGGCTGCTCGACAGGCAGACGCCGACGATCGTGACGCCGGCGTACACGAAGGTGTTAAGGAAGAACCTGAAGTAGGGCAGCGCCGCGAACAGTTCCGAGTAATTGCTCCACAAGAACGGGTGCGGCCACCAGACCACCGGCAGTTGCAGCGCCTGCCCCGCGGTCTTGAACGACGTGCCGACCATCCACACCAGGGGCAGCGCGAACATGGCTGACAGCACGATCAGCGCCAGATGCTTGCCCAGGCCGCCGCCGGCCGCGCGGAGCGCGCGCCGTTTGCGGCGGGCCGCGGAAGGCGGCGGAGCCTGCGACGCGACCAGCTGCGCGGGTGCGGTCCGCATGGCCCTCACCGCTGCTCGTTCTCGTAGTAGACCCAGCGCGACGATGTGCGCAGCAGCACCACGGTGATGAGCAGGACCCCCGCGAGCAGCAAGGCCGCCATCGCCGACGCGTACCCGAGGTGCAGGAACTGGAACGCCTGCTGGTAGTAGTAGGTGATGTAGAACATGGTGGAGTTCCCCGGGCTGCCCGGCGGACTCTCGATCACCTGCGCCTGCGTGAAGTACTGGACAGAGAGCACCAGGGCCAGGATCACGTTGAAGAGGATGACGGGGCTGATCATCGGGATGGTGACCTTGCGCAGCCGCTGCCAGGGCCCGGCCCCTTCAAGCAGCGCGACCTCGTACATCTGTCTGGGCACTCCCTGCAGCGCGGCCAGGTAGATCACCATCGGCTGCCCCAGGCCCCACAGCCCGAGCAGGATGAAGGTCGGCTTGGACCACGAGATCGAGAAGAACCAGCCCGGGCCGTTGATGTGGACGTCGGACAGCAGATCGTTCACGATCCCGAACGAGGGCTGGAAGATCCACACGAAGATCAGCGACGACGCCACCACCGGCACGATCGACGGGATGTAGAACAGGGTCCGGTAGACGGCCTGGCCGCGCACGTTCATGTTGAGCAGCAGCGCGAGCCCGAGCGCCGCCACGGTGGAGAACGGCACCTCGATGATCGTGTAGTAGAAGGTGTTGAACACGGCGGCGCGGAACGTGCTGTCGTGCAGCAGCCCGGAGTAGTTCGCCAGCCCGGTGAAGACCGGGTTCCCGATCCCGGTGAACGAGGTGACGCTGTAATACAGCGTCGCGAGGAACGGGTAGAGGTAGAACACGCAGTACCCGATGACCCACGGGCTGACGAACGCCAGCCCGAGCCGCAGCCGTCTGGCCCGGGGCGACCGGACAGCGCGGGCCGCCGGCTTCGCCAGGCGCGCCGCCGTCTGCATGCCTACCTCCACCCTTAGTTCCCGCGGCCGCGACCGTCAGCCGCCGGCGCCGCTGTTGGCCTGCTGGTCGATGTAGGCGAGTGCCTGCTGCGGCGTCTTGGTGTGCTCGGCGATAGCCTCGGTGGCCGTCGCCTCGGCTGCTTCGAATTCCGACTCGGTTTTTGTGAGCTTCGGCGTCACCGAATAGGGGCTGGACATCTGCTGGACGAACACGTTCAGCCAGGGGTTGGCCTTGAGCCAGGCCTGGTAGGCGGGCTGCTGCACGATCGCGGGCGAGGCGGGCATCCAGCCGCCCTTGGGATCTATCTGCGAGTTGAACGTCTGGTTGTGGTAGCCGGCCAGCCACGCGATGAACTCGAACGCCTGCCGCGGGTGGGCGGCGCCCTTCGGGATGATGTTGTAGTTGCCCTGGCCGAACGTGCTCGGCCCGCCGACGGTGTTCGGGAACGGCACCACGCCGAAGTTGCCGACCATGGACTGGTTGGTGACCGGGATGTTCTGCGCGCCCTCCCACGGCCCGTCCATGACGAACCCTTCCTTGCCAGCGACGAACGCGTCGTCGTCGCCGCCGGCGACGGCCCCGTACGCATCCTCCATGGCGGTGATGCTGGAGTACGGGTACCGGGAGTACTGCGCGAAGAAGTTCGCCTCGTTCGTCGCGCCCGGGCAGTTCTCGAAGTCGTACTTGCCGGACGAGCCGAAGCAGTTGACCGCGCCGAAGAAGCTGCCGAAGTACTCAAAGCCCGTGCTGAGCGGGTAGAAGCCGATCTGCTGCAGCTTGCCGCCGGAGAACTTCCACTCTCTGGCCTGGTCCGCGTAAAGCTGCGCCAGCGTGGCGGGCGGCGATGAGATCCCGGCCGCCTTCAGCATCGACTTGTTGTAGTACAGCGCCCACGAGTTCATCGACATCGGCAGCGCGTACAGCGTCCCGTTGTACTCCCCGCCCTGCAGCGCGATCGGGTACAGCCACTTCTCCAGGCCGGCGTAGGCACCGGTCAGGTACGGGGTGAACGGCTGTACCGACCCGTCGGCCGCGTACTCGCCGAGCACCGGGTTCCATTCGGTGAACACGTCCGGCGGATCGCCGGCCGCGATCTCGGACAGCAGCTTGGCGTCCCCGGTCGCGCTCGGGATGCTGGATTCGGTGACGTGGATGTCCGGGTGGGTGGCTTCGAACGCGCTGACCATCTGGTTCAGCAGCGTCAGCGTGTTCCCCGACCACATGGTCTGCCACGTGATATTCACGACTCCCGACGACGACGAGGTGCTGCCGTTCGACGACGCCGGGGGACCGCCGCAGGCCGCGATAGCCAGCGTGACGCACGAGGCGAGGGCCGCGGGCAGCGCGTACCTGGCTCTGCGGCGGGCGGTCCCGCCAGGGGCAGCCGGAGGGATCCGGCGCGGAGCGGGTATCTTTCTGATCACGAGATGCTCCTTCTTTCACTGTGTGTGCATCAAGTGCCTGCCGCGCGGGTCGGACCGGACCCGCGCGGCGCCGGCAGCGGCCCCGTGCTTTCCCGGATGATCAGTTCAGGCTCGGGCCACCGTGTTCGGGGCAGGGCATCCTTGCGCTCCAGCCCCGCCAGGAGCAAGGCGAAGCAAGCCCGGCCTAGTTCGGCGAAGTCCAGGCGCACCGTGGTGAGCGGCGGCGTCAGGAACTCAGACATCGGCGTGTCGTCGAATCCGACGACGCTTATGTCCCCCGGAATGGCGCGCCCCGCTTTCAGCAGGGCGCGCATGACCCCGAGGGCGAGATCGTCATTGCCGCACAGCACCGCGGTCGCCTCCGGATCGGAGGCCAGCACATGTCCGGCCGCGTAGCCGGACCGGGGCGTCCAGCCGCACTGCAGCGGGGCCGGCACCGGCGCTCCGGCTTCCTCCAGGGCCTCGCGCCACCCCGCCTGCCGCTGGCTGGTGCGCGTAGAAGACGGAATGGCAAGGTAGTGAACCGTCCGGTGGCCGAGCGAGAGCAGGTAGCGCGTCGCCTGGCCGGCTGCCTTCCTGTCGTCCAGCCAGACCCACGGCCGGTCAGGGCCCGGGTCGGTCGCCGGAGTCTCCACCATCGCGGCCATCGGGATGTCCGGCGGGACGGCTTGAAGGGCCATGGTCCCCGCCTTGTCGTGGGCGATCACGATGAGCGATCCTCCCGGCTCGATCGCCCTGGCCACCGCGTCGGCGACCTCCCGCGGCAGGGCCGACTCCACCACGCGGACCCCCACGGCGAAGCCCGCGGCCCGCGCGGCCTCCTCGATGCCCTGCAGGGCCGCCTGGTATCCGTACAAGCTGGTGTTCGGCGTCAGCACGGTGACCGACCGCGCGGGTCCGCCGCGCAGCACCCGGGCGGCCCGGTTCGGGCGGAATCCGAGCTCGTCGATGGCCGCCTGGACCAGTTCGCGGGTTGACACCCGGACGCTCGGGTGGTCGTTGATGACCCGGGACACGGTCTGGTAGGAAACTCCGGCCGCGGCCGCCACATCCCGGATGCTGACCGGGCGCACGCGGCTTCCTGGCCCTGCGCCGCCGGACGGCGGTTCCGGCGCACTTGTGTGATCGGCCGCACGCATGCCAGGATTGTGAACGTTCACATCAAATGGCGTCAAGTGATCAAGCATCACGATTTAGCGCCACGGCAACGCGAGTGATGACGGGCTTGCGTTTGTGACCAGGAGGAACGCTTGGCCCGAACTGAACAGCCGCTGCAGGTCGCCGGCTGGGCGAACGAGAGCCTCGAGCTGCGGATAGAGGTCGGCCGCGACGGGATGGCCAGGCTCACCCGCCTGGCGGCGCCGTGCGCCAAGCCCTTGTCGCGCGACGCGGCGCTGCCGCTGCTTGATGTCATCGTGACCGGCGAGGGCCGCGGCTGGTCGGGCGGGCGGTACTGCGAGTCCGAGGCGGGCGGCCGGTTCCGCTATGCCGGGCACAGCGAACGGGCCGCGGGCGCGGCAGGGCCGTGGCGGGAACTGCGTGTCGACCTGGACGACCCCGTGACGGGGCTGCGCGCCGAGGTGTTCTACCTGATCATGGACGCCGGCGGCGCGGCCGGCGGCGTCCGGACCTGGGTGCGCCTGGAGAACCGGGCGCAGCGGCCGGTCACGATCGAGTCGGCGACCTCGTTCCTGTTCGGCGGCCTTGGCACCTGCCGCGATCCCGATGACCTGGCGGACCTGGACCTGCTGTGGGCGGAGAACGACTGGATGGCCGAGGGACGCTGGCAGCAGCGGCCGCTGCGCGGCGCGCTCCCCGATCTCGACCGCCGGTCCCTCGGCGCGGACCCCCGCGGCTGCTTCAGCCTGACCAGCGCCGGAACCTGGTCGACGGGACGGTACCTGCCCGTGGGCGCGCTCGTGAACCGCCGGACCGGGCACGCCTGGGCGTGGCAGATCGAGCACAACGGCGGCTGGCACTGGCAGGTCGGCGAGTGCACGCACCGTTCCGCCGGTTCGGATCCTGGCCCGAATCGCAGGCACGCCCCGGCGGGCGCGGCGGTCAGCGGCGCCTACCTGGCCCTGCTCGGCCCCGCGTACGCCGAGCACCACTGGCAGGTCACGTTGAACCCGGGCGACGCGTTCAGCACCGTGCCAGCCAGCATCGCGGTCAGCCCGGAGGGGTTCGACGGGGCGATGGCGGGGCTCACCGCGATCCGCCGCGCGATCAGGCGGCCGCACGAGGACGCCAGGCGGCTGCCCGTGATCTTCAACGACTACATGAACACGCTCATGTCCAACCCCACCACCGAGCGCCTGCTGCCGCTGATCGATGCCGCCGCGCAGGCCGGCGCGGAGTACTTCTGCATCGACGCCGGCTGGTACGCGGAGATCGACGAGAACTGGTGGGGCACGGTCGGCGCGTGGCGCCCCTCGCCCACCAGGTTCCCCGGAGGCCTGGCCGCGGTGCTCGACCGCATCAGGGAACTGGGGATGGTGCCCGGCCTGTGGCTCGAACCCGAGGTGGTCGGCGTCGGCAGCGACGTCGCCCGGCAGCTTCCCGCGGACGCGTTCTTCCGGCGCGGCGGGCAGCTCATCGTCGAGCACGGCCGGTACCACCTGGACCTGCGCCATCCCGCCGCGGTCAAGCACCTGGACCAGGCGGTGGACTACCTGGTCGGCGAACTGGGCGTCGGATACCTGAAATTCGACTACAACATCGCCGTCGGGCCCGGGCCGGAAACCGGCGGCCTCAGCGCCGGCGCCGGGCTGCTCGCCGCCAACCGCGCGCACCTCGACTGGCTGGACGCGGTGCTCGACCGCCATCCCGGGCTCGTGATCGAGAACTGCTCCTCCGGCGGCATGCGCACCGACTACGCGCTGCTATCCCGCATGCAGCTGCAGTCGACCAGCGACCAGCAGGAATTCATCCGCTACCCGCCGATCGCAGCCGCCGCCCCGGCGGCCATCACGCCCGAACAGGGCGCCGTGTGGGCCTACCCGCAGCCCGAGTTCACCGACGACGAGATCGCCTTCACGATGGCCAGCGCGCTGCTGGGCCGCATCCATCTGTCCGGGCACCTCGACCGCATGAGCGGCCGGCAGCGCGCTCTGGTCGCGGAGGCGGTCCAGGTGTACAAGCGGGACATCCGCAACGCGATCGCGCAGTCCGCCCCGTTCTGGCCGCTCGGCCTGCCGGGCTGGGATGCCCCGTGGGTCGCCCTGGGCCTGCGCGCGCCGCGGGTCACCCACCTGACCATCTGGCGGCGCGGGCCGCGGCAGGGAACCGATACCGGCCAGATCACGCTGGCGGTGCCGCACCTGCGGGGCGCGCCGGTCAGCGCCACGGTGCTGTACCCGCGTGAGGCCGGGGCCGAAGCCAGCTGGGACCCCTCCCCCGGCATGCTGGCCGTCACGCTGCCCCGCGTTCCGTCGGCCTGCGTCGTGCGGATGGCGCCAGCGTAGCGGCGGGCCTCTGGTGTGACCGGCGCCGTGTACCCGGCTTCGAGGTGCCCTGGCCGCTGCGCCCGGCTGGCGGGCACCTGAGGCGGCAGTGGCACAGGAGTTCGCGCGGGTAGCCTGCCACACCAATGTTCGGCGTTTTGGCCCGCCGGACGACCCTGGTGGTTAATCCGTCGGGCGCTGTCCTGTCCTGTCCTGTCCTGTCCTGTCCTGTCCTGTCTTCCGGTTCCCGTGGTGCGCCACCCGGTCAGCGCGCCGCGGCGCCGCCCCGCCCGTGAGGCGGGGTGGCGGGCGGCCGTGCCCTCGCCTGCCGCACCGGACGAACAGGCCACCAGGATCCCGGACCCCTGCCGTTCTGAACGCCGCTCCTCCCCTCCCCACTCGGTGGCCGTTATGCCGACCGTAGTCTCAGTCTCGCGAACGGAATAGCGTTACTGTAAATCGTTCGTCTTCCTCAATCAGGCCTGGTTCGGTTCCGTTGATCTCCCGCATCAGCCGCACTATCTTGCGTGGCACGCCGAGCCCACGTGCGTCCACATAGCGATAATCGCGAAGAACCTCTTTGATCAGTTCGTTGCGTGTCGCACGATAACCGCTTCGCATCTTGTCGACAGTGACGGTGTTAGGGAGGCGCCCGGGTGAGATGATCTCCATTCGATCATCGAAGAGCGCGACTTCGACGTCAGCGACGGCTATGGTATAATCACGATGAGCGACTGCGTTCACGATGGCCTCGCGAACTGCCTCAATTGGGTAATCGGGCGTGTCCTCGCGCCGAGCCCCGACGAGCGTAGCGCCATGGCCGATGTTACGGTTCACGAAGCCGACTGCCTGATCGATGAGCCCGTTATCGACGATGCCTTTCGCGCTATCGACCAGCGGCGTGAGCGGCCCGCGCAGGCGCATGTCTTCACGAGTAGCATAATCCCGTTCTTTTCCCGCGTACGCGACCGCAGTGATACCAGCTTGCGGCAGCCAACGACTCGGATTCAAGCCGAACAGCAGGATCCCGCCGACGGTCGCTATAGATCGACCACGGTCCTCTACCATGAAGTCCGTGTTGATCAGCAGCCTCTCCCACTCCAGGCGATCCTCTGCGCCTGGAGCATCTTGTTCACGGATGTAATCGAAGTAGGCGCGCAACCGACGGATGTCCAAGTCCCTGAAGGACGTTCCTGTGACCGGCCGGATGTCGTAACGCAGCAGCCCTGAAGACTGGTACAGCCGTGCTTCCTCTTCCCGGGAGGCTTCCACCGAGACCGATCCTCGCCGGACGAATACCTGCCAGGCGGACCCCCGCCTGGCCTTGTACGGCTTGTCCGGGAGATCAGCGGGAAGGCTGAGGACGCCGACCGTGTGCCTGTTAACCTCAATCGTCTCCCAGTAAGGAATCAACGGCGGCCGCAGCGCATCCCCACGGCAGACGTTCATGACCCATTCTTCGGCTCTGCGCGAATCACGCGTAAGACCGGTGATGCTGCCGTCGTCCTCGACCCCGAAGAGGACATGACCTCCTTCGAGGTTCGCGAGCGCACACACCTCCTTCGCGAGAACTTCGGGACGAACGTCGTCGCGTTTGAACTCGACGCCGGAATTCTCGCCGTTCCTGATGAGTTCGAGCAACTCCGCGCGCAACATGTCAGAATCCGTACTTTCGTCGCCGCATCTCGAATGCCTCGCGGCCTCCTTCGAGAATCTCCCCGACTAGCTGGCGTACCGATTCGGAATCAATCGAGCCAGCGTACTCTGGCGGTATTTCCCCATGCCCTCTGTCGCCGCCCTCGCCTGTCGCCCGAAGGCCAAGGATCAGCTCAGCGTCCCCGAGTACCGGGATATTAGCATTATGGCTGGAGAACACGAACTGACGCCGCCGCTTCTCCGCCCGCATGCGCGGCACGATACCCTCGGTGATGAAGCGATTATCGAGGTCGTCCTCCGGCTGGTCAACGACGAGCGGCGCGGCGGACTCATGGAGCAGCATCAACAGCACGGCAGTGGCTTTCTGTCCGGTGGAAAGAGCATCCAGCCGCCGCCACTGTGCCGGCTGGCCATCGGGCGCTACGTTCAGCTCGATCTGCGTTGTAGGTGGAAGATCAAGTTCCTCGATTTCCATCAGGATCTCATCCGGCGCATGAGCAAACTTGTCCGCCTGCGCGGACGGAAGCCGGTACTTCGTTGCCAACGACTTCGGGTCGCTGCGCGCCGTCGCGACCAGTTCCCGCAGCGAGAGGTCCGGCGTGCGCTCCAACGCGTCCACAGCCTCGCTGAACTGGCCGCTGATACGCCCCCGCAATAGCTCTGCAAGTGGCTTGCGATTGCCGGAAAACTGCACGCTCACTCGGACCCGCCGCTCCAGCGCCCTGCTCACCTCCCCGGCTGCCTTCTGGAGTTCCCGGAATTGCGCGGTCCGGAGATCATCCCATTCGGCAAGAAGGTTCCTGCGCCGCTGCGCAAGCTCTCCCACGATGCGTTCTACGAGTTGCTGGCGCTCCCGCAGCGGTTGAAGTTCCTCGATACGACGTCGCAGCCTGATGAACTCGTCACCATCCACGCGGTCCCGCTGGAGATCTCGCAGAATCCGCTCATAGGCGGCCATCACCTCTGCCTGACGGCTACGCCATTGAGCCCGTACGCTTTCGGTGGTGCCCGCGACCTTGTCTGCCTCTGCACGCAGGGACTCCGTGGCTGCGGCAACGGCGTCGTTGAATGCTTCAAGCCCCGGATCCAAGGTCCCCAGTAGTTCCCGGGCTGGGAGTTCACCGATCGCGCGCTCGCTGAGGAACGCGCGATCGATGGTCAGATCACGCGCAAAGGTCGCAAGCATATCCCGCACCGACGCGATGCGCTCATCCGCTGTATCCAGCAGGCGTTCTTCGCGCACAAGAAGACTCTGCTCCCGCAGTCGGTCCTCTACCCCTGCTTCCCGGTACCGCTTGCGAGTTTCTTCCAGGCCAGGCAGTGCCGCGAGCCGCTCTTGTACGTCAGCGAGATCCGCGCGTGCCTGGGTGAGCTCGCGTCGTGTCCGGACCAGATCGCGCTGGATCGCCGTCTTGCGGCTCACTTGCGCATCATCGCGTGCCACAAAGCGACCCAGGAGCCTGGTCAAACGCGCTGGATTCTTCGTAATCTCCGAGATCTCGCGCTGTCCGTAAATCTCGATCCCGGGGAGGATCTCCACCGGCTGCACGTTGATGACATTGCCAGCGGCGTCTCGGACGACGGGAGGATTGGGGACAGTGCGCTCGATAACGTACTCGCTCTCGGCCGGAGTCCACGTCCGCGTGAGCAACGAGACCTTAGTCCCGCTTTGCAGGACGCCGCGCACAATACCCTCGTGCAGGCGACGGGCCTCGTCGCCAAGCGGCTCAAGCCCGAGCACATACCTGAGGCTTTCGATGACGGTCGACTTGCCAGTGCCCCGGCCTCCGACCAGGACATTGAGGTTCTCGCTAAAACGAATCGCCAAACCATCAAGAAAGCCTCCTTCCCAGGCAAGACCCACGAACTCGGCATGTTCCCCCGGAACTGGGTCCGACGAGAGCCGGACCCTGGAGCTAGGGTCGAGTATGGCCTGGCGCAAGCCGTCGAGAGTAAGGCCTGTCATCTTGATCCAGCTCCATGAGCCGGGATTCGCCAGAGTCTCGGGCGCACAGACATCGTCGGCGTTCAGCACGGCTACCGCATGTTCACGCTCGTAGTCAGCGTTGCTATTGCTGATGATCGTCCGGTCTGCTTCAGCTAGGTCGGTTACGGCACCGGGTATCGCTATCGCCTGAAGATCCTCCGAACGCCAGACACGAACTCGCGACTGGCCAGACAGCTTCCGCAGCAAACCGCCTTGCTGGGATGTTGCATGGGCCGCAACGATCACCGCATCCCAGCTACGCGCCTTGGCGAGCAACTCCTCGGTATCCAGATCGCTCAGCGGCGACATGTCCGCATCATTGTGCACACCGCAGCCGCCGATGATTCGCTCGATCTCCCGTGCTGGCCGATCCGTATCGAAGACGCAGAGCAAGTGGACGCCCTCCTTGCTCACCGCCTCGAAGCCAGGGAAGACCACGATACCGGCCGCCCGAGCGGCATCCACGAGCCGCCCGGATGTCTCAATCCGGAAATGATCTGCTACTGCTATGGCCTCGATCTCGTGCCTGCGACAAGCAGACACGATGGCGTCGTTATACCCCGACTCGTCCTGGTACCGGGTCGCCTTGGCGTGCCGGACAAGATATGCATATGGATTTACCTGGAGCGCGACGCGGTGGAAGCGCGCGCCAGGCGGGCGGCGAAGGGCCGCGGCCAGTCCCGCGGGGAGAACCTCATCTGCGATAGCCATCGAGAGCACGTTACCGCCTTCTGCGTGCCTCGGTTACCGGGCTCCCTCCGATGGATGACATTGGTGGCCTGCGGCGCCCGGGCGCGGCACCGGCCCGTCTGGAAGCCGGTCCCGGTCGACGACGGTCACCCCCGGAATATGCCGTCTGCTGGCCATGGCCTTGCGTGAAGCCGCCTTGATGTGCCACTGGCGGACTTCAGGCGGCCGAGGGGCGCGGCCCCGATGGGAACTGGCCTGCCGTATGGGCTCCGCCGGCGGCGCGCCCAGGCGGAAACGGAGATCGACCCGATGCCGCTGCCAGAGCCCGCACCAGACCTGCTATCTATGCCGAACGGTCGCGTGGCGTCTGACAGGGCGCCCCGCACCGTGCTAGGCCAAGGTCGCGGCCAGCTGGGCGGCTACGTGGCGGGCGATCTCGAAGGCGCCGGTCGCGGCCGGCGACGGAGCGTTCAGCACGTGCACCTGGCGCGGCGCCGTCCTGATCAGGAAATCGTCGGCGAGGGCGCCGGACCGGGTGAGCACCTGGGCGCGCACGCCCGCGCCGGCCCGCACGATGTCGGCCGCGGTGACCGCGGGGACCAGCCTGGCGACGCTGTCCGCGAACCTGGCCGCGGACAGCGATCTGGCCATCTCGGCCGCGCCGGCCCGGTAGTGCCGGCGCGCGAGCCGCCAGAAACCGGGATAGCACAGCGTCTGCGCCAGGTCGCGCGCCGACACATCCCGCCAGCGGTAGCCCTCACGGCGCAGGGCCAGCACCGCGTTGGGCCCGGCGTGCACGGATCCGTCGATCATCACGGTCAGATGGACGCCCAGGAAGGGGAACGCCGGATCGGGAACCGGGTAGATCAGCCCCTTGACCAGCGACCTGCGGGCCGGGCGGAGCTCGTAGTACTCCCCGCGGAACGGCACGATCCTCGCTCCCGGATCCAGCCCGGCCAGCGTCGCGATCCGGTCACTGTGCAGGCCCGCGCAGTTGACCAGGGCGTCCGCGCGCACCTCCACTGAGCTGGCCTGGACGACGACCTGCGGCCGGGGACCGCCCGGCGTGCTCGCGATCCCGGTCACCCGCTGCCTGGTGTGCAGCGTGGCGCCCGATCTGGCGAGTTCGGCGGCCAGGCTCTCGCACACCGCACGGTAACTGATGATCGCTGTCGACTCCACGCGAAGCGCGGCCGCCGGCGCTACCGCGGGCTCATACTCCCTCGCCTGGGCCGGCGTCAGCATCCGCGCAGGGACGCCGTTGGCCTCGGCGCGCTCGGCCAGAGCCGCCAGCCTTGGCAGCTCCGAGGCGTCCACGGCCAGCACCAGCTTGCCGCAGACGTCCACGGGGATGCCGCGATCCCTGGCGAACTCGACCATGGACCGGTTGCCCGCGACGCACATCCGCGCCTTGAGGCTGCCCGGCTTGTAGTACAGCCCGGAGTGGATCACCCCGCTGTTGCGGCCGGTCTGCTGCGTCGCCCATGCCGCGTCCTTCTCAAGCACGGTCACCGAGTACCCGCGCCGCAGCGTCAGCTCGCGCGCGACCGCCAAGCCGATGATGCCGCCGCCGATCACCACCACGTGGGTCATGCCGCCGCCGGCTCTCCGCTGCCGAGCCAGCGCAGCTGGCCGTCGAGGCGCCCGGCCTGCCGCAGCGCCTCGATCCGCCGCAGCCGCTTGTAGCGCCCGGCGTCGAAGTCCTCGCGGGTCAGCCCGTGGTGACGGTAGGCGTCGGCGAGCTGGCGCACGCCGTCACGCAGCCTCCACTGTGGCGAGAACTCCGGCACCTGCGCCGCGATCAGGTCGCAGCAGACCCGGTAGTTGCGCTTGTCGGCGGCCGAGCCGCCGGAGAAGACGATCTCGCTGCCCGGCACTACCTCGGTCACGATCCGCGCCACGTCCAGGATCCGGTAGTTCTCCCGGGTCTGCCCGACGTTGTAGGCCCGGCCGTGCACCTTCTCGCGCGGGGCGGTCAGCAGGGCGGCGAAGGCGGCGGCGATGTCGCTCACGTGCACCAGCGGGCGCCAGGCCTGGCCGTCCGACAGCAGGCGCACCTGGCCAGCCAGCACAGCGCTCCCCACCAGGTCGTTCACCACCAGGTCAGCCCGAAGCCGCGGCGAGTAGCCGTAGGCCGTGGCGTTGCGCAGGAACACGGGGGAAAAGGCGTCCGTGGCAAGGTCGAGCAACTGCCGTTCCGACCGGATCTTCGATTCACCATAGGGGGTGACAGGCGCGAAGGCGGCCTCCTCGGTCAGCGGCGTCTCGTCGGAACCCGCGCCGTAGAGCGAGCACGAGGACGAGAACAAAAAGCGCGCGACGCCGGCCTGCCTGGCGGCCGTTGCCAGCGCCACGGTGGCACGCTCGTTGATTTCGTAGGTCAGCTCCGAGTCGAGGTCTCCCAGCGGGTCGTTGCTGAGGGCGGCCAGGTGGATCACGGCGTCGAAACCCCGGCAGTGCCCGGCCCGCACGTCGCGCACGTCCGTGCGCAGCGTGGGAACCCGGGCGGGCGCCGGGCCGAGCAGGCACGGGGCGAACAGGCCCGTGTCGAGCCCGGTCACATCGTGGCCGGCCGCCTGCAGCACCGGCACGAGGACCGTGCCGATGTACCCCTCGTGGCCGGTAACCAGAACACGCATTGTCGCTCCTTCGGGTTGTCAGGCTGCCGCCGCGCCGGCCCAGGCCTCGGTGGCCTGGGTGGCATACGCGGCGATCTGGTCTTCCATCGTGGCGGCGAGCGCGGCGGTACCGGCCGGCGCCGCCCGGTACCAGGCGGCGCACGCGGCCACCGCGCTGGACAGGCCCCAGACCGGGCGCCAGCCGAGATCGGCCCGCGCGGCGTCGTAGCCGAGCTCCACCCGGTCCTGCGCGCCGGCCGTTTCGCCGTTCGGGGTGCGGACCGGCCAGCCGGGCACGCCGTAGGCGGCGAGGAACCCGTGCACCACGTCCCGCACCGACATTCCGGCCGCGCGCTTGGCGCAGCCGAAGTCGTACCGGCGGCGCGGCGCCGGCCCCGCCCACAGCCCGGCGGCGAGGGTGAGCACGCCGCTGACCCCGTCCAGCACGTGCTGCCATGGCCGCACCGCCCCGGGCGCGCCGATGGTGACAGGCTGCCCGTGCCCGATCGCGCGGACGACGTCGGCGAGCAGCCGCCCTTCGGCCCAGTCCCCGCCGATCATCACGCCGGGGCGCGCCAGCCCGATCCGCAGCGGCTCCGCGCGCCCGGCTGCCTGCTGGGTGCGCGCGTGCGCGTAGCCGGCCACGCACGCCTCCACCGCGAGCTTGGACGCCGGGTACGGCCCGAGTTGCAGGTCGTCGCCCAGCCGCATGACCGCGGGCGTCCCCGTCACCACGACGCACCGCACCGACGGCTGCCGGGTCGCGGCGTCGAGCACCGCGGCGGTGCCGGCCACGTTGGCGCGGAACGTCGCGGCCGGGTCGCGGAACCCGGCCGCGACGACGGTGCTCCCGGCCAGGTGCAGGACGATCTCCGGCCGGAAGGCGTCCATCGCGGCCGCCACCGGTCCGCCGTCGGCGATGTCCCCCGCGAACGCCCGGATCGCGCCGCCGGCAGGCGCGTCCGCCGTCCGCTGGCCCCGGCTGTACCCGGCGACTTCCGCTCCGAGCGCGCCGAGCCAGCGCACCGCCCAGGCTCCGACGAACCCGGTGTGGCCGGTTACCAGGACCCGGCGGCCCGCGTAGCGTCCGCCGTACAGTTCCGCCGCCGTGCCGCGGGACGACCCCCCGTACAGGTCACCAGGCATCGACGTCGCTCCCGAACCACTTGGGCAGGTACTCCCGTACCGCGCTCAGCGGCGGAGCGTCGCGGTCGCGGCCGGAAAGGACCGGATTGCCGAGCGGCCAGCTGACGGCGAGTTCCTGGTCGTTCCAGGCGATGGTGACGTCCAGCGCCGGGTCGTAGGGGGCGTCCACCTTGTAGCAGACGTCCGCGGTGTCGCTGAGCACCTGGAAGCCGTGCGCGCAGCCGGCGGGTATCCGCACCTGGAGGTGCTCCTCGTCGTCGAGCACGAAGCCGCGCCACTGAAGGAAGGTGGGCGAGGCCGGCCGCAGGTCGACGGCCACGTCGAAGACCCGGCCGCGGGCTACCCTGACCAGCTTGGCCTCGCTGAACTCGGACCGGGTGTGCAGGCCGCGCAGCACGCCGTGGCGGGACCTGGAATGATTCTCCTGCACCATGTCGGCCTGGTGGATGCCCGCCGCGGCGTACTCCCGCGCCGAGAAGGAGCGCATGAACCATCCCCTGGCATCCGCAACCGGATGCGGGCGTATGGTCAGCAGGCCGGGTACGTCTGTCTCGCTGATGTGAAACTGGCTCACGTCATCTCTCCGATCGTGATCGCGTTCTTGCCGCCGAACCGGTCCACGACCAGTTCGTACGTGTCCTGCGCCGACAGGTCGCCGGCGCCAATGCTGGCCGGCCTGCGCTCGTAGATCTCCAGGTAGCCGAGGAGCCACCACATCCAGACGCAGTTCACCGCGCCCCAGACGGTGGCCATGATGACCAGCCACGAGTGGTTGCCCGCGGCGAACCGGAACAGGCCGTCGCCAACCCCTGCCAGCGAGGTGAGGCCGAGCAGCCACAGCACGGCCTTGACCAGGGTCCGCTCGCGGTGCGGCGCGTCCTTGCGCGCCGCACCCTGCCTGCGTGCCGTCCGCAGCAGCCCGGGCAGCGCGCTGACCTGGGCGACCAGGTTGGCGAGGCTGTACGCGTCGCTGTGCAGGAAGTGGTAGGTACCCCTGCTGTAGACGGCCACCAGCGTGAACGAGATCACGAAGTAGCCGACGAAGGCCAGGCTGTAGATGGCGAACGGCACCACCACAGGGGAGGTCATCGTGAAGATCGTGATGGCCGGCAGCAGGAAATGGATCAGCCGCTGCACGCCGCCCAGGTGCGACAGCGTCGAGTCGAGGTAGCTCAGCCGCTGGCGCAGCGTCAGCCCCCGGGTCCGCAGCGGCGAATCGGGGTTGCGCAGCAGCAGGGTCAGGGCGCCGAGCGCCCAGCGCCGGCGCTGGGCGTAGAACTCCTTGAGGCTTTGCGCCTCCAGGCCGAAGGCCAGCGGCTCCGGCACGAACACCGAGCGCCAGCCCCTCGCGTGCATGCGCAGCGAGGTGTGGATGTCCTCGGTCACCGTCCCGGTGGCGAAACCTCCGACGTCGTCCAGCGCCGCGCGGCGGAGCACCGCGCTCGTGCCGACGTAGATGCTGGCGTTGATTCCGTTCTTGGCTGGCAGGATGGCCCTGTAGAAGACGTTGCTCTCCGACCACCTGGCATCCTCGCCATAGGCCCGCCGGAACAACAGCGTGCTGGTGTTGTGGAACGACTGCGGGGTCTGAACGAATGCCACCGCCGGGTCGTCGAAGTACCCGAGCGTTCGTTCCAGGATTTCGGGCAGCGCCATGTGATCGGCGTCCATGGTCAGGACGAACTCGGCATCGGTGAAGGCCAGGCCGTTATTCAGGTTTCCGGCCTTGCCGTGCGCGTTGGAGTTCCTGACGTGGCAGGCGGCGCCGAGCCTGACGGCCATGGCGCGGACATCGGGCCTTTCGTGGTTGCCAAGGACCAGGACCTTCCTGATCCCGCGCACCCGCAGCGCCGCGATCACCGTGGGCTCGATCACGGAGACCGGCTCGGTGTGGGTGGGGATGAGGCAGTCCACGACGCGGTCCCGGCCGGACACCCCGGCCGGCCGGTGCACCGGCAGGTACAGGTACCGGGTGAACCCGAGGAAGAAGATGAACATCACGGCCGCGAACAGGTCCGCCGCCAGGCTCACCGGCCCGAACCAGGCGTGCCAGTTCACGACCGAGCAGCGCCACGCCATGAAGGGCAGCAGCAGCGCCAGGTACAGGTAATATCCGGCGGGGATGAGACGCGGCTCACGCGGTCGCTCGAAGCGCACCTGGTAGGCAGCAGGTTCGCCGCTCATGCGGGGACCTTCCAGGGCGCCTGGCCTGAGTCCCACTCGCCGCGCGCGAGGGCGAGTTCCTTGGGCGTGTCCACCGGCCGCCAGTAACCGTCGTGCCGGTATGCCATGAGCTCGCCGTCCGCCGCCAGCGCGCGGATCGGCTCTTCTTCGAACATCACGTCACGGTCTGCCGGGACGTAGCGCTCGACGGCCGCCCGCTCGAGTACGAAGAAGCCGATGCTGACCAGCCCCTGCTCGTCCTGCGGCTGGTCCGTAAACTGCTTCTCGTCAAAGCGCGACACCCGGTGGCCGTCCGCGATGGCCAGGTGGCCGAACCTGGCGGGCGGTGCCGCCGCGGTCACGGTGGCCAGGCGGCCATGCGCCCGGTGGAACGCGAGCAGCGCGGCGATGTCCACGTCGGCGAGCACGTCGCCGTAGGCGACGATGATCGGCCAGCGGTGCACAAGCCGGACGGCGGCACGCAGCCGGGTGCCCGTGCCCGCGCGCTCGCCCGTGTTCGCACAGGTGACTTCCCAGCCCTCTTCGGGGAAGCCGCCGTGCACCCGCACCGACGGACGCCGGCCGAGCCGGACCGTGAAGTCCCCCGCGTGCGCCTGGAACTGGAGGAAGAAGTCCTTCACGACGTGCCCCAGATGGCCGACGGCCAGGACGAACTCGTTGCTGCCCCCGGCCGCGAGGGTCCGCATGATGTGCATCAGCAGCGGCATGCCGCCGACGGTCAGCATCGGTTTCGGCACGGCGGCGGCAAGTTCCCCCATGCGCTGGCCGGCGCCGCCGCACAGCACGATCGCCGGGGCCGTCCCGACCGCCGGCGAGCCGCCGTTGCCCAAAACGGCAGCCGGGACCGGGCCGGGAATCGCACGCCCGGCGGCGAGCGCCGTTGCGCCGGACATGTTCGCTCGCAAGCCTTCCATATGAATTCTCCCTTGCCTGAACAGCGGCTTCCCGTTCGCCGGCACTGCCCCGACCGGCACTGCCCCGATACGTCCGGTCCGGAAGGGCGGCGTGCCGGACCGCTCCGCATCTCCGATCCCGAGAATGACACCGAAGGACTCTTCTGTCAAATTTATACATAATGATCATGAAGTAGTTGATTTTTAATGTAAATATTTTGCGCTAATAAGATCCCGCGGCTGAAAACTGCGACTGAACATGACGTACGAGACTGGAGGGAGGATCACCCGCCCGGCTGTCCGCGACCGCCGTGCCGCTGTTTTGGGCCAGATACGCAGACACCCCCGGCCTATCGGGCCAGATGCGCCAGCGGCCCAGCTCCACGGGGCGACGGCGACGGGGCGACGGCGACGGCGACGGGGCGACGGCGACGGCGACGGCCACGGGCGACGGCGACGGCCACGGGCGACGGCGACGGCCACGGCGACTGCCCTGCCCGCGCAGCAATGGCCCGCGGACCGGCCACGCAGGCCGAGGGCAGGCGCATAACCGCAGGCGAGCGCGACTCTTCGGAAACCAGGTAACGGCTGGCCGAGAACCCAGAAAACCCTTCGCACCTGCTCGCCTCGCCCGGTACGGTTTCGAGCGTGTTCCAACCGCGGGGAGCCCGCCAGCTCCGTGCCCGGCCACCCAGGCAGTTCCCACCCTGAGAGCAGGTTTTGTCAATGGCATGTCGTATCAGTGAGCTCGTGCTCGATTGCCGCGACCCCGAACTGCTGGCGCGGTTCTGGTGCGAGGTCCTGGACTTCGTAGTGCTCGATCGCGAAGAGGACGGCAGCCTCGAGATCGGGCCGCGCGAAGGGTTCGGCGGCCCGCAGCCGACGATCATCCTCAGCCGCACGGACGAGCCGGAGCGGGCGAAGCCCCGGCTGCACATCGACGTCAACGCCACCGACCGCGATCAGGACGCCGAACTCGAACGCCTCCTGAAGCTCGGGGCGCGCCCGGCCGACATCGGCCAGACCGGCGAGGAGTCCTGGCACGTTCTTGCCGACCCAGAGGGCAATGAGTTCTGCCTGCTCAAGGCCCGTCTCAACCCGCTGTGACGGCTCTGTGTCCCGGTGCGGCCCTAGCCAAGGGCACCGGGCTGCCCGGTGCCCGGGCGGCCATGCCCGCGCCGCTCCCGGCTTGCGCGCCCGGCACGCGCCCGGTCCCGCGGTCAGCAGGCCGGTCGTGGCGCGAGAGCCAGCCGTGATCGGGTAAGCCCCATAAGATCGCCGCCGCCAGGACCGGCCGCTTCAGGACAGTTTGCGGCCGACCCCGGCAAGGAGCTGCCCTGCCTCGGCGGGCCTGGAGGGCGCGGCCGCCATATCCGGCCAGGCACTGGCCTCCACAAGGCCGGGCGGGACGAATTCGGTGCCCGCGAAGAACCCGGCGATCTGCTCAGGACTGTGATTGTGCAGGCTGCCGGCGGTATAACTGCGCGTGAACGGGCTGACGATCTCGCCGTCCGCGCGTGCCACCGAAATGACGAGGTAGCTGCCTGGCGCGAGGGCGTCGGTAAACGCGGCGGTGACGGCGTTCACGGTCGGGGCGTCGATGAAATGGAGCACCGCGCACAGGATCAGGCATGCCGGCTCGCGCAGATCGATTACCTTGGCGAGCGACGGATTGGCCAGGATGGCGGCTGGTTCGCGCAGGTCGCCGGGTACGGCGACGACGCCGTCGCCGCTCAGCAGGGCCCGCGCGTGGGAGATCACCACGGGGTCGTTGTCGACGTAGGCGACCCGGGCTGCCGGGCGGACGGCGCGCGCGGCTTCATGGGTGTTGGTCATCGTGGGCAATCCGGAGCCAACGTCGATGAACTGGTTAATCCCCTGACGTGCCACCCAGTCAATGGCGCGGATGAGGAACTGCCTGTTCTCCGCGGCGCCCTGCGCTACCACGGGGCATAGTTCCAGCAGTCTGGCGGCCAGCTCGCGGTCGGGAGCAAAGTTGTCTTTGCCAGGAGAATAGATATTAATGCAGGTCATAGACTTGCAGAAGGGCCGAGAGTCAGGCAAAAGTCAGGAGTCATGAAGTGTCACCAAAAGCGGTCAAGGGACAGAATGCGCTAGTACAAGCAACGATATTCAAGAAGTGCGACCGCGCCAACCACAAGCCCGACAGCAACAAGGGATGCGCCGGGGGAACCTGTCAGCACACGTGCGAGGCCCTACAGGTCCCCGATTGCGCGCACAAGTGGACCGTCCGCTACTCGGTCAGCTCACGGCAGCGCGAGCAGTCATTTGCCACGCTCACCGAGGCGCAGACATTCCAGCTCACGCTATCGACGGGCAAGCAGATGCAAGGCACGATGTTCGTGGACCCCCGCGCCGGGATCGTCGAATTCCTGCCCCTCTGCGACGCCTACATAGAGGGAATGGCGAAGGCCAACGCCAAGAGCAAGGCCACTTACCGCAGCAATTTCGGGAACCCGGAGGTAGGCAGGCTGTTGCAGGGCAGGAGCGTGCTGGAAGTCGCGAGGATGGACGCCGAGGTTAAGACGCTGCTCAACAAGACGCTACGTTCCGTCCGGGACTTCGCCCGGAAGGAATGGCCCCTTCGGGGCAGTCCGGCTGACGTGAGGTGCCACGGAGTCCTACGGTCGGCGGGTGGCTGATGACTTCGCGGCGCGCTATGCGGGCCTGCTGGCCGGCTCTT
>DAHVAN010000210.1 GCA_027314595.1 Actinomycetota bacterium | reverse complement strand
CGCGGGCCCCGCGGGCCCCGCGCCGCGGCCCCCGCGGGTTTCCCGCGGCCCGCGCCGCGGCCCTGCCATCCGACGGGGTGGTGTTCGCCCGCCTGACGCGTGGGCGGTGGCGCGGTCGCAGGGCACTTTACGCATGAAAGGTGCACCCAAATGGGGGCAAAACGGGCGCGAGAGTGGTCATTTCATCGAGGAAGTGGACGTGCGGGGCTGGACGGACGGCTGAGGTGAGGCTGAGGGCCATCAGCAGCTCCGCCCGGCGGCGCCGGGCCCCAGGCAACAGCGGAAACAACGGCAACGTGTTCCGGGCGGCCTGCCGCGGGAGTACGTTTCGCGTGTGGTCTCCGGAGCGCGGCTGACGGTGCTTGGCAGCCTGAACATGGACATCTCCGTCACCGTGCCGCGCCTGCCCGCGCCAGGCGCGACCGTCCTTGGGGGAGCGGCGGCCTTCGCTCCCGGGGGAAAGGGCGCCAACCAGGCGGTAGCCGCCGCCAGGCTCGGCGGGTCCGTCCTGATGGTGGGCTGCGTCGGAGACGATGACTTCGGTGTCCGGTTGCTGGCCGCGCTCACCGCCGAGGGCGTGGAACCGCGGGTGCGCGCCGTGCCCGGCGTCCCCACCGGGCTGGCCATGATCACGGTCGACGAGGCGGGGGAGAACATCATCACGGTCGCGCCGGGCGCCAACCGAGAGGCAGGCGCCGCGGAGATCGCCGCGGTAGCGGCGGCGCCCGCCGAGGTGCTCGTGATCAGCGCGGAGATACCGGTTGCCGTGATCAGGGCGGCCCTGGCCGCCGAGGGGCCGGCCGGACCGCCGGTGCGCGTGCTCAACCTGGCGCCGGCGCCGCCCGCGCCCGAGGCGGCCGAACTCCTCGCCTCGGGCCCGGACTGGCTGGTGCTGAACGAGCACGAGGCCGGCGCGGTCCTCGGCAGGCCGGTCGCCGGCCTGGCCGCCGCGGGGCGAGCCGCGGCGGACCTCGCGAAGGCTGGCGCCCGCAACGCGGTGGTCACCGCCGGCGCCGCGGGCGCCGCCTACCGCGGCCAGCATCCGGGACCGGGCGGTCCGGCTGGCGTGCTTGCCGTGCCCGGGTACCGCGTGCGGGCGGTGGACACAGTCGGCGCCGGGGATACGTTCGTCGGCGCGCTCGCGGTCGCGCTCGCCGCCGGGGTCCCGGCAGGCGACGCCGTTCGCGCCGCTTCCGCGGCGGCCGCGACGGCGGCCACGAGGCCGGGCACTCAGTCCGCAATGCCGCGCCCGGCCGACGTCCTGGCCGCCACCGGGCATCCCTGGCCCGTCCCGGCCCCCTGATCGGCCCCGAGGGGCCCCGAGCGGCCCGTTCCGGCCCCCCGAGCGGGCGCCTGATCCGGCGTCCGGGCGACGGCCCTCGGCGGCGCGAAGACGCCGGGCGAGGCAATAAGATGAACACCCGGTTAATAGAAGATGAACGCAATTACCATATTTTAATGAATTTAAGCTTAAATACAGGCGGGCATAACATCGCGAGGAGAGGAGTTGCGCTATGACACCTGGCTCGGCGGGCTTTGTGGTCTACGGAGACGACGCGCCCGCGTGGGCCGAAGTCATAGACAGCGTCCTGGCCGGCCTGGCCCAGGGTTTCTCGGTGGTTCCCGAGGGCGGTGGCGCCAGGAGCAGCACCTGGTTCGACACCTTCGACTGGCGGCTGTACAGGGCCGGGCTCATCCTGGAGTACGTGGCGGCGCGCCGCGACAGCGAGCTTCGCCTGACAGCCGCGGACCCGGCGGTCGCGCCGGCTGCCGTGGGCGCCGAATCCGCGCAGCCGGTGACCGGCTGGCATGCATCCCGTCCGCACCTGCCGCCCGACCTGCCCGACGGCCCGGTCGCGGACCGCGTCGCCGCCCTGGTCTGGCCGCGCGCCCTGCTCCCCGCCGTCACGGTGTCCGCCACCAGCGCCGTGCACAGGCTGCTCAACGACGACGGCAAGACCGTCGCCAGGCTGGTCGTGGAGCACCCGTCGGTGGCGTCGGGCAAGCACGTCGCGCTGCCGCCGCGCCTTACGGTCACCGAGGTCCGCGGATATCCCGGCCAGGCCCGCCGTGCCGCCCGCATCGTCGCGCTCGCGCCGGGGGTGCTGCCCGCCACCGAGAGCGTGTTCGCCGCCGCGCTGCGCGCCGTCGGCCGCCGTCCCGGCGACTACTCGAACAAGGTGGACGCGCCGATCACCGCGGCGATGCCCGCCGCCGAGGCGGCGGCGCTCATAGTCCTCCGGCTGCTCGACACGATCGAGGCGAACGTCGCGGGCGTGCTGCGTGACACCGACACCGAATTCCTGCACGACCTGCGTGTCTCGGTGCGCCGGACCCGGTCGGCGCTGAAGCTGTTCGGCGACGCGCTCACCGCCCGGGCAGGCGCAGGCGCTGGCAACAGCGGCACGGCCCGGACATGCCTGACCGGGGACGACGTGACGCGGTTCGCCGCGGAGTTCAAGTGGCTCGGCGACCTGACCACGCCGACCAGGGACCTGGACGTGCACCTGCTCGGCTTCGAGGAGACCGCGCGCGCGCTCAAGGCCGCCAAGCCTGACGACCTCGAGCCGTTCCGCGGCTATCTGCGGCAGCGGCGCGTCAGGGAGTTCCGCGCGCTGGCGCGGGGCCTGCGCTCGCCGCGGTTCACCCGGCTCACGCAGCAGTGGCGCGCCGCGCTGACGGAAGTCCCCGGGAGCGGGAAGAGCGGCAAGGCAGGCGCCACGGCTCGTTCGGGACAACCCGTGCGGCGGGCAGCGGAAACGGCGGGCACGCTGGCGTCGGACCGAACCCGGCGGGCATTCGCGAAGGTGGCCAAGCGCGGCGCGGCGATCACCCCGGCCTCGCCCCACGAAGCCCTTCATGACCTGCGCAAACGCTGCAAGGAACTGCGGTACGCGCTGGAGTTCTTCGCGCCGCTGCAGGACCGCGCGGCGTACGGCAAGGTGATAGGCGACCTCAAGCGGCTGCAGGACTGCCTCGGCGAGTTCCAGGACACCGAGGTGCAGATCTCCGAGATCCGGGCGCTCGCGGCGGCCATGGCCGAGGCGGGCGAGGCGCCCGCGGTGACACTGCTCGCGATGGGCGAGGTGACGGCCGGCCTGGCAAGCCGCCAGGCAGCCGCCCGCGCGGACTTCGAGCGGCGGTTCGCCGCGTTCGCGGGCGAGAACGGGCAGCGCCGGATGTCGGTGCTGCTGCGGGGAGGCGCCGCGTGAAGACATACGCGACGTACAACATCAAGGGCGGCGTCGGGAAGACGACCACGGCGGTCAACCTGGCCTACCTGGCGGCCGCGGAGACCGGGCTGCGCACCGTGCTCTGGGACCTGGACCCGCAGGGCGCGGCGAGCTTCATGTTCCGGGTGAAGCCGAGGGTCAAGGGCGGCGGGAAGGCGCTCATCCGCGGGTCGCGCTCCCTCGACCAGGCGATCAAGGGCACCGACTTCGACAACCTGGACCTCATCCCCGCCGATTTCACCTACCGCAACATGGACCTGCTGCTCGATAGCGCCGCCGGCGGCGGTGCCGGCCCGGACGCGCCGGGCGGCAAGCCGGCCCGCAAGCTGTCCAAGCTGCTCGCCCCGCTCGCCAGCGAATACGACGCGGTGTTCCTCGACTGCCCGCCGAGCATCTCCCTGGTCTCCGAGAACGTGCTGCACGCTGCCGACGTGGTCCTTGTCCCGCTTATCCCGACGACGCTGTCGGTGCGGACGCTGGACCAGCTGACCGAATTCGTGGCCGGCTTGTCCGGCCGCCGCCCGGACATACTCGCTTTTTTCTCGATGGTCGACCGCCGTAAAAAGCTGCATAGGGAAATCACAGCCAGTCTTTCTTCCGAACGGTCCCGTGTTGCTGCCACGGCCATACCGTCCCTGTCGATGATCGAGAAGATGTCCGTCGAGCGTTCTCCTGTCACCGTCTTCGCCCCGCGCAGTTCCGCGGCCTGCGCCTACCGGTCCCTGTGGGCCGAACTCCGCTCCCGCGGCGAGCAGCAGGCGGCGGCGACGCTGTAGCATCCCTGGCGGAGGAGGTCGCCGCAGCATGAGCCTGTCGCCAGCGTCGGTCGTCGCCGCGAGCAACGCGTGGTCGTGGATCCCCGACACCGCCGTGACCGCCGAAACCGGCGAGTACCTGCTCGTCCGCTTTCCCGACTACTTCGAGCACCAGCTCGAGCTCGTGAGGTTCTCGCCGGCCGGACCTGTCCCGGACGCCGTGGCGGCGGTGCTCGACCGCGCCCGCCAGTTCGGCCTGCCCGAACTGTACTGGATGGTGAGGCTGGACAGCCCGCCCGGCGTCGCGGAACTGCTCGGCGGCGGTGCGACGGTGGACGAGACGGTCGACGTGCTGGCCCTGGACCTGCGCGGCGGGGCGCCCGCGCTGCCGGCTCCGGCGTGTGATGTGAGCGTGCGCTGGGCGACCGACGTGGCGACCGCGCGGGACGGGTCGCTGGTGGGCGCCGGGGTGTTCGGCGGGTCCGTGCCGCCGCAGGATCGGCTGGCGCGGAACGCCGAGCGTGACAGCGCCGCCGTCCCCGCCGGAGAGGGCGGCTTGGCCGTCGCCTACCTGGACGGGGCTCCGGTGGGCTCAGGCGGCGTCAGCCTCGTCGACGGGGTCGCCCGCCTGTGGGGCGGCGCGGTGCTGGCGTCCGCGCGCGGCCAGGGCGTCTACCGGGCGCTCCTCGCCGCCCGGCTGTCGTACGGCGCGGCGCACGGGACGTCGATGGCCCTGGTCAAGGGCCGCGTGGAGACGTCCGCGCCGATCTTGCGCCGGGCCGGTTTCGCGGCCTACGGCCGGGAGCGGATCTACCGCGTGCCCCTGACGCCCCAAGCCTGACGCCCGGCCCCCGATCCGCGTCACGGCGCCTTGCTGTCCGCCTGCGCCGGGCCCGGCGTCTCGTACCTGGCCACGGAGAACCGCCGACCACGTGGTAGAACACCAGCGGCCACAGCTTGTTGCTCGCGATCGTGGCGACTAGGCCCGCGAACACGACCGCGACGACAGGCAGCCCGCGCAGCGGGATGATCTGGACCTTGGGCCGGCTCGGCGCGGTTACCAGGACATCAGCCATAACTGGCATACCTTCGTCCCCTGTATGCGATCCCAGCCCCTTCCCAGGAGGGTCGCAGCCGCCCGCCGGTCCGTCAAGGCATGGTGGCCGGCGGGCAGGCCCGCCGCGCGAGGCGGCAAAAGCGACATGACGCCCGCCGCGCCCGGGCGCCGGCGCGGCATCCCGGGCGCTCGGGCAGGATTTTGAAGATCGTGGATACCTTTCCAGCCTCCAGGCTGGAAAGGTATCCACGATAATCCGCCGCGGGACAGATTGCCCGGAACATCCCCCGCCATGAACGGCGCGGCCCGGCGCGCACCTGGTCCCGTGGTCAGCGGCCCGGTCGTGACGCGAGAGCCAGCTGTGACCAGATAACCGCATAAGACGAAAACTTCAAGAAATGTCCTCCGGAAGTGCTGCTATAACGACACTTCCGGCGGACATTTAACCGCGCACCCTGCCCGGCGTGAGCCTTTACGTCAGAAAACCGGAGGTAAGTGTCCGAGCTGAACGGGTGATACGCGCCCAATCGCCGGGATCGCGTCATGATCGCCAGGTCCGGTTGTGGTCCGGGTGAGTAATCGCCCGCTTACCTGGCAGTCCATGCCATACCCATGCGGTACCCATGCGGGCGCGGCTAGGCAGTCGCGTCGGCCCCTGGAGTTAACGGGATGGAAATGTGATTCTACAGCTGATGCCGCGCCCGCCCGCGGCACGTCACTCCCGAATGCCGCACCAGGCTCCGCGGCCGCCCTGGGCCGTTTGTGCGCGGCGGGCATACGCGGGCCGCATGTCTGTGCCGCGGCACGAATGACTGACGCGCGAAGGCAACGATGATGTTGACCAGGAGGCGAGCTATGGATTTCGACCACATTGTCGTGGGTGCCGGTTCGGCGGGCTGCGTGATAGCGCGGCGCCTGGTGGACGCCGGGCGCCGGGTGGCGCTGATCGAGGCGGGCGGCTGGGACGCCAACCCGGCCATCCATGCCCCGGGCCTGGCGTGGCAGTTGTGGAACAGCCCGCAGGACTACGCCTACAGCACCGAACCGCAGGAGCACTCGCTCAAGACGAGCGTCTTCTGGCCGCGCGGCAAGGTGCTCGGCGGGTCGAGCGCGCTGAACGGCATGATCTACGTGCGCGGCGCCCGCCAGGACTTCGACAACTGGGCATACAACGGCGCCGCCGGCTGGTCGTATGACGAGGTGCTCCCGTACTTCAGGAAATCCGAGGACTTCGAGGGCGGCGCCTCGCCCTACCACGGCGTGGGCGGCCCGCTGCCGGTCACCCGCAACCACGCCCCGAACCCGGTCACGCTGGCCTTCCTCGAGGCCTGCGCCGAGTACGGCCTGCCGCTGAACGACGACTGCAACGGCGCCGAGATCGCCGGCGCCGGCCTCACGCAACTCACGGTCAGGGACGGCCGCCGCGCCTCCGCCTGGACCTCGTTCGTGCTCCCGGTGGCCGACAGCCCGCTGCTCACCGTGATCATCGACGGCCAGGCCGGCGGCCTGCTTTTCGACGGCTCCGGCCGTGCCGTCGGCGTGCGCCTCACCGGGAAGGCACACAGATATCTATCCCGAACGAACGGTGGCTCCTCCCCGCCGTCCCCCTCTGTCGCCGAGTGGCCGGCGACCGAACTGCGCTGCTCTGGTGACGTGATCCTGTCCGCCGGGGTGGTCGGCTCGCCGCAGATCCTGATGCTGTCCGGCATCGGCCCCGCCGGCGACCTGCGCCCGCTCGGCATCGAAGTCAGGGCCGACCTGCCGGGCGTGGGCGCGAACCTGCACGACCACCTGCTCGCGGAGATCTTGTGGGAGTCGGCGCGGGAGGTGCCGCCCGGCCAGGCGAACAACCTCGAGATGCACTGGTTCACCAGGAGCGACCCGGCGATGGCCGCGCCGGACCTGCAGCCGCTGGTGTCGCACTTCCCGATGCCGGTGGAGGGCTATCCCGCGCTCGACTACGGCGCCGGCTACGCGGCCGTGGCCGGGATCATCCGCCCGCTGTCCCGCGGCCGGATGTGGCTGCGCTCCGCCGACCCGGCTGCGCCGCCGGCGCTCGACCCGCACTATCTCGAAGAGCCCGCCGATGTGAAGGCACTGGTCACGGCCATGAAGCAGGCACGCGAAGTCGGCAGGGGCCAGGCGCTCAAGGACTGGCGGGCGCGCGAGATCGCGCCGGGGCCCGACGTTCGCACCGACGCGGAGATCACCGAATACGCGATGCGCACCCTGCTCAGCTACCACCACCAGGTCGGCACCTGCAAGATGGGCATCGACCGGATGGCCGTCACCACCCCGGACCTGCGCGTGCACGGCATCGACGGCCTGCGGGCAGCCGACGCCTCGGTCATGCCCGCGGTCACCTCGGGCAACACCAACGCCGCCACGCTCATGATCGGCGAACGCTGCGCCGACTTCCTCCTCTCCAGCTAACCCAGCCATCGCCGCGCCCCGGCGCGCCGCAACCGGGGCACCTGCGCATCTGGCCCGATAGGACCGGGGTAGCCGCGCATCTGGCCCTGGCGGTCGCGGCAGCGCTTGCCGTCGCCAGCGAGGTGGCGTGGGTCGAGCTCGGCCCGGTCGAAGACCCCGTGATCGTCGGCCCGGCGGTCGCGAGCCGTCTCGGCGTGCCCGAGACCCCGGGACTTGACGCGGGCGGCGCGATCACCGCTCATGTCCTCGCCCAGTACGCTGACCGGCCATTGCTTGTGGTGCTCGACAACTGCGAGCACCTGGCGGGCGCTGTCGCGGAGCTGACCGAGTACCTGCTCGGTGAGTGCCAGGCGCTGTCCGTGCTCGCCACGAGCCGGGAACCGCTCGGCGTCGAGGGTGAACGGTCCTGGCCCGTCCGGCCGCTCGACGGCGCCGACGCGGTGCGACTGTTCGAGGACCGGGCGCGGCTTGTCGCGCCGTCCTTCGGTGTCACCGACGCGAACCGCGCCGAGGTGGCCGAGGTCTGCGCCAAGCTCGACAGGCTGCCGCTGGCCATCGAGCTTGCCGCCGCCCGGATGCGCATCCTGTCGGTCCGGCAGCTCGCGGAGCGGCTTGACGACGTGTTCGGCCTGCTTACCGGCGGGGCACGGTCGGCGCCGGCCAGGCACCAGGCGCTGCGCGCCACCCTGGACTGGAGCCATGACCTGCTCGCCGCCGATGAGCGTGCCCTCTTCAGGCGGCTTGCGGTGTTCTCTGGCGGGTTCACGCTCGCCGCGGCCGAACGGGTCGCCGCGTTCGGTGACATCGTCGCCAGCCAGGTGCTCGACCTGCTCGCGCGGCTGGCCGACAAGTCGCTGCTGCGGGTGGACCGCGAGCGCTATCACCTCCTCGCGACCATCCATGAGTACGCTCGGGAGCGGCTGGCAGCCTCGGGTGAGGCCGACCAGGCGCGCCGCGCTCACCTGGCGTACTACACCGAGTTCGCCGAGGAGGCGGGGCCGCGCGTTGAGCGGGCGGCGGCGGCCGGCCTTGAGGCCGAACTCGACCGGCTCGACCTGGAACGATCGAACCTGCGGGCGGCCAGCGACTTCGCCCGCCAGTCGGCGGACGCCATCGCCGCGCTGCGGATCGCCGGGCAGCTTGGCCGCTACGCCTACCTGCGCGGCCATTACCAGGAGATCAGGCAGTGGATGGACCTGGCGGTGACCGCGGGCGCGTCGGCGCCGGAAGGGCTGCGCGCCCGGGCGCTGCTCGGCAGCGGGCGACTGGCGTACCTGCAGTGCGACTACGAGCCCGCGGTGCGCCGGCTTGACGCGGCGCTGCTGCTCTACCGGCCGCTGGGCGACACGCGGGGGATCGCGGCCTGCCTGCAGGCGCTTGGCAGCGTCGCCCGCGAGCAGGGCAGGTACGCCAGGTCGGCGCAGCTGCACTCGCAGGCCTGCGAGCTGGCCAGGGCCTGCGGGGACGAGCGGGCGGAGGCAAGCGCGCGCAGCTACCTGGGGTTCGTGTCGTGGCTGCAGGGCGACTTCGCGCTCGCCAGCACCGAATGCACGGCGGCGCTGGCGATGTTCCGGGTGCTCGGCGACGTGGAGGGGACGGCGTGGTCGCTGATCAGCCTCGGCGTGGTGGCGCGCTGCCAGGGCGAGGCGGCGGCCGCGCAGTCGCTGCTGCGGGAGAGCCTGGCCCTGTCGGAATCGATCGGCTTCCGTGAGGGCATCGCGTGGAGCCTGGAGCAGCTTGGACTGCTCGCCCTCGCAGGCGGCGCTCCGCAGCCGCCAGGGGCGCTCGGGCCCGCCGTGGCGGCGGACACGCTGCGGCGCAGCTTCCAGACGCACCGCGAGCTACGGGACCGCTGGCGGATGTCGAGCCTGCTCGAGGACCTCGCCGCGATGACGCTCGCGGACTCCGCGTCCGCGCCTGCCGCCAGGCGGGCGGCGGCGATACTCGGTGCCGCCCAGGCGCTGCGCGAGGCGATCGGCACCGTGATCGCGCCGTGCGAACGGCCACAGCACGACGCCGCCGTGGAAAAGGCACGCGCGGCGCTTGGCGAGGACGCGTTCGAGGCGGCGTGGCGGCGGGGGCTGGCAGTCCCCGAGCCGGCATCGCTGCTCAGCGAGCTCGAGCCCGGCGGGAGGCAGCCGCCCGGGGCAGCCATCGGCCCCGGTTCGCCCGGTCCCGGTGCGCCGCCGGGCGCGACGGCTCCTTCCCGCAGGCCCGTGGCCCCGGTGCCCGCTCAGCCGGGGCCGGGCGATGGCGCCAGCGGTGCGGGCACCCGGCTGCGCGTCCGCGCGCTCGGCACGGCGACGGTCGAGCTCGGCGACGTCGCGCTGACCGCGGCGGACTGGGGCTACGCCAAGCCGCGCGAGCTGCTCTTCCTGCTTGTCACATCCCGGCCGCTGACCCGCGAGCAGGTCGGGGCGGCGCTGTGGCCCGACCTGGCGCGCAAGCAGCTCGGCAACGCGCTGCACACCGCGCTGCGGGAACTGCGGCGCGCGCTCGGCGACCCCGGATGGGTGCGGTACTTTGGCGGCAGGTACTCGTTCAACAGGGCCCGCGAGCACGACTGCGACGTCGATACGTTCGAGGCGGCGCTCGCCGCCGCCAGCCGTGCCCGGCCGGCCGAGGCCGCGCTGCCGGACCTGCAGCGCGCCATAGCCGCCTACGGCGGCGACTTCCTCGCGGGGATGAGCGCGGGGGAGTGGGCGCAGGCCCGCCGCGACGAACTGCGCCGCCGCTTCGAGTCCGCGCTGCTCGCCGTCGGACGGTCGCAGGCGGCGGCGGGGCGTTACCAGGCGGCGGTCACCGCCTTCCGCCGCGCGATCGAGCACGAGCCGCTGAACGAGTCAGCCCACCGCGAGCTGATGACCTGCTGGGAGCGCCTCGGCGAGACCGCCCGCGCGGTGCGGCACTACGAGCAGTTCGCCGCGCTGCTTCGCGACGAGGTCGGCGTCCCCCCGGCGGCGGAGACCACCGAACTCTACCGGCGGCTGGCCGGCCGGACCTGACCCGAGCCGGCGTAACGCGCCCGGAGGCGAGCGGGGAATGCCAAGCCCCCCCGTGAATCACCCAGAGTATGGACGTTCCCCCCGATGCCTGATGCCAGACTCGTGCCTCCATCTGGTAAGAGGCCTGGCAGGAGGCAAGGTTGTCGGACCCCATCGCCCCGTCGGCCGCCAGGTGGCCGTCGGAGGCGGCCGAGCTCGTATCGCTCGCGGTCAGCGACGGCGACCTCGGCGCCGCCGTCGCGCAGTACGAGCAAGGGGCGGTGCTCGCGCCGTGGGCCGGCCACTGGCCAGATGGCCGCACCGTCCGCCAGACGATGACCAGGATCATGTCCCTGCGGCTCCCGCTCGATACCCGCCTGCTCGCGGTGCTCCCGGCCGACGGCCTGACGATGGTGGTCTGCGAGCGGCGGATCGAAGGCGCCGGCCCGGACGGGAAGCCGGTCAGGCTCCGCGGGATCGGCTGCACCGTCGTCCGCGCCCAGGCCGACGGCGCGTGGCGCATCGCCGCCGACGCCTGGTGCCTCACGGACCCCCTGACGGTTCCCCCGTAGCCCCCGCAGCTTCCCCTAGTGCCGGCCGCGACATTGATCGGCAGACACAGCGGACGGACAACAGCGTCCGCCGCCAGTTACGGGGAGATCAGGGAGACATCATGGGCATCGGAACTCGCGCGGCGCGGCGGCGGATTGGCATCGCGACGGCGGCGTCGGGCGCGCTCGCGGTGGCGGCCGCCGTCGCGATGACCGGCACTGCCGGGGCGGCGACGGCGGCCAGGACCGCGCCGACGGCGGCGGACACGCCGGCGTCGGCCGGATACCAGTTCGTCACGCTTGGCAGCCAGCACGACCGGACGTTCAACCAGCTGCTCGGCATCAACAACAGGGGCGTCATCGCCGGCTACTTCGGCTCGGGCGCCCAGCACCACCCGAACAAGGGCTATCAGCTCCTGCCGCCGTACGCGCAGGGCGACGTCGCCGGCGAGAACTTCCCGCACTCGGCGCAGACCCAGGTCACCGGGCTGAACGACAGGGGCGTCACGGTCGGGTTCTTCTCCAGGCAGAACACCGCGAGCATGGCCAACGACAACTTCGGCTGGTGGGCCGCCGGCGGCCACTTCCACGAGGTCAACTTCCCGACCGGGACCCCCGCCAGGCCGCCGGTGGACCAGCTGCTCGGCGTCAACGACCACGACGTCGCGGCCGGGTTCTTCACCAACTCCGCGGGCCTCAACCGCGGCTACACCTACAACATCGGCACCGGGAAGTTCAGCCGCGTGCTCGTGCCAGGCGTGCGCGGCCTCGGGCCGAGCCTGACCGCCGCAGCGATCAACAACCACGGCGACGTGGCGGGCTTCTTCACCGTGAACTCCTCGACCGTGGACGGCTTCCTGAAGCTCGCCAATGGCAGGTTCTTCAAGTTCTCCGTCCCGGGCGCCTCGATGACCCAGGCGTTCGGTGTCAACGACTCCGACTGGGTGGCCGGCACCTACACCGTCGGCAGCTCCACGTACGGGTTCATCTGGCGGCCGGGCAAGGGGTTCATCCTGCACATCAGTGACCCGACGGCGTGGGGACCACGGTCCTGAACGGCATCAACAACGAGAATGACCTGGTCGGCTTCTACACCGACAGCGCGGGCAACACCGATGGCCTCCTGGCCTACCCGGGCTTCGGCGCGTAGCGGCCCATGCCGAGCCCGCGCCGCCGCGGCTCGCTGAGTGCGGCGGACGGTCGCGCGCTGGCCTGCTCCCACGTTGGGGCAGGCCAGCCGCTTTTTAAGGCTAGCCACCGTCCGGCTCCCGGGTAACAATGATCGGCATGACCACGACGGACAGGTCCGGCACGCCCGCCCAGATCGCCGCGGAGCGGGCGGCGATCGAGGCGGAAATCACCGGGACCACCCTGCTTACCGCCTACGCGGAGACGGTCGCGGCGGCCCGCGACGTCGAGGCGCACCGCTGGCTCGCCGATGGCCAATGGCGGTCGCTGACCTACCGCGAGGTGTACGAGCAGGTTCGCGATCTGGCGCTCGGCCTGGCCGTGATCGGCTTGCGGCCCGGCGAGTTCGCGGTGATCTGGTCGCGCAACCGGTCCGAGGCGACGATCGCGGACTACGCCGTCATGCACGCCCGCGGCGTGCCGGTGTTCATCTACAACACCGTGACCGCGGAGCAGGCCGCCTACATCGCCGGACACTGCGAGGCGACCGTCGCCATCGTGGAGCGGGAGTTCCTCGGCAAGCTGGCCGCCGTCAGGGACCGGCTGCCGAAGCTGCGCCAGATCGTCGTGATCGACGGCGACGCGGTCAGCGCGATCGGCTGGCCACGGCTGCTCGGCCTCGGCCGCGCGCAGGCCGAGCGCTCGCCCGGCCTGTTCGAGCAGGCCTGGCGTCAGGTGACCCCGGACGACCTGGCCACGCTTATCTACACCTCGGGCACCACCGGGCAGCCGAAAGCGGTAATGCTGACGCACCGCAACGTCCGCTACTACCAGCTCGCCACCATCCGGGTGATCCCGCTCGAGGAGCAGAGCGACGACGACGGCCACGCCAGGCTGATCTGCTACCTGCCGATGGCGCACGTCACCGGCCGCAGCGTGGACCACTGGGGTTCGATGGCCCGTCCCATCACCCTGACGTACTGCCCGGACGCGCTCAGGCTCTTCGAGATCGCGGCGCGGGTTCACCCGACCGCGCTGGTCGGCATACCGCGTGTGTGGGAGAAGCTGTACGCGGCGCTGCGCACCGCTTTGCCGGACGTGTCGCCGGAGGCGGTCCGCGCCGTGCCGGACGAGATGCGGCACGGGGTGCTCGCCCGCATCGGCCTGGACCGCTGCCGCGTCGCGACAAGCGGCGCGGCGCCGATCGACCCCGCGATCATCGAGTTCCTCCAGGCTCTCGGCGTGCCGCTCACGGAGGGCTGGGGAATGTCCGAGCTGTCCAACGCCGCGACGCTCGCCGCGCCCGGGCACTCGCGCAACGGCGCGGTCGGCAGGGCGTTCCCCGGCATGGAGCTGCGGATAGCCGGCGACGCTGAGGTGCTCGTCCGCGGGCCGCTGGTGATGAACGGCTACTACAAGGACCCGGAGCGGACGGCCGAGGCGCTTGACGCCGACGGCTGGATGCACACCGGCGACATCGGCGAACTCGACGCCGACGGCTTCCTCACGATCACGGACAGGAAGAAGGAGCTGATCATCACTTCGGGCGGCAAGAACGTCTCACCCGCCCTCGTCGAGTACGAGCTGCAGCGGCACCCGCTGATCGGCCAGGCCTGCGCCGTCGGCGACCGGCGTAACTACGTGACCGCGCTGCTCGTGCTCGACCCGGAGGTGACGCCGGCCTGGGCCCGCGCCCACGGCATCGAGGCGGCCAGCCTCGCCGAGCTTGCCGCGCACCCGCAGGTGCTCAGCGAGATCGAACGGGGTGTCGGCGAGGCCAACTCGCACCTGGCCCGGGCCGAGCAGGTCCGCAGGTTCCGGGTGCTGCCCGGCGAGTGGAGCGCCGAGACCGGCGAGCTCACCCCGACGATGAAGCGGCGCCGGCGGGTGATCGTCGAGCGGTACGCGCGGGAGATAGACCAGCTCTACGCCTGACCGCCCCTATCATGGCCAGGTGAGCACAGGACACCAGCTCAGGCTCTACAACTCGCTCGGACGGCGGCTCGAGGACTTCACCCCGTCCGCCGGCGTGGCCGGGCTCTACAGCTGTGGTCCCACCGTCTACTCCTACCCGCACCTGGGCAACATGCGGCCGTACGTGTTCGCCGACACGCTGCGCCGTGCGCTGCGCTGGAAAGGGACCGCCGTCAGGCACGTCACGAACATCACTGACGTGGGACACGCCGTGGCGGACAGCGACACCGGCGAGGACAAGCTTGAGGTGGCAGCGGCACGCGAGCGCCGTTCGGTAGAAGAGATCTCAGCCCGCTACACCGAGGCGTTTTTCGCGGACCTCGCCGCCCTCAACATCTTGCCTGCCGACGAATATCCCCGTGCCACCGCGTACGTCAAGCAGATGATCGAATTCGCGGCCAGCCTGGAGGAAAAGGGCTTCACCTACCTGCTACCGTCGGGCCTTTACTTTGACACGTCCAGGTCACCCGGGTACGGCGCGCTGGCGATGATGGACGTGGCCGGGCAGCGCGAGGCCGCTCGCGTCGACTACGTGCAGGGCCGCAGGAACAAGACCGACTTCGCCCTCTGGCGCACCGAGGAGCCGGGCGTCCGCCGCGTCATGCGCTGGGACTCGCCGTGGGGCTGGGGCGCGCCCGGCTGGCACCTGGAGTGCTCTGTGATGTCGATGGGGCTGCTCGGCGAGCACTTCGACATCCACACCGGCGGCGTGGACCACCGCGAGCTGCACCACGTGAACGAGATCGCGCAAAGCGAGGCATACCTCGGCGACGGGCGGCCGTGGGTGCGTTTCTGGCTGCACAACGAGTTCCTGCTGATGAACGCGGAGAAGATCGCCAAGTCGGCGGGCGGCGGCCCGCGGCTGGCCGACCTCACGCAGGCCGGATACCACCCCATGGCGTACCGGCTGTTCCTGCTCGGCGGCCACTACCGCAGCCAGCTCGACTTCACCACCCAGGCGGTGGACGCCGCCCAGGCGACGCTGCGCAGGCTGCTTACCCGGATCGAGCCGCTTCGCCCGCTGCCCGAGGCGCTGACGCTGCGGGCCGCCAGGGCGCTGCTCGCCGCCGGCGACGTCGGCGCGGGCTACGGCGCCGGCGCGGGCTACGGCGCGCACGCGGACAAGGCCGCGGCCGGGTACGTGGAGCAGCTGGACGCGGCGATCTGCGCCGACCTGGCCACTCCGAAGATCCTGGCCACGCTCCAGGAGTCGCTGCGTGACCCGGAGATCGGCGGCGACGGCCTGCGCGTCGTCGCCGCCGCCGCCGACGCCCTGCTCGGACTGCGCCTGTCCGGCCTGGACCCGCGAGAGGCGGACCGCCGCCGCTCGGTCCGCGACCTCGCCCCCGCGCAGGTGGCGGTGATCGAGCGCCTGATCGCCGGCCGCTCCAGGGCCCGCGAAGAACGCGACTGGCCCCGGGCCGACCAGATCCGTGCCGAGCTGGAATCCCTGGGCATCCAGGTCACCGACACCCCCGCGGGCACCGCCTGGGAGCTGCGCTAGCGGTGCGCCATCCCCGGCTGGCCGCTGACGGCGGCCCCGCGGCGCCTGCCTGACGCGCCTGCCGGCGGCTAGGCTACGTCCGGCTGGACGCGCTCGCCTGACCGGCCTCAGGCGGTGAGCTCGCGCTCGAGCGGGGTGCGGAAGCGGGGCGTCACCCTGGCCGGCCCCAGCCAGGACTCCAGCCGCGCCGCCTCGGCCGCGACGGCCGCCGAAGCGTCCGGCTCGGCGTCCTCGAGCAGCCGGTACGCCACCTCCCCTGACGGGCGCTGCGCCCAGCCGCCGATGATCCGTCCCTCCCACCAGACGGTAGGCCCGATGTTGCCGCTGCGGTCGAAGAGCGCCGGACCGTGCGGGCCGAGATACCAGCCGCGCGACTGCCAGCCCATCGGCGTCGGGTCGAGCGCGGGCAGCAGGCACGCGGCCGGCGCGACGTCGTCCTCGAACGCCTCGTCGCCGGCCAGCAGCACGCCGGGCTGCCCGTCAAGGTCCACCTCGCGCACGTCGAGCGCCGCGAGGGCGGCCTTGGTCTGCGCGCCGGTCCAGCCGGCCCACCACTGCAGGTCGGCGGCCGGTGCGGGCCCGAACGCCAGCAGCCACCTGTGCGCGAGCTCAGCCCGCGCCGCCGCCGCGTCCGCGCCGGTTCCGCCGTCGGGCCCGGTCCCGCCAGCCAGCCACGCGTCCGCAGGGAACCACTCGAACTGGCCGGACGTCCAGCCGCCGCGCCGGTGCCCGCGGATCATGTGCCCCTCGGCGGCGATCAGCCCGAGCACCCGGCTGGTGATGTTCGCCACCCCGCCGTAGCTCTTGCCGGGCTGGTAGGCCAGCTGCGTCCGCAGCCGCGGCTCGTCCGCGGACAGCTGCGCGCCGGTGGCGCTGCCCCGCGCGGCGAGCGCCCGCAGCACTCCCGCCTCGGCCGACCGCAGCCAGCCCGCCGCCCCGGCGGTGTCCGTCCCGCCGACGCCGGCGTTGCCCAGGTCCCGCTCCAGCTGCCGCCGTAGCCGCCGCGCGACATCGTCTGTGCAGGCCCGCTGCACTACGGGCAGGAGCGGGGCCGCCACCACGAAGACAGTCCGGCGCATTCCGAGAGTCCGAACGATCCGTCGCTTCTGATACAGCGCATCGTCCACCGTCCCGGTGGTGACGGCGTCAGCGCGGGCGCGCGCCGACAGGTACACCGTCGCCGGGTCGGTGGCATGCAGCGCGACCATCGCCTCGGTCGCCTCGGTGACCGTGGCGGCGGGCGCGGACAGCCGGTGCCTGGCCACCAGCCTGGCCCGGCGCTGAGCCGTGCTGACGGCGAAAGTCACCGTGTCCTCCCCAGTGAGCCCGCCACTACCGTGGCGCCGGACTCCTCGTGGCCGTGCACCGCCGCGGTCAGGCCCGCGGCGGACATCGCGTGAGCCATCAGCGGCGCCTGGCTCCGACTCGTCTCGACGAGCAGCTGACCGCCGGGCGCCAGCCAGCGCGGCGCCCGCGCCGCCACCTCGCGGAGCACGCTCAGCCCGTCCGGGCCGCCGTCGAGGGCGGTGCGCGGCTCGTGGTCGCGGGCCTCGGGCGGCAGGAACCGCACTTCGCCCGTCGGGACGTAGGGGGCGTTGCAGATCAGCACGGTGACAGTGCCCCGCAGGACGTCAGGCAGCGGATCGAACAGGTCGCCCTGATAGACGCGCCCGCCGGCCGGCCCGACGTTGCGGCGGGCGCAGGCGACCGCGGCCGGGTCGACGTCGGCGGCGTGCAGCCGCGCCCCGGTCAGCCGCGCGGCGACCGCGACGCCGAGGGCGCCGGTCCCGCAGCACAGGTCGACGATCACCGCGCCGTCCTTCGCGGCGAGCGAGACCGCGGTCTCGGCGAGGAACTCGCTGCGGCGCCGGGGGACGAACACGCCGGGGTCGACGAAGATCCGCATCCCGCAGAACTGCGCCCAGCCGACCACCTGCTCAAGCGGCAGGCCGCCGGCCCGCTGGCCGACCATGGCGTCAAGCTCGGCGGGCGTACGGGCGGCGCCGGCCAGCAGCAGGGCCTCGTCTTCGGCGAAGACGCACCCGGCGGCCCGCAGCCGGGCGACGACGGCCTGATCCGGTGACATCAGAGCTGGCCCACGCCGGTGACGTGGATCACCGCGGCGCCTTCCCCGTCGGAGGCGGCGAGGTCGACGGTCGCGCAGATGCCCCAGTCGTGGTCGCCGGCGGGGTCGTCGAATATCTGACGGACAGTCCAGGCCGTCGCGCCTTCCTCGACGATCAGCATGGCCGGGCCGCGCGCGCCGGGACCTGTGCCGATCTCGTCATGCTCCCCGAAGTATGCGTCGAGGGCCTGCCCCCAGGCGGCCGCGTTCCAGCCGTCCTCGGCGTCGAGCGAGCCGAGCTCGTCGTCCTTGCGCAGGGCGGCCAGCGTGACCCGGCGGAACAAGGCGTTGCGTACCAGCACCCGGAACGCCCGCGCGTTGCCCGTGATCGTGGCCGGCCTGGCCGGTTTTCCCCGTTCCGCGGCGTCAGGGCCGGGCTGGCTGAGCCGCTCCCACTCGTCGATCAGGCTGGAGTCGACCTGCCTGACAAGCTCTCCAAGCCACTCGATGAGGTCGGCGAGCTCCTCGGTCTTGGCCTCGTCGGGCACCGTCTGCCGCAGTGCCTTGTAGGCGTCGGCGAGGTACCGCAGCACCAGGCCCTCGGACCGCGACAGGCCGTAGAAGTGGACGTACTCGGCGAACGTCATCGCCCGCTCGAACATGTCGCGGACCACGGCCTTGGGCGACACCTCGTAGTCGCCCACCCAGGGGTGGCCGCGGCGGTAGATGCCGTAGGCGGCCTCGAGCAGGTCCTCAAGCGGCCTGGGGTAGCTGACGTCGCCGAGCAGTTCGAGCCTGGTCTCGTAGTCCACGCCCTCGGCCTTCATGGCCGCGACCGCCTCGCCGCGGGCGCGGAACTGCTGCGCGGACAGCACCTGGCGGGGATCGTCGAGGGTGGACTCGATGACAGAAAGCACGTCAAGCGGGTAGCTGCCGGCCTGCCTGTCGAGCAGTTCGATCGCGGCAAGCGCGAACGGGGACAGCGGCTGGTTGAGCGCGAAGTCGTACTGCAGGTCCACGGTGAGGCGGACGTAGCGGCCAAGCTCGTCCGGCTCGTCGAGGCGCTCGACGACCCCGCCCGCGAGCAGCGCGCGGTAGATCTCGATCGCGCGGTGGATGTGCCTGCGCTGCCTGGCCCGGTCCTCGTGGTTGTCGGTGAGCAGGTGCTTCATGGCCTGGTAGGCGTTGCCCGGGCGCGCTATCACGTTCAGCACCATGGCGTGCGTGACCGTGAAGGACGAGGTCAGCGGCTCAGGCTCGGCGGCCACTAGGCGCTCGAAGGTCGGCTGGCCCCAGGACACGAACCCCTCGGGCGGCTTCTTCCTGACGACCCTGCGGCGCGCCCTCGGGTCCTCGCCCGCCTTCGCGAGCGCGCGCTCGTTCTCCACGACGTGCTCGGGCGCCTGCACGACCACCCGCCCGGCGGTGTCGAACCCGGCCCGGCCGGCCCGGCCGGCGATCTGGTGGAACTCGCGTGCGTGCAGCAGCCGGATCCGCTTGCCGTCGAACTTGCTCAGCGCGGTGAAGACCACCGTGCGGATAGGCACGTTGATGCCGACCCCGAGCGTGTCGGTGCCGCAGATCACCTTGAGCAGGCCCGCCTGTGCCAGCGTCTCGACCAGCCGCCGGTACTTGGGCAGCATGCCCGCGTGGTGCACGCCGATGCCGTGCCTGACCAGCCGGGACAGGGTCTTGCCGAAGCCGGCCGCGAACCGGAAGCCGCCGATCGTCTGCGCGATCGCGTCCTTCTCCTGCCGTGTGCAGACGTTGGTGCTCATCAGCGCCTGCGCCTGCTCGAGCGCGGCGGCCTGGGTGAAGTGCACCACGTAAACGGGCGCCTGGTTAGTGGTGCGCAGTTCCTCGATCGTCTCGTGCAGCGGCTGGACGAGGTAGGAGAAGACCAGCGGCACCGGCCGCTCGGCGTTCTTGACGACGGCGGTGTGCCGCCCGGTGCGCCTGGTCAGGTCCGTGCCGAACCGCGTGACGTCGCCGAGGGTGGCCGACATCAGGATGAACTGCGCCCTGGGCAGTTCGATCAGCGGCACCTGCCATGCCCAGCCGCGATCGGGGTCGGCGTAGAAGTGGAATTCGTCCATCACGACCTGCCCGACGTCGGCGCCGGCCCCGTCGCGCAGGGCGATGCTGGCCAGGACCTCGGCGGTACAGCAGATGACCGGCGCCCCGGGGTTGACGCTCGCGTCCCCGGTCATCATGCCCACGTTCGCCGCCCCGAACGCCTCGCACAGCGCGAAGAACTTCTCCGACACCAGCGCCTTGATCGGCGCGGTGTAGTAGCTGCGCTGGCCGCCTGCGAGCGCGGCGAAGTGCGCCCCGGCGGCGACCAGGCTCTTGCCTGAGCCGGTGGGCGTGGACAGGATCACGTTGGCGCCCGTGACGATCTCGATGAGCGACTCTTCCTGGTGCGGGTACAGGTCGAGGCGCTGGCCCTTCGCCCACCCGGCGAAGGCGTTGAACACGGCATCGGGATCAGCCACGGCGCCTTGCGGGGGGAGGAGGCCGGTGAGCGTCATGACCGTTCTATGGTGCCCTGTCCGGCCGGCTGCCTGAGCCGTCGGGTCGCGGCGGGTCGGCGTCTTCCCGCGTTTCGGGCCAGGCGCGCGGCTACCCCGGTTCTGTTAGGCCAGATGCGCAGCTGCCCCAGTCACGTGACCTGAGCGCCCTGCCTGGGCTAGCATGGGGCCACGCGAAGGGGAGTAGCTCCATCGCCGGGACATCGACAATCTCGGTCCGCAGCAGGGCAGGCCCGCGGTCAGCAGGCCGTGGCTGCCCGCCTCGCGGGCCCGGTGCCCGGGGGACCGTGCAGCCACGGTCCGAGTGAGACCTTCGGCCGCAGCATGACGCTGCCGTGCCGGAGGTCCCGGGTTCGCCCGGCGAAAACCGGCCGGCCCGGACACACGGAGATCTGCCGGGATGAGCTTGACCGTCGCAATCACGTCCTTCCTGGCCGTGCTGCCCGCCGAACTTCCGGACAAGACCGTGCTTGCCTGCCTGATCCTGAGCAGCCGGTACCGGCCCGGGTTCGTGTTCACCGGGGCCGCGGCGGCGTTCGCCGTCCAGGTGACGCTGGCGGTAGCCGCCGGGGGAGCGCTGAGCCTGCTGCCGCACCGGCTGGTGGAGAGCCTGGCTGCCGCCGTGTTCGCCGCGGGCGCCTTCCTGCTGTGGCGGCACGACGGCGAGAAGGACGCTGACGAAGATGCCGGGCGCGACGGCGTGCGCGACGGCTTCTGGCCGGTCGCGGCGACGTCCTTCGCGGTCGTGTTCCTCGCCGAGTTCGGCGACCTGACGCAGTTCATGACCGTGAGCCTGGCCGCCCGCTACCACGATCCGCTCGCCGTCGGCGCCGGCGCCCTGCTCGCGCTGTGGGTGGCGTCGGGCGCGGCCGTCCTGGTCGGGTGGCGGCTGCTCCAGCTCATCCCCATGCGGTGGCTGACCAGGGTCGCGGCGCTTGTCATGCTCGCCCTGGCCGGCCTGAGCATCGCGGCGGCCGCCGCGTTAGGCCTGACCCGTGACCGCGGCGAGCGCCTCCTCCAGCCAGGCAAGGCTTTCGGCGACCCACGGCAGCGCGGCGGGGTCGTCGACGGCGAGCGCGGCCTCCTGCTGCCATTGCGCCCCGCCGTACATCCGCGACGTGGCCACGCGCAGCCGCAGCGCCTTCTCGGGGTCGCCGAAGGCGCTTCCCGGCAGCACCCCGATGCCATGCCGGCGCAGCAGGAGGCCCGCGAGGTCCGCGGATGTCCGCACGCCGAACCGGCCCGACAGCGCCAGACGGTGCGCGCCGAAGTCCGGGTACAGGTAGAACGCGCCGCGCGGCGCGGGCACGCTGGCGCCGGCGGCCGCGAACCGCGCGGCGGCCGCGCGGGCGATCGCGCCGTGCAGGCGCCGGGACCTGGCGATACGCTCGGTGATCTCCGGGGGCTCGTCGAAGGCGAGCGCGGCCGCGTGCTGCACCGGGGCGGCGGGCGCCGACCAGATCTCGCTGCACGTGCCGAGCAGCCGGTCGCGCAGCGTGGCGATCGGCGCCGAGCCCGACGGCAGCCTGGCGACGCCGAGCCGCCAGCCGCCAAGCGCCAGGTTCTTGGACAGGCCCGAGGTGATGACCGTCCGCTCGGGCGCGGCATCGGCCGGGCTGAGGAACTCCGGCCGCGCGGCGTGCGTCAGGTCGCGGTAGATCTCGTCGGA
>DAHVAN010000197.1 GCA_027314595.1 Actinomycetota bacterium | reverse complement strand
AGTTCGCCCGTCGCGCCCAGTGCGGTGAGCGCGCCGGCCAGGGTGCCGCCGAGCGCTTCATCGACCCCGTCCGCGCCAGGTGCGGCGTTCGGGCCGTCCGGGGCCTGCAGTACCCCGATGACTAGGACATCGGCTTCCGCGGTGCCGGGCGCCGATTCGCTGGTGGAAAGGGAGACTGTCACGTTGCCGATGTTATTGCACCGGATACCGCCGCGAGGCGCCCCCGATCCCAGTGGTGACCGACCGCACAGCCCGCCCTGGCGACCACCCCGCCCCGTGTCACACCCCACCCGCTCCGCGCCCGCGCCGCCCCCGCAACGCCCGCCTCCGCCGCGACAGTCAGGCGGTCAGGGCGGGGTCGGGGGAGCCGGCGGGGGAAACCGGGGCAGCGGCGCCTTCCCCGCCGGAGGCGACCGCCCCGGGGACTACCGCGCCGGCGGGGAACAGGTGGCAGCCTTCCGGCTCCAGGCGCATCCCCACCTGGTCGCCGCGGGTGGCGCGGTGCCTGGCGAACACCCCGGTCAGCCGGCCAAGGCCGGGCAGGTCGATGGCGTACTCGTAGCCGCGGCCGCGGAACGCGACGTCGGCGACCCGGCCGGTCAGGTGCGGCGAGCCGTCGGCGAGCGAGGCCAGCCGGACGCCGGTCGGCCGGATGGCGAGCACCGCTTCCTCGCCCGGGCGCAGCGCCGCCGTCTCGCCGGCCGCGCCGGCCGTGCCCGCGGGCCGCAGCGCCGGGAACTTCCCCGCGGCGCCGTCGGCCGCGGTGATCTCGAAGGTCCCGTCGCCGCCATGCGCGGCGACCCGGACGGCGAGCTCGCCGGCCAGCCCGGTGAACCGGGCGACGAACGGCGTCGCCGGGTGGTTGTACACCTCCTCGGGCGTCCCGGCCTGCACGAGCACGCCTGCTTCGAGGACGCCGACCATGTCGGCGAGCGCGAACGCCTCCGCCTGGTCGTGGGTGATGTACACCGTGGTCGCGCCCACCTCGCGCACCAGCGAGGAGATCTCCACCCGCATCCGCTCGCGCAGGTCGGCGTCGAGGTTGGACAGCGGCTCGTCGCACAGGATCAGCCCGGTGTCGGCGATCAGCGCCCGGGCGAGCGCGACGCGCTGCTGCTCGCCGCCGGACAGCTCGTTCGGGTACCGGCCGGCCAGCCTGCCAAGGCCCACCCGTTCCAGCATCTCAAGCGCCCGCGACCGGCATTGCGGCGCCGGCACCTTCCGGCGGCGCAGCGCGAAGGCGACGTTGTCCCGCGCGGTCAGGTGCGGCCACAGCGCGTAGTCCTGGAACACCATCGACAGGTCGCGCTGATCCGGCGGCACATGTGCGCGCCCGTTGGCCACGGTCCGCCCGCCGATGGTGATCAGCCCGCTGCTGATCCGCTCGATGCCCGCCAGGCACCGCAGCAGCGTGGTCTTGCCCGAGCCCGACGGGCCGAGCAGCACCAGGAACGTGCCGGGGGAGACGTCGAGCGACACCGAACGCAGCGCCTGGGCGCCGCCGGGGTAGGTCTTGGACAGCTGCGAGATCGTGATGGGCTCAGCCACGGGTCGTTCCTCCGATCCTGCGCCAGCCGGCCGGGGCGAGCAGGCGGTAACCGCCAAGGACGATGGCGACGGCGGCGAACGCGATGACCACGGCCAGGACGGACTGCGCCATCCCGACGCCGAAGTGATAGTTGGACAGGTTGTCTTCGATGGCGATGGACGCGGGCGGTGACCCTGGCGCGTACAGCAGCTGGGACAGCGGCAGCTCGAGGAAGACGCCGCAGAAGGTGTACAGCCAGGCAAGCGTGATCGGCCGGGACACGACGGGCAGCACGCCGCGCGCCCAGGCGGCGATCTCGCCGGCCCCGTGCGCGCGTGCCGCGTCCTTCAGCGACGGCTGTATCTGGGACACGGACCCCACCAGGACCCGCGCGTTGGTCGGAAGCGACGACGCGATGTAGGCGATGATCAGCAGTTGCACCGTCTGGTACAGGTCGATGTGCAGCCGGGACATGACCGGCAGGTTGTAGGCGAAGATGTAGCCGGCGCCGAACACCACGCCGGGCAGCGCGACCGAGGCGAGCAGCAGGAAGTCCAGCGCTCCCGTGGCCGCGGTCCGGTGCCGGGACAGCAGCCGCGCGGCGATGAACCCGAGCGCCACGGTGACCGTCGCGGTGATCACGCCGTAGACCAGCGACCGTTCAAGCGGCCCGATCAGCCCGGACTGCTGGAACAGCGCCTGGTAGTTCGCGAAGGTCAGCGAGAACGAGCCGCCGTAGTCGGCGAGCAGCGATCCGCTGACCGCGCCGAAGCCGGGTATCCCCAGCATGACGACGAAGAACAGCGCCAGTCCCGACCCCGCGGCCACGGCCTCGGCGCGGCTCAGGTGCCGCCGCACCGCCTGCCGGGTGCGGCCGGACAAGATCGCGTACGACCGGCCGCGCAGCGCCCGCGCCTGCAGGGCCAGCGGGATCGCGACAGCGAGAACGAGCAGCCAGGACATGCCGGCGGCGAGCGGGAAGCTCGGCGGGAAGTTGCCGATGGCCGCGTACAGCTGATACGTCGCCAGGCTGAAGTTGGAGTTGTAGGCGAGCGTGGCCGCCACGCCGAAGTCGCTGATGGACTCGGCGAAGCCGATCGCGAGTGCCGACATGATGGCCGGGGCGAGGATCGGCACGATCAGCCGCAGCGCCTGCGACCGCGACGCGCCGTGCACCCGGGCGGCGTCCTCGAACTCCTGCCCGAGCCCGCCAAGGGCCGCCGAAATCGCCAGGTAGGAGAACGGCACGCAGCGCAGCCCGAGCAGCAGCACCACGCCGGACGGGCCCATGATCAGGTGCGTGACCCACGGCCAGTCCAGGCCGGTCCGGTACATCACGCCGTCCTGCTGCACGAGCCGCTCCCAGCCGAGCGCGGGCAGCCAGGAGGGCAGCAGCAGGGACAGCCACATGCCGCCGCTGACGAACCGCCTGCCGGGCAGCGTGGTCCGCGCCGCCAGCCACGCGATGGGAAAGCCCAGGACAAGCCCGATCACGGCGGCGGCGCTGCTGACCCACAGCGAGTTGACCACCGCGACCGCCGTGGCCCCGGTGAGCGACTGCCGCAGGTAGGTCAGCGTGAACCACTGCGCCCCCTGGCCGAACAGCCGTGGCGAGAGCGCGACAAGCAGCAGGCAGGCGCACGGCGCGAGGATGATCGCGCACAGGATCAGCCAGAACAGCGGCATGCCCATCCGGCCCAGACGCGACAGGGCCGGCCGCGACGCCCGGATCCTGGCCGGTCCGGGGGCAGACGGGGGGGCTTGCGGCCCCCCCGTGCGCGGGCGGATCCCCGGGGGTCGCCCCCCCGGGGCAACACTGATCAACGGACGATGCTGGAGTCGAACCAGTTGTTGATGGCGGCCTCCTGCGGCCCCCACGTGTACGGGTTGATCGACTGGGTCTTGACGGAGGCCAGCGACGGCAGCCCGGGCAGCGGGCTGACGCCCTGCACCACCGGGTAGTACAGCGAGTCACCGGTGGGGTCGCCGGTCTGCATGACATGCTGGCCGGCCGGGGACAGCACGAACTCGGCGAACTTCTCTGCCTCGGCCTGCACCTGGGGCGAGGCCTTGGCGTCGATGCCGATCGCGGACGGCAGCAGGGTGGCGGGGTTCAGGTACTCAAGGCCGATGTTCTTGTCGGTGAACGTGGCCCCGATGGCCGCCGAGGACTGCACGAGCGCCAGGTTGATCTGGCCGCTCGTCAGCGCCTGCAGGGTCGGCCCGTTGGTCGGGTGGATGATCAGCCCGTTGGCCTTGAGGCTCTCGAAGTACTTCTCGCCGGAGGACACGCCGCCGAGGTAGTTCATCACGCCGGCGATGAGCGGGTAGGTCGGCCCGGACTGGGACGGGTCGTTCATGCCCACCTGCCCCTTCCATGCCGACGACTCGAGCGCCTGCCAGGTCGCCGGCGGGTTCGAGACCTTGGCCTTGTTGTAGGCGACGATGCCCATCAGCGTGACGCCCGTGGGCACGTATGACTTGTCGGCGGGCACGGACTGGCTCCCGAGGGAATTCCACGAGACGCCCGGCTCGAAGCCCTTCAGCAGCAGGCCCTGCTGGTCCAGGCCCGCGAAGGCGGTCGCGCCGTCGACCCACAGCAGGCCCCAGTCGGGGTTGTTCCTTGACAGCTCGATCTGGCTGAGCAGCGGACCGGTGGAGTTGTCGTCGAGCTTGACCGGGATGCCCGTGGCCTTGGTGAAGGCCTTGGTCATCGCCGAGTCGTACCCTTGGGCGGAGTAGACCACGAGCGGCACCGCCGCGGCGCTCGAGCTTGACGCCGGCGCGGACGCGGTGGCCGATGCGGACGGGCTGGCGGCAGCCGGGGAGCTCGAGCCCGAGCCTGTCGAGCAGCCGGCCACGGCCAGGAGTGTCAGAGCGACAGCGCCGGACACGCCGGCGAGCAGGCGCAGGGGGGTGCGCCGGTACGAGCTGTTCATGGCCCTGAGTGTGGGCAGTCAAGGCATACCGGAAGTGTCCGTAAGTTGGCCGGTTAGTGAATCCATGAACACAACCTGGGAATAACCGGAGTTACGATATAAACCTAACGACTGTTAACATGGACTGGCGGCGTTCCGCTGCGGGAGCCGCACCCGGGTAAGCGCGCGGGCGACACGGATGCGGAGGTACGGGCCGATGGCGCAGACGTCAGTGCCCCTCCGCCTCCTCGGCGTAGACCCGGGCCGCGTACGCCTCGAGCGACCGCTCGCACGCCTCGATGGCCTGCTCCGTGGTCGCCCGCCCGTCCGCGCCGAAGGCGTCCCGCTCGACGACCTTGGCGAGCCAGTTGCGCAGCTTCACCAGGTCGACCTCGTTCTCCTCGAGCTCGGCGTAGGTGAAGTGGTTGCCGGCGTATTCCTTCTGAACCTGGCTCAGGAAGTCCTCGCACTTGTCGGTGATCTCCTCGTACTCGTCGTTGCGCGCGGCCTGGAACGCGTTGCGCACCTCGGCCTCGCCGGCCAGCACGGCGGACGACAGCAGGACCGCGGTCCCCGACATGTCGAGGATCTCGTGCCGCAGCTTGCGCAGCGAGCGCTCCGCGGCAGGGCTCGCCGGCAGCGCGGCGACCGAGTTCTGCAGGTAAATCGCCCCCAGGCTCTTGATCCGGCGCCAGACCGTGGATCGCAGCCTGGTCGGCTCGGGCGGAACGCGGTAGATCAGCAGCAGCCAGCCCGCGCCCCCGTCATCGCCGGTCTTCGCCCCGTCATCGCCGGTCTTCGCCCCGTCGGCCGGCTCGTCCCGGTCGGCCCGGTCAGCTTGGTCAGCTTGGTCAGTCACCCGCACCCGCTCCCCTGACATCCTGGAGATTCGTTGAACGCACTCCCACTCATTCTCACCGTCTTCGTCGCCTGCGCGGTCGAAGCGGTCGAGGCGCTGACGATCGTGCTGGCGGCCGGGCTCACCAGGGAATGGAAGTCCACGTTCCAGGGCGTCGCCGTCGCTGTCGTGGTGCTCGGCGCCGTCACCGCCGCGATCGGCCCGGCACTGACGTTCCTCCCGCTGTCGGCGCTCCGGCTTGTCGTCGGCGCGCTGCTGGCGATCTTCGGCTTGCAGTGGCTGCGCAAGGCCGTGCTCCGGGCGACCGGCTACAAGGCGCTGCACGACGAGGCTAGCGCCTACCTGCGCGAGGTCGCGGCCGCGCAGGCCGCGCCCGCGCAAGCCAGGCGGGGAGTAGGCGACTGGTACGCGTTCACCCTCGCGTTCAAGGGCGTGCTACTCGAAGGTCTCGAGGTCGTCTTCATCGTGATCACCTTCGGCGGCAACCAGCGCAACCTCGGTGCCGCGGTGATCGGGGCCGCGGCGGCCGTCGTGGCCGTCACGCTGGTCGGCGTCGCGGTTAAGGCGCCGCTGGCGAAGGTCCCAGAGAACTGGATGAAGTTCGCCGTGGGCGTCATGCTCACCTCGTTCGGCACGTTCTGGGGAGCCGAGGGGGCCGGCGTCCGCTGGCCAGGCAGCGACGCCGCGCTTCTTGTCCTCGTCCCCGTGGTCGCCGCCGTGTCGGCCGCCTGCGTCTTCTGGCTGCGCGGCCGCAGCGCCGCCGCGGCCGTTCCCGCACCGCGATCGGAGGTAGTCGGCTCATGAACCGGATCAAGGCGTTCGGCGCGTTCTGGTACGACTTCGTGATCGGCGACGACTGGCAGGTCGCGGCGCTCGTCGTGGCCGGGCTCGGGCTGACGGCGATCTGCGCGCACGCGGCCGGCATCAACGCCTGGTGGCTGCTGCCGCTGTTCGTCTTCGCCGCTCTGGGCTGGTCACTGCACCGGGCGGCAAAATCAATGAAGTAATCCCGGCAACAGGCGAGTTTCTACGCGCCAAGCCCGCCCGGCGGTTCGCTATCGAGGTCACCGTCAACCTCTGAGCTGAGTCCAGCAGCTCTGATTCTCGCAGCGCAACTTCAGCTTCTGGCGCACGACCCAGGCCGTTTAGTGCCAGGGCGAGCACCCGGAGCGCGGTCGCCAGGTCGGGCCGGTACCGGTCGGGGTAGGCGGCGGCCAGCTCCCGGCGGGTGCTGACCGCTTCCTGGGTGGCCGGCAGCGCCTCGGCCGGGCGGCCGGTCTGGGCGCAAGTGATGCCCAGCCAGTTCAGCCAGCGCGCCCGCAACGCTATGTCACCGTCCGGCATTACCTGCAGGATGCGGCGGGTGACCGCCAGGTCGGCCTCGGCCAGTGCCGCCGACGGGTAGGGGATGGCATCGGAGATGGCGGTCAGCAACCCGATATCGGCCGGCAGCCCGGCCACCACCCGTTCCAGCAATGGCAGCAGCCGCTCCAGCAGCACCCGCGCGGCCATCTGATCGCCAGCCGCGCGGCCCAGCAGCGTCACAGCCTGCAACGCCTGCCGCTCATCCAGGCCAGTCAGGCACCGCTCAGCCAGCTCCGCCGACGCGGTCAGCTGAGCGACCACTAGATGCTCAGCCAGCCGGTCCGGGCGCAGTGCTCCCAGTCACTCCGTGTCACCGCCCGCAGACGGCCCGGCATCAGGCGGGTACAGGTCACGCAGCCAGCACGCCACCTTCTCCGATGCCACCGCCCCAGGCACCCGGCCCAGCAACTCCATCGCCTGAACCTTGGACGCCGCACCCAGCAGCGCCCCGGCCGCTACGATCTGCCGCAGCGCCGCCGATGACATCCCTGCCGCGCCCGCCAGCAGCCCCAGCCGCCCTGCCGACCCCAGCCAGAACCGCTCCTCATGCCCCAGCAGCTCATCCAGCCCGCCGGCCGCCACCACGGCGGCGAACGCGCCGACCGGGTACCGCCGCCGCAGCGCCACCGGGGCGGACATCGCCACGATGAACGGCAGCTCTACCGCCAGCCCGACGTGCCCCACGCCGATCGCGATCAGCCCGAGCAGCGCCACCGCGGCGGCGAGCAGGCTGTCCACCACGAGCGGATGGCCGCGCATCCAGGCGTAGAACGAGCGCACCCGGTCAGCGTACGACGCGGCCCGCGGGCCCGGCGTCCGCCGCGAGGCCGATTAGCCACGCCACGAGCTACGCCGCCGGGCGGACCCGGGCGTGCGGACCCGGCGTGCGGACCCGCCGGGCGTGCCCGGCGGATGAGAGTCAGGCGCCGAGATACCGCGTGGGGAGCGGCGTCTCCGCCGACCCGCCCGCGCCGTCCGGCCTCACCCGGTATCCCGACGACCCGGGCTGGTCGCCGACCATCTCCGCCAGCGCGTCGTCGGCGAAGTGCCCGGCCACGCCGTCATCGCAGGCGATGCCGCCGGGCAGCGTCCCGTCAGCGACAAGCCGCCGGTACAGCGGCCGCCGCTGCGGCTCGGAGTTGTAGTGCGGGCAGAAGCTGCCGGCCAGCATTCCCAGCCCGTCGGTGAAGGCCCGCAGCCGCACGCCGAACGAGTCCGTGGTCCCTGCCTCGAACCAGCAGATCCCCCCGGCGCTCGACCCCGCGAGCACGATCCCCGCCTGCCAGGCCTTGCGCAGGATCTCGTCGATCCGGTGCACCCGCCAGACCGCGACCATGTTCGCGACGCTGCCGCCCCCCACGAAGATGATGTCCTGCGACATCAGGAGGTCTTCGGGGTCGGAGACGTTGGGCATCGGGAAGAGCGCGAGATGCCTGACCCGCGCCTGGGTCGGCGCGAGCCGGTCGTAGAACCGGAGGTAGACGTTCGGGTCGTCGCCGATGGCGGTGTTCAGCACGCACAGGTTCGGCGTCGCGGTGCCGCTCAGTTCCATCGCGTACTCGATATGCAGCGGGACCGCGTCGCGTGGCATGAGCATGCCTCCCCCGATCGCGAGCACGTGCCGCCGCCCGTCTGCTGCCATGCCGCGACCGTAGCGGCGTTTGCCGGCCGCCGCAAACAAAGCCGTGACCGTGATCGAGTCGCAACGCATCGTTCGGTATATGAAGCTGTCCGCTGCCGGTACCACGGCTTCTCCGGCAAACGCGGCAAACCGGCCGCGGGCAGGCCTTCCGTCCGCGTCGCGAAAGACGTACTATCTCAACTGCCGGTCTCGCGGCGGTGACGTACGTCCGCCGGAACGGGTCGGCGCACAAGGGCATCTCACGACAAACCCGGACATTCAACCCCATGTGGCAGGGAAGCGGAAGCATGGCTGAGTGGTGGTCGATTGAGGTCTTCCACGGTGAAAAGCTCCCGGCGAGCCTGTGGCGCGACGCCTACGAGGACGCGCTGACCGAGGCGGCGGTCACGAACGGCGCGCTCTACTGGGAGTGGCACGAGTTCCAGTACGGCGTGATCTTCGAGGTCTGCTTCGCCGCCGACGAGCAGTGGGAGGCGTTCCGCGACCTGCCGACCGTGCGCGGCGCGCTCGACGCGGTGCCCGATCCGGTCAACGGCCTGCTCGTCTACCGGGGCAGGGGCGGGGCGGCCGGATCGCGCAGGCCGCGCAAGCCTAAGCCGGCGCCGGGCGCTGCCGCGCTCGAGCTCGAGGAGCCGCGCGAGGCGCGGCGCATCGACCTGCGCGCCATGGAGGCAGAGTTCGGGGTGACCCGCGGCCCGGCCGGCCCGGACC
>DAHVAN010000195.1 GCA_027314595.1 Actinomycetota bacterium | reverse complement strand
TCGCCCGCGGCCTCCGCGGCGGCTGTCAGAGCCTCGGCGAGCCGCCGCGCCGAGGCGAGCGCGGTCTCCAGGTCCGGCGCCCCGCCCAGCTGGGCGTGCAGTTCGGCACGGCGGTCGGCCGCGCGCCCGGCCGCGGCATCGGCTTCGGCCAGCGCGGCGGTGCGCTGCCCGGCGTACTCCACCTGCGTGCGCTCGGCTTCGCCGATGAGACTGTCCAGTGTCTCGAGGCTGCGCTGCAGGCCGGGGAGCGTGGCGGCGGTGGCCTTGAGCCGGGCTGCCCCGGCTTCGAGCTGCCGCGCGTCGGCGTCGGCACGCCGTGCGCTATCCGCGAGGGAGCTGGCATCGCCGGGGACCGCGAAACCCGCCCTGGCGAGCCGCTGCGTCAGGCCTGAGATCACGGCGTCGGCGGCGACGACCTTCTGCCCAGCCTTGTCCGCCTTCTCGGCGGCCGTCCCCGCGATCGCGTAGGCCTCTTCCTCCGCCTCGTGGCTCACCCACTCGGCGGGCAGCTCGCATAGTTCCGGGTGTTCCAGTGATCCGCACACCGGACACGGCGTGCCCTCGACGAGGTTCTTGGCCAGCTCAGCGCGCATGCCGTCGATCCGCGCCTGGTGTATCCGCCGGTACTGAAGGTTCGCGGCGTTCGCCTCGGCCGCCGCGAGCCGGTGTTCCTCCGCGTATTCCGCGCGGTCCGCGTGTCCTTTCACCAAGTCCGCGAGGTCCGCCGCGGCACGCCGGTGCGACTCGGCTCTGGCCTGCGCCGCGGGCAGGTCGGAGGCCGCCTGGCCGGCAAGGTCACGAGCTGCGACTGCCGCGGGGCGTTCCCCCTGCCGCGCGGCCACCTCCGCCGAGGCCTTGTTTCGCGCCGCCTCCAGGCCGGCGGCGCGCTTTCGGGCCGCCGCCCCGGCCTGGTCCTCGTCGGCGGCCTGCCGCGCGACGTCGCGCAGCTGGTCAAGCCGCCCGAACTGGGCCCGCTGCTGCTGTCCACAGGACCGCAGCGTGTCCGCGTCCGCGCCGCGCCGCGCTTCCGGAATCGCGGCGCGCGCCCGCTCTTCGGTCTGACGAGCTGCTGTCGCGACCGCGGCGGCCTTGCCGGCTTGGTCGAGCACCGGGGCCACCTCGGCCGCCCGCCTCGCGGCGGCCTCCTCGAGGCGCAGCCGGGCGATCTGCGGCGCGGCGGCCTCCAGGTCCGCCTGCCTGCGCAGCGCGTCCCGGCGCCGCCGCTGGCGGTCCGCGAGCTGCCGGGCCTCGTTCTGCGCATCCTCAGCCGCGCCCAGGTCAAGCTTGCGCGCTGTGACGGCGGCCGAGGTCTGGTCCGCCTCGGCTGCCGCCGCGGCGGCCAGCCCGGCCGCCCATTGTGCCTGGTCGTGGATCTCATCGGGCACGGGCACACCCGCGACCTGGCTCACCCGCGCCATCAGGCTTTCCACGTCCGTGGCGGCGGCGGCGACCTCGGCGGCGGCAGCGCGGCGGCGTTCGGCCAGCCAGTCCTCGACGGCGCGGAACCGGTCGGTGCCGAACAGCTTCTGCAGCAGCTCTCCCCGTGCCTGCGCGTCGGCGTGCAGGAACTGCGCGAACTGGCCTTGCGGGAGCAGCGCGACCTGGAAGAACTGCTCGGCCGACATGCCCATCAGGTCGGCGATCTCGGCGTCAGCCTCGCCGGCGCGGGTTGACTTGAGCTCCCACCCGCCGGACGCCGTGATCTCCTCGAGCCGCACCGACGCCGGTTCCCTGGTCACGCCCGTGCCGGATCGCTTGGGCCGCGCCTGTTCTGGCTTGCGGGTGATCTTCAGCCGCCGGCCGCCGATCGTCGCCTCCAGTTCCACCTCGGTGGCCAGGCCCTGGCTCGCGTGGTCGGAGCGGAGCCGCTTGGCCTTGCCGCGTTCCCCGGGCACCCGGCCGTACAGCGCGAACGCGATGGCGTCAAGGAGCGTGGTCTTCCCGGCTCCGGTCTCGCCGTGCAGCAGGAACAGTCCCTCGAGGTCGTCGAAGCACACCTGCTGGGTCTGCGCGAACGCGCCGAACGCGGTGACGCGGAGACGGTGCGGGCGCATAAGCGTGCCTCCTCGCGGACGGTCTCGAACGCGGCGGCGAGCAGGCGCTGCTCGGCCTGCGTGGCCGGGGTGTTCCTGACGTGCCTGACGAATTCGGCCGCGATCGCGAGGTCGTCACGCCCCGCTACCCGGCTTCGATAGGACCTGCCGTCGGCGGTCACGCCCTCCGGCCTGAACTCCAGCGTGAGGATGTGCGGGAACCGCCGCCTGAGCCGGTCCATGGCCGCCTCCGGCCGGGCGGTGTCCGTCAGCGTCACGGACAGGAAATCCTGCTCGTGCTCCGCAAACTCCCTGGAGCCGAGCAGGTCGCCGATGCGGCCGCGCAGCACCGCCAGCCGCCGGTGCGCGGGCGCGGGGACCCGCTCGACGCGGAGCTTGCCGGCGACGCCGACCTCGACCAGCCAGCTGCCCTTGTCCTGGCCCGCCTCGGAGAAGGAGTAAGGGAGCGGAGAGCCGCTGTAGCGCATGTGTTCGGCCAGGGCCTGCTGGCCGTGCAGATGGCCGAGCGCGACGTAGCTGAACCCGTCGAAAACCGGCACAGGCACCTGCCCGACGCCGCCGACGGAGATGTCCCGTTCGGAGTCGCCGCCCGCTCCCCCGGCCACCCAGGCATGGGCCATCAGCACCGTGCGCGCCATCGCGCGGGCGCTCGCATCGGCGCGGATCAGGGCGGCCGCGTGACCGAGCACCGCCGCGTGGCTCCTGGCGGCCGGCGGCGCGTTCGCGCCGGCCTGCGTGTCCGCAGTCTCCGCGTCCGCGGTCTCGCGGTCGGTGCCGCCACAGGAACCATGGCTGGCGTCCTGGCCGGCAGCGTCCTGGCCGGCAGTGTCCTGGCCGGCAGTGTCCTGGCCGGCGGCGGGCAGGCCCAGGCCGGCCGCGGGCTCCAGGTACGGGATTCCGTAGACGGCGACCGGCCCGTGGTCGTCATGGAGCACAACGGGATCGGCGAGCGCGGCCGGCCGGGTCCGCAGGTGCACGCCCGCGGCGTCGATCAGCGCGCTGCTGAACCCAAGCCGGCGGGCGGAGTCGTGGTTGCCGCTGATCACGATGACCTTGGCGGCTGTCTCGCGCAGCCGGATAAGGGCCTGCTCGCACAGCGCCACCGCGTCAACGGACGGGATGGCGCGGTCGTAGACGTCGCCGGCGACCAGCACGGCGTCCACCCGTTCGGCTCGCGCCGTCTGCGCCAGATGGTCGAGGAACGCGGACTGCGCGTCGCGCAGGTCGGCCCGGTGCAGCGACCGTCCGAGGTGCCAGTCTGAGGTGTGCAGGAACCGCATGGCAGGGACCATAGCGAAACCCTCTGACATTCGAGGCGATTCCGCGCCGCCAGAGGGTGTGCGGCACAATTTTGTGTTGACTGGCGATCTTGGCGGCCTCATTCGTCCGGTGCGGCAGGCCCGCACGCCCGCATTCCCCGGGCGGCCGTGCCCGCGACTGCCGGCCTGGGCGTCCGGCGCGCACCCGGTCCCGCGGTCAGCGGCCAGGGCAGTGATTGTGAAACATCGCGTCACCTCCAGAGGCTGTCGCACGGCTTCCCGGCCGGGTCTTGCCGGGCCGGCCGCCTGGCGCCTGCCCGCCCGCGGTCCCGGTCCGCCGCCCGCAGGCCGCCGCGGCCGCCGACATGACCTGTCCGCGGTGACAGCGGATCGGTTGTGACCCTCTAGGGTGATAACCGATCCATTATCTTTGCCGGGCGGCGCAAGCCGCCCGGCGGGCACCAGGTCCTTCGCCTTCGAGGGGGGCGTGCGCCCCCGGGTCGCGTAATCCTGTCCCGCGCGGCCGTTTCCCCGGGCCGGCCCGGCCGGCACGCCGCATGCCCGGCAAGCACCGCGGCCAGGTCATGCGACAGTTTCTCCAGCAGCCAGGATGTTTCACATTGTCAGCTGACAGCGGAAAATGGCGCATAATGTCCGGTTTGCGTGGTGCGCCAGACCCTGTTCTCTGGGACCGCGAGCAGGTCACCTGCCCGCAGGGCGCCGTCAGCAGCAAGTGGGCGCCGCTGCGCCAGTGACGCGACGGCAGGGATGCGGTCAGCGTCCGGTTCGCCGCGGCCACCTGCCGCAACTGCCAGGCGCGGGACAAGCGCACCACCGCGAAAAGGATCGGGTGCAGCTCGTCTGGAGTGAGCGGGCCGGTCAGGTGCCGAGTGTGTATTGTCCCTGGTTAATGCCGGGGTAGAGCCGATGGTGCTCGCGGGCGAGGTGGAATCGCCAGTACTCCTGGAAGTCTCCGTTGCTGATGACTGCTCTCAGGGTGAGGATGGCTTCGGCGCCGTCGAGGCCCCATCTGGCGCCGCCGATTGAGAGACGGTCGGCTATGAGGTGACGGCATGCGCCCTCGATTACTCCCGTCGCGATCGGCCAGCCAGCGTCCAGGGCCTGGTCGTAATGCAGGAACTCGCGCTTGTTCCCCAGGTAGCGGACGCACGCGTCGGCACCGGAGCGCCGGCTGCCTTCCAGCCCGGCGGCTTCGGTTTCTGTGCTGATCTCTGCGGCGGCCCGGTCGCTCTCGCCGGCCAGGACCGCGAGGGCCCTGGCCGCGACCCAGTCCTCGGCGGCGGGGTCCCCGGGAGCGTGCAGGCTCCACGCAGCGCCCCATACGTACTCCAGAACGTGAATTATGTCGATAATGGGGTGAATCGTGACGCCGCGGCGGGCGGCCTCGGCGCGGATCAGGCCCAGCTGGTGCTCGGCGCCGTCGACGAGGACGGCCCAGGTTCGCAGGTGACCGGGATCGCGAGCCTCGGCCTCGTTGAACGCGGCGGCGATCACCTCGGCGGGATCCGCCGCGGGCGGCTCTTCGAGCACCCGCGTGACTTCCTCCCGGGCGATCGCCAGCCGCGAGGCCTGCTCTTCCGCCCTGGCCAGGTCCTCCGCAAGCTCCCCGATCCGGGCGCGCAGCCGGTCCGCCTCCGCCCGGGCAGCCGCTTCCCTGCGCTTGATTTCCTCGATCAGCGATCCCATCCACGGTCTCCTTCCCTGCACACGACGGTAGAAGACCGGCTCGCCAGTCACCCGGAAACCAGGCAAAACTCCAGGTCGCTAGTCCTTGTCAGGCGCGGTGCGGTGCACCCAGCCGGGTCCCTGGTGCGTGCTCCGGCCCGGGCGCTGGCAGCCGTGGCCGCCCGGCCCTTCGCGATGGCTGTGCGGGAAGAGGGTGCGCTCAGTCCACGGGCGAGACGCGGATGAGGTTGCCGTCGGGATCGGCGATCATGAAGGTCCGCCCGAACACGTCGTCATGCGGCTCCTCCACGACGTGCACGCCCCTGGCCGCCCAGCGTGCGTATACCTCGTCCACCGACGAGCCCGAGCGCGGGACCATGAGCCCGACCTCACAGGTGCGGGGAGCGGCCGGGACCGCGTGCTCTCCGTGGCGGGACCACAGCGCGAACAGGACACCCGGCGCTACCTCGAAGGCGACGTAGGCGGGGCTGGTAAAGGCCGGCTTGATCTCGAGCAGGCCGCTGTAGAAGGCAGCCGCCGCCTCCGCGTCGCGGACATAGATCAGGAACAGGTTGGGTGCGGGCATGAGCCGCTCCTTCGGGTCAGGGGATCGTTGCGGACCACCCCAGGTAACCTGGAAATCACGACAGAACCTGTCACCTATTCGGGAAAGATGAAGGCATGAAGGCATGAAGGCATCCCGGCTGCTCAGCCTGCTGCTGCTCCTCCAGGCCCGCCAGCGCGTGCCGACATCCGAGCTCGCCGAGCGGCTTGAGGTGTCGCGTCGCACCGTGCTGCGTGACGTCGAGGCACTGTCGGCAGCAGGAGTGCCGGTCTATGCCGAACGCGGCCGCCACGGCGGGATCGTCCTGCTTCCCGGGGCGCGGCTCAACGCATCGCACCTTGAGCCTGCCGAGATGGAAGCCCTGTCCGTTGCCGGGCTGGACGCTCACCAGCGTGACCAGCTGGGACTGGCCGCCGCGCACGAGACAGCCACCCGGAAGATCGCCGCCCGCCGGGCCGCCCCGCCCTCCGGCACGGTCCCGGGACCTCCGGGGCTCGCGGACCTGATCGTGGTGGACAACACCGCCTGGCTGGCAGCTCCGGCCGCCCAGGTGGACATCGCCGACCTCGCGCTCGACCTGCGGCGCCGCAGCCGGCTGGAGATCCGGTACCGGCGCAGCGCCGAGAGCCAGGCCACCGCGCGGGTAATCGACCCTTACGGCCTTGCCTCGAAGTCCGGCCGCTGGTACCTCGTTGCCGACAGCCACGGCGCCTGCCGCCTCTTCGCCATCGAGCGGCTTGAATCCTACAGGTCCCTCGCCGAGCCGGCACGGCTGCGAGCCGGGCAGCGGCTCGGCACCGTCTGGGCCGCGCTGAAAGAGCAGGTCGAAGAGGCAGGCGAGGTGACCATCACGGCCCGCCTCCGGGAAGGCCAGCTGGACCGGGCCAGGCGCATTCTCGGCACCAGGATCCACGGCATCGCGCCCCCCGAGAACGGATGGTGCCAGCTGACGATCCGCTACCCCGAACCGGAGTCAGTGCGCCAGCTGCTCCAGTTCGCTGACCATATCGAGGTACTGGCCCCGCCGGAGGCCCGCGAACGAGTACGAGAACTCGCCACGGACCTGGCCGCACGTCACCGCTGCATGACCTGATGGCCAAACGTCAGGTCCCCGGCTTTCCGTAAGGGCTCCCCCCTCCAGCACACGCCGCACTTCCTCACAAGCGACCGCCGCCGCATAACCTGCAAAACCCCTGGTCAGAAGTCCCTCCAAGAGAGCTGCACCCAAAAGGATCGGGCGGCAGCTCTGCCTGCGCCCGCGCGAGATCCACGAGGCCGTCGCCGCCGCCCGCGCCGGCCAGGACACCCGGCAGCGGAAAGACCGGTACACGATCCGGGCCGGCGTCGGGGGAACCATGGCCCAGGCCAGCCACGTCACCGGAATCCGCCGCGCACGCTACACCGGGCTGCCCAAGAGACCCGCCTGGAGCACTGGCTGCCGCCACCGCCATCAACGTGATCCGGCTCGATGCCTGGTACGCCGGCAACCCGATCGACCGCACCAGGACCACCCATCTCCAGCGTGTCGATCTGCCATCCGCAGCCTTACACCGAATTGAGCAACAGGGTCGGTATATCTGGCGCACGCAAACCGGACATCAGTGACTCAATTTCCGGCGCGTCCCGTGCCCGCCGCCCACCGCGGGTTCCCGGGCCCGCGGCAGACCGGGCCGCTGGCCCCGCCAGCCGCCGCCCAGCGGCCAGGGGTGCACGGCACGTTCTGGGGTGGGTCATAGCAGCGTGGCCAGCCAGCGGCGGGTGACCTCCGCTTGCGCCGCCTGGAAGCGGCGCACCGTCGGCAGGCCGGGTGGCGGCGGCCGGAGCGAGCGTTCGGTGAAGTAGCCGGCGAGCGCGCACACGACCGCCGCGAGCGCCTCCCGGCCGGCCACTCGTCCGGCGCGGGATCGTGCTAGCAGGGCTGCGGGCTCGGGACCGCCTTGCATCGCCACGCTGGGCGCGAAGAACACCAGGTCGGCGAACGCGGCGCCGCGGCAGGCGTGCGGCCAGTCCACCACCATCACGCCGTCGCCGGTGAGCAGCAGGGTGTCGGCCCGGATGTCGCCGTGCAGCAGGGCGCCGCCCGCGGCGTGGGCGGCCCAGGTAGCCTCCAGGCGTGCCATTCACCGGGGCGCCGCAGACCCGCTCGATCGCCCCGCGCACCGGCCGCGGAACGTCATGCCAGGCGACCCTGGCTCCCTCGGCGGGCGGCACGCTCACATCCAGTAGTGTGCGGGTCCCGCCGCACACGGGGCAACGGAATTGCCCGCCACGAAACGGATGGCGGCCGGGCGGCGTGAATCGTGTGCGTGTGCCGGCTACGGGAGAATGGGCGATGGTCAGCAACGTCCTATTCGACTTCTTCGGCACGCTCGTCGCGTATGCGCCATTTGGCCCCGGACCATGACTTCGGGCGCTCGCACCGGCTGCTGCGGAGCATGGGCAGTGGCCTCGGATACGACGAGTACCGCGCGCTGTGGGCCGACATCGGGAACCGCATGGACCAGGAGGCCGACCGCACCGGACGCGAGTTCTCGATGCGGGACCTGGGCGCCGAGTTCCTGCGCACGGCTCGCGCGGGCGAGCGCGCCAGTTGCCCGGCATGGCGCGCAGAGACGCGCCAGTTGCCGCTATACGGTGAATTGCCTGCCCCATGATAAAATATCTTCGCGATCATGGGCTGTGCGGTCGTGAATGCTCAGCTATGTCACGCCATTCGTATGGCGACAGAGTGACCACCGGATGCCAATGGCAGCTTCGTGCGGGTTCCAAGGACATTCGCGTGACGCATGGTGCGTGCCGACGATTCCGGGCTCGGGGCTCGATACACGGCGATGACCTGTGGCGATGACCCGCGTCTGCATGCTCGGCCGGTTCGCCAGGAATTGGCGGAGCCGGAATGTCGGTGGCCGGTGCTACGGTTCGAATGTGCTCTCAAGCAGGGCGCGCGATATTCAGTGGGCGGGCAGGAACGGCTGCCGTACGATCGAAGGGGCGAAGATCACGATAAGCATTTCTCTTGCTCCTGAGCTCGGTGAAGGGGTGCGGGAGGCCGCTGAGGGGGCGGGGGACGCGGGGGCTGGGAGCGGGGGACGCGGAGGCTGGGAGCGGGGGACGCGGAGGCTAGGGCCGTAGGCGGGGGCCGGCTAGGACCATCGGCGTAGGCCGTTAGTTCGGGAAATGAAACATCGGGCGGGGCGTGTTGGAAGCGTTGGCGAGAAGCGGATCTCATGCTCGGGGACGGATGAAGGACAAAGACATGCAGCGCAGCGGCGAGGACCGCGATGCCGGGGACACGCGGCGGGACTCCGAGGCCCGCTGGCTGCGGCGGCTGGCGGGCTACTGCTGGCACTTCAGGCGGGACGTCGTCATCTCCATGGCGGGCGCGCTGCTGGCCACGGCGGCGACCCTGGTCATTCCGCTGCTGCAGCGGTCGGTCATCGACAACGTTATCGTCACGCACCAGGAGCCGGTCTGGCCGCTGGCGACCGGGCTGCTCATCGCGGCGGCGGTGAACTTCGCTGGCGTGTACGCGAGGCGGTACCGGGGCGGCAGGATGGCGCTCGACGTGCAGCATGCCTTGCGCACGGATTTGTTCGACTCGCTGTCCCGGCTGGACGGCGCACGCCAGGACGAGATCCACACCGGGCAGCTTGTCGGCCGGTCGATCTCCGACATCAACATGGTCCAGGGCCTGCTGCAGTGGCTGCCGCTGACCCTGGGCAGCGTCATCCTGTTCGTCTTCTCGCTCGTCATCATGGTCATCCTGTCCCCGCCGCTCGCCCTCGTGGCGTTCGCGGTGGCCCCGGCGCTCTGGCTGATCGCGAGGGCGTCGCGGAAGAAGCTCTTCCCGGCGAGCTGGCACGCGCAGCAGCAGGTCGGCGAGGTCGCCGGCATCGTCGACGCGGCCATCGGCGGCGTGCGGGTGGTCAAGGGGTTCGGCCAGGAAGAGCAGGAAATGCAGCGGATGGAGGCCGCGAGCGAGGACCTGTTCGGCTCCCGGATGCGGATGGCCCGGCTCACCGCCAGGTACAACCCGGCGCTGACCGCCATACCGTCGCTCGGGCTCGTCGGCGTGCTCGCGTTCGGCGGCTGGCTGGCGATCCGCGGGGACGTGACCCTCGGCACCTTCCTGGCCTTCTCCAGCTACCTGGCGCAGCTGACCGGCCCGGTCCGGGTGCTCACCGGGCTCGTCACGATCGGCCAGGAGGCACGGGCCAGCGTGATCCGGGTGTTCGAGGTGATCGACTCCCGTCCGGTGATCACCGACAAGCCGGACGCCATCGAACTGCCCGGGGAGGCGAACGGGGTCACGTTCGAGGACGTGAAGTTCGGCTACGTGCCGTCACAGCCGGTGCTGCGCGGGCTGTCGCTGCGGATCGAGCCCGGCGAGACCGTCGCGGTCGTCGGGCCGTCAGGGTCGGGCAAGTCGACGCTGTCGCTGCTGCTCCCCCGGTTCTACGACGTGCGCGGCGGGGCCGTCAGGATCGGCGGCCACGACGTCCGCGACGTCACGCAGCAGTCGCTGCGCAGCGCCATCGGCATGGTAATGGAGGAGAGCTTCCTGTTCTCCGACACGGTCCGGGCCAACATCGCCTACGGCCGCCCGGACGCGACGTTCGAGCAGGTCGTGGCCGCCGCGCGGGCCGCCGAGGCCGACGAGTTCATCCGCGAGCTGCCGGACGGCTACGACACCGTGATCGGCGAGCAGGGGCTCACCCTGTCCGGCGGCCAGCGGCAGCGGGTCGCGCTGGCCCGCGCGCTGATCACCGACCCGAAGCTGCTGCTGCTCGACGACGCCACGTCGGCGGTCGACCCGCGGGTCGAGGCGGAAATCCACGCCACCTTGAACCGGGTGATGGCCGGCCGCACCACGCTGCTGATCGCGCACCGCAGGTCGACGCTGAACCTGGCCGACCGGATCGCCGTGCTCACCGCCGACGGGCGGCTCGCCGACGCGGGCACCCACGACGAGCTCGCCGCTCGGTCGCCGCTGTACCGGCTGCTGATCTCCGGGCCGGGCGACGACGCCGAAGGCACCGACGCCGGCGAGCTTCCGGTCGCGGAGACCGGCGAGGACCTCGCCGTCGGTGGCGCGCTTGACAGCGCCGGCAGCCAGCTGACCGGGGCGGCAGCCGCCACGGTACCGGGCATGACGAGCACCGCCGGCAGCCAGAGGGCCGGGGCGCAGGGAGAAGCCACTGCTCGTTCGGGATATCGGGGATCCGCAACCGGCGCGGCGCGGGTGCTCGCAGCTTCGGCCGGCCCGGCCGGCGAGCGCGGCCTGGGGACCGCGGGCGGCGGCGCGCGCGGTGGCCGGGGGGCTGGCGGGCGCGGCGGGCGCGGCGGCAACATGATGGACGGGATGATCGGCAGCGTGCCGCCGAGCCCGGAGCTGCTGGCCATGGTGGACGCGCTGCCGCCGGTCAAGGACGAGCCGCGAGTCGACGTGCCGCGGGCGCGGGCCGCCGACCGCAGCTTCACGCTGCGCAAGCTGCTGCGGCCGCTGGCCATCGCGCTGATCGCCGGGCTGGTGCTCGACGGCCTGGACGCGGCCGCTCAGCTGGCGCTGCCCGCCCTGGTGCGCGGCGGCATCGACCAGGGCGTGGGGGCGAAGGCGTTCGGCTTCGTGGCGGTGATGGCGCTCGCCGGGCTGGCGATCGTCGCGGCCGACTGGCTCGTCAACGTCGCCGAGACCATGGTCGTGCAGCGCAACGGCGAGCGGCTGCTCTACACGCTGCGGGTCAAGATCTTCGCGCAGCTGCAGCGGCTTGGCCTGGACTTCTACGAGCGTGAGCTGTCCGGGCGCATCATGACGCGGATGACGACCGACGTTGACGCGCTGTCCACGTTCCTGCAGACCGGGCTGGTCAGCATGGTGAGCGCGGTGCTGACGTTCTTCGGCGTGCTCGTCGCGATGCTGTTCATCAACGTGCGGCTGGGGCTGTTCGTGCTCGCCGTCCTGCCGGTGCTCATCGCCGCGACCGTGGTGTTCCGCGCGAAGTCGTCCAAGGCCTACAGCGAGGCGCGGGAGAAGATCAGCGTCGTCAACGCGGACCTGGCAGAGAACGTGGCCGGGCTGCGGGTCACCCAGGCGTTCCGCCGGGAGGACGCGAACAGGGCCAGGTTCGCCGGGCGGAGCCTGGAGTACCGGGCGATCCGGGTGCGGGCGCAGCGGTACATCGCGATGTACTTCCCGTTCGTGCAGGCGCTGTCCACGGTGGCGTCCACCGTGGTGCTCGTGCTCGCCGTCGGCGAGGTGCGGTCGGGCGCGCTGACCGCGGGCGCGCTGATCGCGTACCTGCTGTACGTCGACATGGTGTTCTCGCCGATCCAGCAGCTGTCGCAGGTGTTCGACGGGTACCAGCAGGCGATGGTGGGGCTGGGGAGGATCAAGGACCTGCTGCGGCTGCGGACCTCGACGCCGCCGCCCGCCGACCCGGTGGCGGTGCCCGCCGCCGGGCTGACGGGGCGGGTCGAGCTGCGGGACGTGCGGTTCAGCTACAGCACCGGGCCGGCCCTTGCCGGCGACGCCGCGGCGACGCCCGCCGGCGACGCGATCGCCGGCGTGTCGTTCACCATCTCGCCCGGCGAGACCGTGGCCCTGGTCGGCCAGACCGGGGCGGGCAAGTCCACGATCGTGAAGCTGATCGCGCGGTTCTACGACGTGTCGGCCGGCGCCGTCCTCGTGGACGGGGTGGATGTCCGGTCCTACGACCTGGCGGGCTACCGGCACAGGCTGGGCGTCGTGCCGCAGGAGTCGTACCTGTTCAGCGGGACGGTCGAGGACGCGGTCAGGTACGCGCGGCCGGAGGCCTCGGTGGAGGAGGTGATCGCGGCGGCGCGGGCGGTGGGCGCGCACGAGATGATCACGCGGCTGCCCGGCGGCTACTCGCACGAGGTCGGCGAGCGCGGGCGGAACCTGTCGGCCGGGCAGCGGCAGCTCATCGCGCTCGCGCGGGCCGAACTCGCCGACCCCGACATCCTGCTGCTCGACGAGGCGACGGCGGCCCTCGACCTGGCCTCGGAGGCGGCCGTAACCCAGGCCACGCGGACGCTGACTTCCTCGCGGACCACGGTCGTCGTCGCGCACCGGCTGACCACGGCGGCGCGGGCCGACCGCATCGTGGTGCTCGGCCACGGGCAGGTCGCCGAGGTCGGCACGCACGAGGAACTGCTCGAGCTCGGCGGCGTGTATGCCGGGCTGTGGGACGCGTTCGTGGGCGAGTCCGAGTACGCGGCCTAGCTAGCCCGGCGCGCCCGGTCAGCGCGCCCGGTCAGCCCGGTCAGCGCTCCGGCGGCGGCAGGGACGGGCCCTGGAGCAGCGCGCCGCCGTCGACGGGGTAGACGCCGCCGGTCATGAAGCTGCCGGCCGCGGAGGCGAGCAGCAGGGCAAGGCCGCGGATTTCCGCTGGGTCGCCCATGCGGCCCAGCGGGACTACCGCGCTCCACATCGCTTCGGCCTGTGCTGAGATCGGCGCCTTGCCGCCCAGGTGGGTCCTGAACGGGCCGGGTGCGATCGCGTTCACCCGGACGCCCCAGCGGGCCAGGTCGTGGGCGGCCTGCCTGGTGAAGTTGATGACGCCCGCCTTGGCGATCGCGTACGAGTACGGCGTGTACGGGTCATTGCGCAGGCCGGCGGTGGAGGCCGTCGTCACGATCGATCCGCTGCGCTGGCGCTTCATGTGCTTGGCCGCCGCCTGCACGGTGTAGACGACGCCGTGCAGGTTGATGTCGATCAGGGCGCCGTAATCCGTCATCGACATGTCGTCAAGCCAGCCCTCGGGCAGCGTCGGCGGGCGGCCGCGTGCCACGCCGGCGTTGGCGAAGGCGATGTCGATGCTGCCGTAGTCGGCGGCGATGCTGTCAGCGGCCGCGTGCACTGCCGTGGCGTCGCTGACGTCGAGTCGCTTGCCGATGACCTTCCCGCCGGCGTCGGCGAGTCCGGTGACCGCCTTGCCCAGACCCTCCAGGTCCCAGTCCGCGATGACCACGGTCGCGCCCGCGTCGGCCAGGATCGACGAGAACGCGTAGCCAAGGCCGGACGCTCCGCCGGTGACCAGGGCCACCTTGCCCTGGACTGAGAACAGGTCGTCAACCACGCTCATGCGTGCCTCCTCAGCAGCCAGCACCAGGTGACCGCGCGCCTCAGGCGGACCGCCTCCTGTTGAATATGCGGTCGCGGGTCGCCTTCGGAATCGTGACCGCCGCGACCAGGGCGGCGCCGTAGAAGATCTGCTGGTAGTAGCTTTGCGCGTTCAGCAGCTCCAGTCCCGCCGTACCCGTCGCCAGGAAGTAGACCGCGACCAGGGCGCCGAGGGCGTTGATGCGGCCAGGCCGGATCGCGGTCGCCCCGAGGAAGACCGCCGCATAGGCCGGGAGGATCAGCGCGCTGCCGGCCGTCGGGTCGACCGTGCCGTTGGTGGCCGCGTAGGCGATGCCGGCGATGCCGGCGATGCCGGCCCCGATGATGAAGGCCCAGGACCGCTGACGGTCCACCCGCACGCCGGTCAGCCGCGCCACCTCGCGCGACTGGCCGATCACCAGAGCCTTCTGGCCGACCGGCGTGAAGCTGAGCACGTACCAGACGACAAGGAAGATGGCCAGGCCGTAGTAGAACTCCAGGGGAATCGACAGGAAGTTGTTGCTGAAGACCCAGTTCGACAGGTTCCCCGAGACGATCCCGACGTCGTTGTTACCGGAGATGATGTAGATGACGCCCTGGACGATGGTCATCGTGCCGAGCGTCACGATGAACGGGTCGTTGTCGAAGTACACCACGAAGAAGACGTTGAACAGGCCGACCACGAGCGCGGCGCCGATCCCCGCCAGGCAGGCGACGATCGCGTTCGTTCCATGCTGCACGTTGAGCACGGCCAGGGTCATCGCGGACAGGCCCAGCGAGGAGCCAAGCGACAGGTCGACGAAGTCGCCCATGACCGTTGGCAGGAGCACGGCCATCACGAGGATGAACAGGACCGCCTGGGAGCCGAGGATGTTGGACAGGTTGCCGATCGACAGGAAGGTCGAGGGTATCGCCGCCCCGAACCCGGCGACCATGCAGGCGAACACGATGAGGATCGCGTACCGCTGCAGTCCCAGGTGCCAGCCCGCGCGCGGCCGGGCCGGCGGCGCCTGCTCCTGCTGGCGGTCCTCGTGGACGGGAGCGGCCGCGTGCGGGGCGCTCATCTGACCTCCTTCTCCTGCTGGCCCGGACCAGCCGGCTTTTCCTGCTGGCCCGGACCAGCCGGCCTTTCCTGCTGGCCCGGACCAGCCGGCTTTTCCTGCTGGCCCGGACCAGCCGGCCTGATCTGCCGCAGCGCTGCGGCGGTGATTGCGTCGTCGCTCAGCTCTGCACCGGCGATCGTGGATGTCTGCCGGCCTTGCGAGAGGACGATCACCCGGTCGCAGACCTCCGCCAGTTCCCCGAAGTCCGTCGTCACCCACAGCACCGCCGTCTGGTTCAGGACGGCGGCTGACTTCACGAACCGGTAGATGTCCCTTCTGGCGCCGACGTCGACCCCCTGGGTCGGCTCGTGCAGCAGCAGCAGCCGCGGCCGGGCGATCAGCCACTTCGCGAGCAGCGCCTTCTGCTGGTTGCCGCCAGAGAACGTCGCCGTGACGGCGTGCGTCAGCGGCGGCCGGATCTCGAACCGCCCGATGGCCTCGCGGGCGAGCGCCACAAGCTCCCCGCGGTGGAAGACGCCGCCCCGGTAGTGCTCGTCTTCGACGAGCATGACGATGTTCTCCCACAACGTGAGCCGTTCGCTCAAGCCCAGCAGCTGGCGGTCCGCCGGGACGAGGGCGATGCGCTCGCGCACGCTGCGCTGCGGGCTGAGCCCGCCCAGGTCCAGTGTCTGCGCCCCGAGGCGCAGCGTGCCGGCGGCACCAGGGCGCGCGCCGAACAGCAGGTACGGCAGGTCCTCGGCACCCGAGCCGATGAGGCCGGCCACGCCCAGGATCTCCCCGGCGGCGATCTCGAACGACAGGTCCCGCAGCCGCCCGTTGACCAGGTGCTCGACCACGACGTCCTCGCCAGGCCCCGGCGCGCTTCCCGCCTCCGCGGTCCTGGCCGGCGCGCCGCCCGCGCGGACCTCGCCCGCGGGCGCTTGCTCCGCCCGGACGCCCGCGGCGCCCGCG
>DAHVAN010000189.1 GCA_027314595.1 Actinomycetota bacterium | reverse complement strand
CGCGGGCGGCCAGATCCGCGGCGAATCCCGCCGCATAGCAGCCCAGAGGCCCGGTGACCAGGGACGCTGAACGATCGAATAGAGCCATCCATGCCTCCTCGGTTCAGCCCGATGAGGTCAGCGTGACTCCTTGCCCGAGATGAGTAACCTAGCGTGATGGTCGGAATATTATGCCGATCACGCCAGCATGAACGCCCTTGCGTAACCAGCATTCGCGTGCTCCATGCGGCATAACTGCCTTGTCGCCATAATGTGTGTTATCCAAAATTTTGGATAACACACATTAATTCGATGTGGTGCGGCAGCCCCGGGTGCTCGCGCCGGTACGGCGGCCTTGTGCGGGCGGGGGGATTTGAACCCCCACGGTGTCGCCACCAACAGGACCTAAACCTGCCGCGTATGCCATTTCGCCACGCCCGCGCTGACCGGGCGCTAGCGCCCGGTCACGAAGCATATCCAAGAAGTCAGACGCCGAGGTCCTTTCGCAGGCGCTCGACGTGCCCGGTGGCCTTGACGCCGTAATACGCCTTCTCCAGTTTCCCGTCCGCCCCGATGACGAACGTGGAGCGGATCACGCCCATCGTTTTCTTGCCGTAGTTCATTTTCTCGCCGTACGCCCCGTACGCGGAAAGCACGGCGCGATCCGGGTCGGACAGCAGCGGGAAGGTGATCTGTTCCTTCTCGCGGAACTTCGCGAGCTTGGCCGGGCCGTCCTGTGAGATCCCGAGCACCGCCAGTCCGGCCGCCTTCAGTTCTGGCATGCTCTGGGTGAAGTCGCAGGCTTCCCTGGTGCAGCCGGGGGTCATCGCCGCCGGGTAGAAGTAGACGATCACCCGCTGGCCGCGCAGCGAGGACAGCGAAACCGGGTTGCCGTCGGCGTCAGGCAGGGTGAAATCCGGCGCCTCGCCGCCGGGTTCGAGCCGTTCTCCGGTCACCGGGCTGCCTCCTTAGCGGACGGGCCGATCAGTCGCGGACAGCCCACGGTATCGCTTCCCGCCCGCCCCGGGGAACCGGACCCGCGCGCATGCCGGTCCCGGAAACCATAACCTGCGGATACCGGACGCATTGCGACACATCAACATTTCTTGCGCAGTCTGTCTGGCGCGAATAGTGTGACGGCCGGGAAGACTACAGTCGCCCAGCAGGCGGCCCGGAGGTGCACCGGGCCGGACGGGAGGTTCGGGTGAACGCACGAGTCAAGGGCACGTCGCGCCTGGCGGCAGCCGGGGCAATCGCAATACTCGCATCAGGCGTGGCGGCCTGCAGCTCTCCGGGTGGCGCCAGCAGCTCTCCGGGGGTCACCAAGAGCAGCTCGGCGCAGCTGACGCAGACCCCGCAGCAGGCCATGCAGCTCGCGGCGAGCACCGCGCGCGCCGTGAACACCTTCTCCGCGACGGTCAACGTGAAGGTCAACACGTCGAGCGGGGCCGGCGCGGCGAGCGCGGTCAACCTGACCGGCTCGGTCACCGAGCAGCTTCACCCGTCGCTGATCGCCGAGGCGGACTACTCCTCGTTCGGCGTGGCCGGGCAGTCCTTCCCCGGCGGGATGAGCGAGATCCTCACCGCCAGTTCCGTTTACATCAAGCTCGCCCTGCTCACTCAGGCGTTGCACACGACGAAGCCGTGGATCGAGATTCCGTTCTCCTCGCTGGCCAAGGCCACCGGGGTGAACCTCAGCTCGCTGTTCAGCCAGCTGCAGACCAGCAGCCCGCTGAGCCAGAGCCAGATGTTCGCCGGCGCCACTGACGTGCGGAAGGTGGGCACCGGGGTCATCAACGGCGTGCCCGTCACCGAGTACGCGGGGAGCGTCTCGATGACCCAGGCACTGGCCAAGCTGCCGGCCAGCCTGCGCAGCTCGCTCGACCCGGCCATCAGCAAGGCGGGCATCACCTCGGCGCGGTTCACCGAATGGCTGGACGCGCAGCACCAGGTCAGGAAGGTCGTCGTCACCGAGTCTGGCAGCTCGTTCTCCGAGACCATCACCACCACGGTGCTGAGCATCAACCAGCCGGTCAACATCCAGATACCGCCCGCGAGCCAGACCACCACGCTCCCCGCCAGCGCCCTCGGCGGCTCCTCCAGCGGCCTCTAGCGAGCACAGCGGCGAGGGTTACCGGCCAGCGAGCAGAGCGGTGATGACCGGGGCCAGGGCGCGGAACGCCCGGCCCCGGTGGCTGATCGCGTCCTTGTCTTCCGGCGCGAGCTGAGCCGTGGTCAGCGAGCCGCCCTCGGGAACGAAGATCGGGTCGTAGCCGAAGCCGTTGGCGCCGCGCGGCACGCGGGTCAGCGACCCGGCGAGCACGCCGGTCGCCGTCCACTCGTGCCGCGTCCCGCCGTCGCCGTCCGGGGGCAGGGCCAGGGCCGCGACGCAGACGAACTGGGCGCCGCGGGCGGAGACGTCCTCCAGCTGGCCGAGCACCAGGCGGAGGTTGGCCTGGTCGTCACCGTGCTTGCCTGCCCAGCGGGCCGAGAACACGCCGGGCATGCCGTGCAGCGCGTCCACGCACAGGCCAGAGTCGTCGGCGACCGCGGGCAGGCCGGTGCAGGCGGCGATGGCATGCGCCTTGAGCAGCGCGTTGTCGGCGAACGTGAGGCCGGTCTCCGGCACGTCCGGCGCGCCGGGGAACGACCCGAGGCCGGTCAGGCCGTCGGCGAAGCCGACGGCATCCAGGATGCGGGAGAGTTCGGCGATCTTCCCGGCGTTGCGCGTCGCCAGCACCAGGCGCGGCGGACGCGAGGCCGCCGGTTCAGCCATTGAGGGTTTGCGCCTGCATCCTGGAGAGCTCCGCGCACCCGGCCCCGGCCAGGTCGAGCAGCGAGGTCAGCATCGCCCGGCCGAACGGCTCGCGCTCCGCGGTCCCCTGGATCTCGACGAACTCCCCCGTCCCGGTGCAGACCACGTTCATGTCGGTCTCCGCCGCCGAGTCCTCCTCGTAGCACAGGTCGAGCCGCGGCTCGCCGTCCACGATGCCCACGCTCACCGCCGACACCGAAGTCACCAGCGGCGATCCCTTGCACCGTCCTCTGCCCTGCAGCCAGCCGACGGCGTCGGCCAGCGCGACGTACCCGCCGGTCACCGCGGCCGTCCTGGTACCGCCGTCGGCCTGCAGCACGTCGCAGTCGATGATGATCGTGTTCTCGCCGAGCGCCTTGTAGTCCACGCAGGCCCGCAGCGCCCGCCCGACGAGCCGCGAGATCTCCTGGGTCCGCCCGCCGAGCCGGCCCTTGACCGACTCCCGGTCGCCGCGCGTGTTCGTCGCCCGCGGCAGCATCGCGTACTCGGCGGTCACCCAGCCCAGGCCGCTGCCCCGCCGCCAGCGCGGCACCTCCTCGGCGGCACTCGCCGCGCACAGCACCCGCGTGGCGCCGAACTCCACGAGCACCGATCCCTCGGCGTGGTCCAGCCATCCGCGGGTAAACCGCACCGGGCGCAGCGCGCCGGCCGCCCGTCCATCTGGTCTTGACATGCGATCCACCTTACCGGGGGTACGGGGCGCGGAGCCCGCCATGCGCGCCCGCGTACCGGGCCGGACGCGCAGGTGCCCCAGTCTTATCGGGCCAGATGCGCGGATGCCCTGCCCCCGTTTGCCGGTGGGCAGGCAGCCTAGCTCAGCTCGAGGACTGTGCCGGGATGGGCGAGGGCGAGGTCGCCGCCGAAGGCGGCGGCTTCGCGCAACGACTGGTCCGCGTCGTTCCACGGCTGCAGGTGGGTGATCACCAGCTTGCCCACGCCGGCCCGTGCCGCGTACTCCGCCGCCTGGCCGCCGGTCAGGTGCAGGTCAGGGGGCAGGTCAGGCCCGTCGAGAAAGGCCGCCTCGCAGAGGAACACGTCCGCGCCGCGAGCCAACGGCACCAGTTCTCCGGTCTCGCCGCTGTCGCCGGAGTAGGCGACCGACCGGCCGTCGTGGCCGAACCGGAAGCCGAAGGTCTCCACAGGGTGGTTCATGTGCGCCGCCGTCACCCGGAACGGCCCGATCTCGAACATCCCCGGGGCGAGCGTCTCGAACGTGAAGCGCTTCATGAGCCCGTCGTCCCCGCCCGGCCCGTTGATCATCGCGAGGCGCTCGCAGGTGCCCGCCGGCCCGTACACCGGGATCGGCGGCTGGGGGCCGCCGGGAGCGTACTTCCGCGCGATCGCGTACGAATGCACGTCGACGCAATGGTCGCCGTGCAGGTGGCTGAGGCAGATCGCGTCGACGTCGAACAGGCCGGCGTACTTCTGCAGGGCGCCCAGGGCGCCGTTGCCGAGATCCACGACGAGGCGGAACCCGTCCGCCTCGAGCAGGTAACACGATGCCGCGCTGTCAGGCCCGGGAAAACTCCCGGCACAACCCACCACGGTAAGCCGCATGGCTCTCATTCTGCCCCGTGCCGGGGCCTGCGGGCCCGCCGGGGGCCAGGGGGCCAGGGGGCCGGGCAGTCCCCCCAGGCCGGGGGTTCACCGGGGGGTCGTCCCCCGGAAGATCATGCCCAGAGCTGGCCCTCGAGCCGCTGCTCGGCCTCCTCGAGCGTGCCGCCGTAGGCGCCTGTGGACAGGTATTTCCAGCCGCCGTCCGCGACCAGGACCACGATGTCGGCCCGCTTCCCCGCCTTCACCGCCTGCTGCGCCATCGCCAGCCCCGCGTGCAGCGCGCACCCCGCCGAGATGCCCGCGAAGATGCCCTCCTCCGTGAGCAGCTCACGGGTGCGCCGCAAGGCGTCCGTCGACGCCACCGAGAACCGCGTGGTCAGCACCGACTCGTCGTAAAGCTCGGGAACGAAGCCCTCGTCCACGTTCCGCAGGCCGTAGACGAGCTCGCCGTACCTTGGCTCCGCGGCGATTATCCGAACGGCGGGGACGTGCTCCCGCAGGTAACGGCCGGTGCCCATGAGCGTGCCCGTCGTCCCCAGGCCCGCGACGAAGTGCGTGATGGTCGGCAGGTCGCGGAGGATCTCCGGCCCGGTCGTCTCATAGTGCGCCCGCACGTTGGCCTCGTTGCCGTACTGGTAGAGCATCACCCAGTCGGGGTGCTCGGCGGACAGCCGCTTCGCCACGCGGACCGCCTCATTCGATCCGCCTGCCGCCGGGGAGGAGATGATCTGCGCGCCGTACATGTGCAGGATCTGGCGGCGCTCCTGGCTGGTGTTCTCCGGCATCACCACGATGAGCTTGTAGCCGCGCAGCTTGGCGACCATGGCCAGCGAGATGCCCGTGTTGCCCGAGGTCGGCTCCAGGATGGTGGATCCGGGCTTGAGCTGCCCGTCCTTTTCCGCTTGCTGCACCATGAAGAACGCGGCACGGTCCTTGACCGAACCGGTCGGGTTACGGTCCTCGAGCTTGGCCCACAACCGGACGTCGCCAGACGGCGACATCCTGGGAAGCCCCACGAGCGGCGTGTTGCCCAGCGAGTCAAGCAGTGAGTCGTAGCGCATCGCAACGGACCCGTTCGGGATGAAAAGTGCTTTAAGCGGATACGGACCCGCCAGCCACGGCCGGCAGCACCGTCACCGTGTCGCCGTCGGCGACCGGGGTCTCAAGCCCGCCGAGAAAGCGGACGTCCTCGTCGTTCAGGTACACGTTGACGAACCTGCGCAGTTTCTCGCCGTCGACAAGCCGCTCGCGGAGGCCGCCGTGCTCGGCGTCAAGGTTGACCAACAGCTCGCCCAGGGTGCTCCCGGTCCCCTGGACCGACTTGGCGCCCCCGGTGTAAGTGCGCAGGATGGTAGGGATGCGAACCTCAATGGCCATGGAAACAGCTCTCCTCAGTGGACTTCTCACGCCTTGGATGGCAACTCGCGGCGAGGCTACTTAATTCCGGCGGGCCGGGGGCCTGGGGGCGGGGCACAACAGACTCATTCCGTGATCTTCACGGGTTCCTCCGTTACCACGCCGTCGGCTATGCGGTATGAACGGAACTCGGTTTCCGGCTCGTCCCGGGTAGATACTAGGACGTAATGTGCCTGCGGCTCGCTGGCGTAGGAGATGTCGGTGCGCGACGGATAAGCGTCGGTGGCCGTGTGCGAGTGATAGATGACCACAGCTTCCTCATCCCTGTCATCCATCTCACGCCACACCCGCAACTGCTCGAGCGAGTCGAACCGGTAGAAGGTGGGCGAGCGTTCGGCGTTCTGCATCGGGACCAAGCGCTCTGGCCGGTCGCTGCCTGCCGGGCCGGCGATGACACCACAGGCCTCGTCGGGATGGTCGGCGCGGGCGTGCGCGATGATCTTCTCGTAAAGGCCGCGGCGGATCGTCAGCATGAACGGTGAGGTTACCCTGTCCGGTGGCGCGACCGGGTGGCTCAGCGGGCGAGAGCCTGGACCAGGGATTCCTGGACGGCGCCGAGCCAGCCGTACACCTCGAACTCCGTGATCTTCGGGTCCCTCGGATCGAGCGCCGTCAGCTGCTCCTCGAAATCCTCGGTCACCTCGAGCCGCACCCCGAACATCAGCCGCACGTCGTTCAGCGCCCGCAGCCAGTCCCTGGCCTGATCACCCGTCAGCCGGACGCGCCCGCCGCTGGCCGGCAGCGTGTCGAGCAGGGTCTGCGCGAAGTACTTCTTCGATTCGCGCAGGCTGGACTCCGTGTACTTGCGGAACTCACCGGCCGCCGCCGGATCGTCGCGGTAGGCGTCGGGCAGCAGCCGGGCCAGCACCGGGTCCTGCGGCGTCTGCGGCTGCTCGTCGCTGAGCAGGGCCTCAAGCTCATCGATGGCGCTGATGCCGGTGCCCCGTCCCGGGCCGGCGCCGAGCATCTCCATCACGGGAACGACGAGCGCGCGCAGCAGCATCGCCTCGTCGGAGGACAGCCAGACGCTCACGCCGCCGTCCCTGGTACGCCGGAACATCTCCATCGTCGCTATCGCCCGCCTGACCTGGCTAGGTGTCCTGCCGGACGGTGGCCCACAAACCGTAGCCGTGCAGCACCTCGACATTGTGCTCCATGGCCTCGCGGGTGCCGACCGCGACTACGGCCTTGCCCTTGTGATGGACGTCGAGCATGAGCTTTTCGGCTTTCGGGCGGGGGTAGCCGAAGACGTGCTCGAAGACATAGGTCACGTACGACATCAGATTGACCGGATCGTTCCACACGATCGTGACCCACGGCTTGTCCGGCACCGTCTGGTCCGCCGACCGCGGCAGATCTACCTCAGCGGGTGCCACGCTCACTCGTACGCACCTCCCTGTACGTAGTCTTCCACCTGTGACCAATCCGGAGAACAGCGAACCCCCCGACCTGGGTGACTTGAGCGCATGTGGCGCTGGCGCGGGGGCCGCGTCCTCAGACGGCACGCCGGGGACTGCCCTGCTGACTGACCACTATGAACTCACCATGCTTCAGGCCGCCCTGCACAGCGGCGCCGCGCACCGCCGCGCGGTGTTCGAGGTGTTCGCCAGGCACCTGCCGCACGGCCGCCGGTACGGGGTCGTCGCGGGCACCGGGCGGCTGCTCGACGCCATCGAGCGGTTCCGGTTCTGTCCCGAAGAGCTGTCATTCCTGCGGGAAACCCGGATCGCGGACGAAACCACGCTCCGTTACCTGGCATCATACCGGTTTGGCGGAAACGCCTGGGGATACGCCGAAGGAGACCTCTACTTCCCGGGATCGCCCATCCTCGTGGTCGAGGGCACGTTCGCCGAGGCGGTCGTGCTGGAGACGGTGGCGCTGTCCATCCTGAACCACGACAGCGCGATCGCTTCGGCAGCCTCCCGCATGGTGACCGCGGCCGCCGGGCGGCCGCTGATCGAGATGGGCTCCCGGCGCACCCACGAGGCCGCCGCCGTCGCGGCGGCCAGGGCCGCGTACATCGCCGGCTTCGCGTCCACGTCCAACCTGCGCGCGCGGTTCACCTACGGGGTGCCGTCGAGCGGGACGTCGGCGCACGCGTTCACCCTGGTCCACGACAGCGAGCGGCACGCGTTCACCTCCCAGGTCCAATCGCTGGGCGCCGGGACGACGCTGCTTGTGGACACCTACGACGTGCAGCGGGCCGTGCGCACCGCCATCGAGGTCGCCGGGACCTCGCTTGGCGCGGTGCGGATCGACAGCGGCGACCTGCCCACACTCGCGGTGCAGGTGCGTTCGCTGCTCGATTCGCTCGGCGCGACCGACACCCGGATCATCGTGACAGGCGATCTCGACGAGTACTCGATCGCGGCCCTGGCCGTCGCGCCGGTGGACGGGTACGGGGTGGGCACGTCGCTGGTCACCGGGTCGGGCGCGCCGACGGCGGCGCTCGTGTACAAGCTCGTGGCACGGTCGGAGGAAGCCGTATCCGACGGCTTCGCCGGCGGCGACGGCCTGCGACCGGTCGCCAAGCGCTCGGTCGGCAAGCCGGGTCGCGGCGGGCGCAAGTGGGCCGTCAGGCACCGCACCGACACGCGCGAGGCGCTGGCCGAGTGCATCAGCCTGGCGCCGCCCGATCCCGGGCCTTCGGACCGGGTGCTGCTGCGCGAGCTCGTGCGTGAGGGGAAGGTCGTCGGGCGGGAGCCGCTTTCCGCGGCGCGCGAGCGGCACCGGGCGGTGCTAGCGGAACTGCCCGCCTACGCGCTGCAGCTTTCCCGCGGCTATCCCGCGATCCCCACGATCTTCGGCCCAGACGACCACGAAGAGTGACGCGCTGGTGTTCGCCGCCGACGGCGGCCCGCTGCTCGTACCACGGGTGACATCGCGTTGGGCACGATACGGTAGATATCGTGCGCGCGCTCATCGTTGTCGACGTGCAGAACGACTTCTGCGAAGGCGGCTCGCTCGCGGTGCAGGGCGGCGCCGCGGTGGCCGCCGGCATCAGCTCCTTCCTCGCCAAGCCGGACCACGGTTACGCGCACGTGGTCGCGACCACGGATTACCACATCGATCCCGGCAGTCATTTTTCCGATGACCCGGACTACTGGCAGTCCTGGCCCGTGCACTGCGTCGCCGGGTCGTCCGGGGCCGCCTTCCACCCCGCGTTCGACACCAGCAGCGTCGAAGCGGTGTTCCGCAAGGGCGCGCACGCCGCCGCCTACAGCGGATTCGAGGGCGTCGACGAGCAGGGGACACCGCTCGCCGACTGGCTCCGCGAGCACGACATCGACGCAGTCGACGTGGTGGGCATCGCCACCGATTACTGCGTCCGCGCTACCGCGGCTGACGCCGTGGCCGCCGGCTTGCGCACCCGGGTGCTGCTTGGCCTGACCGTGGGAGTCGATCCGCGCACCACCGCGGAGGCGATCGCCGCGCTGCGCGCCGCCGGTGTGGAGATGGCCCCTTAGCGGCGGGCGACGGCCCACTGGCGGAGCATGTCGATCCTGGCGCGGATCTGGCCGGCGGTCGCCTGCGGCAGCGCGGGACCGCCGCAGGCGCTGCGCAGTCCGGCGTGGATGACGCCGTGCGACTGGCCCGTGCGCTGGCTCCAGGCGCCGACCAGGCCGTTGAGTTCCCTGCGCAGCGCCGCCAGGCTCTCGCGGCTGACCGGCGGCCCGGCCGGCGCCGGCCCCGGGATCACCGCCTGCGCGCCGCGCTCCGCCGTCGCCACCGCGGACCGCGCGGCTAGCTGGGCCGCCTGCCGCTTGCGCAGCAGGAGCGCCACCTGGTCCGGCTCCAGCAGGCCGGGCAGCCCCAGGTAGTCCTCCTCTTCCGGTGACCCCGCCTCGGTGGCGGTGCCGAACTCGCCCCCGTCGTAAAGCACGCGGTCGAAGGTCGCCGAGGCCGCGAGGGCCTCGAAGGCACGCCCGTCGAGCTCGTCACCGGGCGTGTCCCGCGTGCGGGCGGCCTCCGCCAGTTCCGCTTCCGGGTCGATCGATACCTGCGGCAGCAGATGGTCGCGTTCGGCCTCAAGTTCGGCGGCGAACCCGAGCAGGACGGGCACCGATGGCAGGAACACCGAGGCGGTCTCCCCGCGGCGGCGCGCGCGGACGAACCTGCCTACCGCCTGCGCGAAGAACAAGGCCGTGGACACGCTCGTCGCGTAGACCCCGACCGCCAGCCGGGGTACATCGACTCCCTCGGACACCATCCGCACCGCGACCATCCAGCGATCGCGGGAGACGGCGAAGGACGAGATCTTCCTGCTCGCCGCCGGGTCGTCGGAGAGCACCACGACGGGGCGCGCACCGCTGATGCGGCGCAGCAGCGCGGCGTACGCCCGCGCGGTCTCGTGGTCCCCGGCGATCACCAGGCCGCCGGCGTCGGGCATCGCGCGCCGCACCTCGGTGAGCCGCCGGTCGGCCGCCTCGAGCACGCGGCTGATCCACTCCCCCGCCGGGTCGAGCGCGGTTCGCCAGGCCTGCGCCACCTGCTCCTTTGTCATCGGCGTGCCCAAAGTGGCGGTGATCTCGCCGGCCGCCCGCGTCCGCCAGTGCATCTCGCCCGAATAGGCGAGGAAGATCACCGGCCGCACGGCGCCGTCGGCGAGCGCGGGACCGTATCCGTACACGTAGTCGGACGCGGACCGCCTGGATCCGTCCGGCTCCGGCGCGTACGTGACGAACGGGATGGGAGTGGCGTCGCTGCGGAACGGCGTGCCGGTCAGCGCGAGCCGCCGCCTGGCGGGCTCGAAGGCCTCCCTGATGGCATCGCCCCAGGACAGCGCGTCGCCCGCGTGGTGGATCTCATCGAAGATCACCAGGGTCCTGCGGCCCTCGGTGCGCTGCCTGTGCAGCGCGGGATGGGCAGCCACCTGCGCGTAGGTGACGGCGACTCCCTGGAAGTCGGCGCCCGCCCTGCCTTGCGCGTTCCGGTAGGACGGGTCGATCGCGATCCCGAACCTGGCCGCGGCCTGCGCCCACTGGTACTTGAGGTGCTCGGTGGGAGTGACAACAGTGACCGCCGCGACCTCGCGCTCGCGAAGCACGCGCGCCGCCACCGTGAGCGCGTAGGCCGTCTTGCCCGCGCCAGGCGTCGCCACCAGCAGGAAATCACGCCTAGTTACGCGAAAGTACTCTTCGTAAGCAGCCTTCTGCCAGCCACGGAGAAAAGCAAGGTTATTCGGAACGGACCGTGGCGACTCGTCGCCGGCACTCACTCCGCAGGGGCGTCGTCAGGCAGGGATTCGTAGATTTCCTTGCACTCCGGGCAGACAGGAAACCTCGAGGCGTCCCGGCTCGGCACCCAGACCTTGCCGCACAGCGCCTTGATGGGAGTGCCGAAGACGTGGCTCTCCATCATCTCGTTCTTGTCGACGTAGTGCGCGAAGCGCTCGTGATCGCCGTGCGAGGTATCAACCCTGACGTCCTCGTGGACGCGCAGGTCGCTGTCTGGCATTAGCTCGGTGCTCACGTTGCCTAGCTTACCGTCTCCGCGGACGGCCGGCCGTCAGTTGAGCCCCGGGTCGTCGGGGTAGGTGGCAAGGAAGGCGAGATCGCCCTGCTGGCGGTGCAGGATGTCGCGCCACAGCCGCTCGGGCTCGGCGGCGAACACGTCGGCGGGTTCGGCGCCCACGACATGCCAGGCGCCCTCATCGATCTCCGCTTCAAGCTGTCCCGGTGACCAGCCGGCGTAGCCGGCGTAGACGCGCAGCGACGCGATCGCGGCGGCGAGCAGCCCGGGCGGCGCGTCCAGGTCGAGCAGGCCGAGCCGGGCAAGCGCCGGGGCGCCGTCGAGCGCCCGCCAGCCAACAGGCTCGTCCTTGCCGGGGACCAGCGCGAGGGCGAGCGCGCTGTTCGGCGCGACCGGGCCGCCCTTGAACACGACCGAAGGATCGGTGACCAGTTCTGTCCACTGGTCGAGCACCTGGCCCACGCCGACCGTGGTCGGCCTGTTCAGCACCACGCCGAGGGTGCCCTCGGTTTCCTCGTGCTCCACGATCAGGACGACGGTGCGCCTGAAGTTCGGATCCCCGAGAAGCGGCGTCGCGATGAGCAGTCTTCCGGCCATTGGATCCGAACCCATGTGGTCCATGTAACCATCATGGGCCAGATTCCGGGACCAGGGCAGGCAGCTCCGGGCCTAGTCGTCGCCGGCGGGCCCGGCGCCCTCGTCCTGGCCGGCGACGCCGCGGACCGCGGCGGCCACCCCGGAGGCGACGTCGGGGTGGAAAACCGACGGGATGATGTAGTCGGGGCCGAGCTCGTCGGGGGGCACGACATCGGCCAGCGCCCGCGCGGCGACCGCCAGCATGCGGTCGGTGATCTTGCGGCTCTGCGCGTCAAGCAGCCCGCGGAACACGCCGGGAAACGCGAGCACGTTGTTGATCTGGTTCGGGTAGTCGCTGCGGCCGGTCGCGACCACGGCCGCGTGCTCCCTGGCGACGTCCGGGTCGATCTCCGGGTCGGGGTTCGCGAGCGCGAACACGATCGCGCCGTCATTCATCGCCTGCACGTCATCGCCGGCCAGGATGCCAGGGACAGACACCCCGATGAACACGTCCGCGCCGCGCACCGCGCCGGCCAGGCCGCCCGAGTAGCCGCCGGCGTTGGTGTGCCCGGCGATCCAGGCGAGGCTGTCGTCCATGCCCGGGCGGCCCGCGTACACGGCGCCCTTGTCGTCCACCACGATCACGTCGGAGGCGCCGGCCTCGAGCAGCAGCTTGAGCACCGCGGTGCCCGCCGCGCCCGCGCCCGCCATCGCGATCCGCACCGCGCGCAGGTCCTTGCCGACCACCCGCAGCGCGTTGGTGAGCGCGGCCATCACGACGATCGCGGTGCCGTGCTGGTCGTCGTGGAACACCGGGATGTCGAGCAGCGCGCGGAGCCTGCGCTCGACCTCGAAGCAGCGCGGCGCGGAGATGTCCTCCAGGTTGATCCCGCCGAACCCGGGCGCGATCACCTGCACCGCGCGGACGATCTCGTCGGTGTCCTGGGTGTCCAGGCAGATCGGCCAGGCGTCGATGCCGGCGAACCGCTTGAACAGCGCGGCCTTGCCCTCCATTACCGGCAGCGCCGCGTAAGGGCCGATGTTGCCGAGGCCGAGCACGGCGGACCCGTCGGTCACCACCGCGACGCTGTTGCGCTTGATCGTCAGGCGGCGCGCGTCTTCCGGCTTGGCCGCGATCGCCAGCGAAACCCGGGCCACTCCCGGCGTGTACGCCATGGACAGGTCGTCCCGGGTGCGCAGCGGCACCTTGGACCGCATCTCGATCTTGCCGCCAAGGTGCAGCAGGAATGTCCGGTCGCTGACCTTGTGCACCGTTACGCCGGAGATGCCGGCCATCGCGGAGACCAGCGACTCGGCGTGCGCGGTGCCGGTGGCGGCGCAGGTGACGTCCACCCGGAGCTTGCCGCGCTGCCCGGAATTCACGTCGAGCGCCGTGACCACGCCTCCCGCTTGCTCGACCGCGCGGGTGATCTCGCTCACCGCGCGGCCATGCGAGGCCACCTCGAGCCTGACGGTAATGGAGTAGGAAACGCTCGGCGCCATCGTCACGTTGCTCTTCCACCTTTCAGGGAAATCACGGGCGCTGCAGTGGACGCCAATGTCAAGGGTATGAGGTCCGCGCCAGGCCGGCTCCGGGGACAGCCCACGATTGCTTCGGGAGAGCGCGTAATCTTCATGCATGGCGCGGGAAACCACGATAAGCCCGCCGGACGGCGATGTGAGCACGATGGCCACCGGATCCGGCGTGATCGACGTAACACGGCTGCGCGTCGCCATCGCCCGGCTGTCCCGCAGGCTGCGCAGGCACGAGCTGGCCGGCCTGACCCCTACCCAGCTGGCCGCGCTGTCCACCGTGGAACGCTCAGGGCCGCTCCGGCTCGGTGATCTCGCTGCCGCCGAGGGCATCGCGCCGTCCACGCTGACCCGGCTGGTGGCCGTGCTCGAGGAACTCGGTTACGTCAAGCGCTGCGCGGATCCGAAGGACGCCCGCGCCAGCACGCTGGCGATCACCGACCTCGGCCACGAGACGCTCGACCGGCTGCGCGCCGAGGGCACCGCGCTGCTCACCCAGGCACTGCTGCTGCTTACCGAGGAGCAGCGCTCAGCCCTCGCCGCGGCGGTGCCGGCGCTCGAACTGCTCGCCGGCACCGACCCGGCCGCCGACACCCGCGCCCGCTGAGTCGCGAGGTCTCAGAACAGCAAGGCTGTGAGCTGGGACCTGGCCTTCTTCACCTGAGGGTCATCGGGCGGGAAGATATCGAAGAGGTCGAGCAGGGCCAGGCGCGCCCTGTTCCGGTCGTCGCCCGCGGTCCGCTTGACAGCGCCAAGCAGCCGCTGGAACGCGTCCTCGGTATTTCCCGCCGCCAGCTCGATGTCGGCGACCTTGATCTGCGCGTCCACGTCACCCGGGCCGGCGGCCGCGGCGCGGCGCGCGGCGGCCTGGTCGTAGGAGTCGACCCGGCGGATGAGGTTCACCTGGGCGAGCCAGCTCTTCGCGATGGGGTCGGCCGGGTTCTCCGAGAGCGCCTTCTCGAGCGCACTGGCGGCCGTGTCCAGATCGCCGCGCTCCATGGCGGCCTGGGCCTCCGCGTAGGCCGGCGGCATCGTGTCCGCCGGGCCGGCCTTGCCCGGCGCCGCCGCCCCGGCGGGGGTCCCGCCCGCCGCGGGGCCGACGCCAAGCTGGTCGGCGGCCGCGAGCACCTGGGTCAGCCACTGCCGGATCTGGCCCTCGGGCATCGCGCCGAGGAAGGCGTCCACCATCTGGCCGCCGATGATCGCGACGACCATCGGGATGGACTGCGCCTGGAACGCCTGGGCGAGCCGCGGGTTCGCGTCGACATCGATCTTGGCGAGCACCCACGCGCCGGCCGCCTCGTCCGCCAGCTTTTCCAGTACCGGGCTGAGCTGCTTGCACGGCCCGCACCAGTCCGCCCACAAGTCGATGATGACCGGGGTGGTCCGCGACCGGGCCGCCACCTCGGTGTTGAAGGTCTCTTCTGTGACGTCGATGACGAACGCCGACGCCTCGCCGTCGCCGGGCGCGCCGGCGGCTGCGGTGCGGGCCGGCTGCTGCCTGCGCTGCACGGCCGCCTGCCGCGCACCGAGATCGACGGCACCGTACAGGGAGAAATCCCGCGGCTGCTGCATACCTCTATCCTGCCAAACGATCTGCGTGCCCGGTCCATTTCCGTGCCCGGCCCGTCCCGGTACGGCGACACGTGGCTCATCCGGCACCCAGTGTAGCATGTCGTGTGCTACAGTCCCTTCATGCCACAGAAGGGTGACCGGCGGCGCGGCAAGCCGCTGAGCGCAAACCTCGGGTACTCAGGAGATCCCGTGCATCACGCGACATCGAACCTGCCACCGCAGCGGATCGGGATCAGGGAGCTGCGCCAGCACGCGAGCATCTACGTCGACCTGGTCGAGAAGGGGTACACGGTAGACATCACGAACCGCGGCCGGCTGGTGGCGCAGATGATCCCGGTACGCCAGCCGGACAGCCCGCTGGAACGCTGGATCGCCGCCGGGGTGGTCGAGCGGGCCGAGGAGTCCGGCAGCGTCCTGGACATCGAGCCGTACCCCGCCTCCGCCTCCGGCGGCGGGCCAGCCGCCAGCGAGGTGCTGCGGCACATGCGCGACGGCGGGGGCGAGGAGCAGCCATGATCTACCTCGACTCCTCCGCGCTCGTCAAGCTGGCGCTCGCCGAACCAGAATCGGCCGCGCTCGCCAGCTGGCTGGCCGAACGCGCGGACCAGGCACTCGTGTCGAGCGCCCTGCACCGGACCGAGGTGCTCCGGGCGATCTGGCGTGCCGAGCCCGGCGCGCTGCCCCGCGGGCAGCGGATCATCCGCCGGGTCGGGCGGGTCGCGCTCAGCCATGACGTGCTCGACAACGCGGCCACCCTGCCGCCCGGCAAGCTCGGCACCGCCGGAGCCATCCATCTCGCGTCCGCGCTCGCCATCAAGCGCGACCTGGTGTCGTTCGTCGCCTACGACGACCGCCTGCTCGAGGCCGCGCGCGAGGCCGGGCTGCCGGTCGCCAGCCCGGCCTGACGGCTCGCCTGACCGGCGCCCTAGAACGCCGCGGGTTCGGTGTAGCTGCCCCATTCGGCGCGCAGGGCGCCGCAGATTTCGCCCAGCGTCGCCTCGGCCCGCGCGGCCTCGAGCATCGGCTCCACCAGGTTCGCGTCGGTGCGCGCGGCGGCGACCATCCGCGAGAGCGCCCGGTCCACGGCGGCCTCGTCGCGGGCGGCGCGCCGGGCGGCGAGGTCCCTGACCTGCTCCCGCTCGACCTCGGGGCCGATCCGCAGGATCTGGAGTTCGCCGCCGACGGTCTCGGTGTGGCTGGTCACGCCGACGATCCGCTTCTCGCCCTTCTCCAGCTTCTGCTGGTACTCGAACGCGGCGTCCGCGATCTCGCCGGTGAACCAGCCGCTCTCGATGCCGCGCAGGATGCCCCCGGTCATCGACCCGTCGGGCGACATGGCGCGGATGCCGGCGAAGATCGCCTCGGCTCCGGCCTCCATCCGGTCGGTGAGCGCCTCCACGTACCAGGAGCCGCCGAGGGGATCGCTGACGCCGGTCACGCCGGTCTCTTCCATGATGACCTGCTGGGTGCGCAGCGCCGTCTCCGCGGCGGCCTCGCCCGGCAGCGCGAGCACCTCGTCAAGCGCGTTCGTGTGCAGCGAGTTGGTGCCGCCGAGCACCGCGGCGAGGGCCTCGATGGCGGTGCGGACGACGTTGTTCTGCGGCTGCTGCGCGGTCAGCGAGACCCCGGCGGTCTGGGTGTGGAACCGCATCCACTGCGCGCGGTCCGTCGTCGCGCCGTAGACGTCGCGGAGCCATCGCGCCCAGATCCTGCGGGCGGCGCGGAACTTGGCGATCTCCTCGAAGAAGTCAATGTGCGCGTCGAAGAAGAACGAGAGCCCGGGCGCGAACTCGTCCACGTCCAGACCGCGGCTGAGCCCCAGTTCCACGTAGCCGAACCCGTCGGCGAGCGTGAACGCCAGTTCCTGCACGGCGGTGGAGCCGGCTTCCCTGATGTGGTAGCCGGACACGCTGACCGGCTTGTAGCGCGGGACGCGCCGCCCGCAGAACTCCATGAGGTCGCCGATAAGCCGCAGATGGGGCTCGGGGGCGAACAGCCACTCCTTCTGCGCGATGTACTCCTTGAAGATGTCCGTCTGCAAGGTGCCGTCGAGCGAGCCGATGTCCGCGCCCTGACGTTCGGCCGCGACCAGGTACATGCAGAACACGGGGACCGCCGGCCCGCTGATCGTCATCGACGTGGTGGTGTCCGCCAGGGGAATGCCGTCGAAGAGCGCGTCCATGTCGCGCGCCGAGTCCACCGCGACGCCGCAGTGCCCGACCTCGCCGAGCGAGCGCGGGTCGTCGGAGTCGCGTCCCATCAACGTGGGCATGTCGAAGGCGACGGAGAGTCCGTGACCGCCGGCGTTGATGAGCATCTTGTACCGCTCATTGGTCTGCCGCACGTTGCCGAACCCGGAGAACTGCCTGATCGTCCACGGCTTGCCCCGGTAGCCGTTGGCGTACAGGCCGCGGGTGAACGGGAACTCGCCGGGCCAGCCGATGCCGGGCGCCGGCTCCGCTCCGTCCGGCGGGCCGTACACCGGATCGACCACCAGGCCGGACAGCGTGGTGAAGTCGGCGTCGCGCGTCTTGCTCTGCTCGAACCTGCGCTGCCAGCGCTCGCGGCCGGTGACGGCGGCTTCCTCGCTCATTCGGGCCCCCTCGCGCTTGCCCGCGCGCCCGATCGCGGCGGCGCGGGCAATTTGGTAGGACGTCCTACTATCTACCCTGCCCAGTCTAACCCCACCCATCCGAGTGCGTACCTGGGTTAGGACGTTGGCGGCTAATTCGGGTCGGCCCGGTGATCGAAAGATGGCCAGTCCTGGGGCGATTGTGGCGCAAGTCTCCAGACGGTGACGATGACCGCCTCGTCCCGCGCGGCCCGCGCGAACCGTGCGTCCCGCGCGAACCGCGCGAACCGCCGGCTCGTGCCGCGTTGCGGGCCGGATGCGCGGCTGGCCCGGCCGTACCGGGCCGGATGACGCGGCTGTAGTGGGCCGGATGACGCGGCTCGCCGGTCCGCCTCGGCCGCCCCACGTAGAACACATGCTCATCCAGGTATGCGGGAAAGTCGAGCTGCGACTGGCTAGGTGCCTCGGCGATAGCCGGGGCCGATTCCGGTGAGCCTGCTGAGCCTGGATCCACCGGTTAATTGCCGAGTGTGGCGGTTATCGGCTCTCGCCTCGATGAGCTCTTTTCGGGCGTGTTTGTGCTGCTGCTGACGGTTCTGCAGCCTGTCCGGGGGTTCCTGGGCCGGGGGCGGGGGGGCGGTGTGCCTTGCGGCGTGGGGGTGCGGACCGGTTCTGGCTGGTCAGGCCGCGCGGGCGGGCGGCCCGCAGGTTTGGGTCCACAGGTTCTGCCATGCTTGTTCGCGGTGGTGGCCTGCGGGCAGGTGGAGGATGAGGTTGCCGCGGCCGTGGCGGGCGGTGCGGGCGCCGATGGTGATCAGGTCGCGCCGGATCGTGGCGGTGCGGGCCCTCGCCCAGGGCCGGCCGGTGCGGGTCCCGGCGGCGCGCAGCAGGTTGTACGCTATCGCGGCGATGACGAGCAGGCGGGCGCAGCGGCGGTATCGTACACCAGCGCGCGGACTGAGCACGCCTCGCGGCTGTCCCCGCCCGGCGTCCGCCCGGCCTGCTCGGTCTCGCGGATCAGCGCCGGCAGCAGCCGGCCCGTGTCGTCGTAGCGGGTCGCCTGGTACCCGGCGTAAGCGGCCTTCGCCATCGCCCGCAGGTGCGCCGGACGCGACGCGCCGTCTGGTACCGGACCGCCGATCGACGCGCCCACCGCGTCCTAGGGTTGCCGTCGAGGCGCGGACCGGTATCCAGGCCACGCGATCAGCTGCGGCGATGCTGGTGAACGCAAGGACGGACTCATCGAGGCCCGTTTTCCGCTACTTCCCTGATCGCCATCTCGACGCCGCACCAGTCGCTGACATCCTGGCCGACCAACTGCTCGACCAGGAGTGCCTGATCGGCCAGCCAAGTTCCCGCTTCAAAGCCATCGCCCACTAGATCACTATCTCTGCGGGGAGGTAGCGGCGACATCAGGACATGCCTGTTTAGACAGCGCATCCGCTCATGCCGCTGTGCGGGTCATCATGTTGGTCATGCGGGGGCTGGTCAGCCGACCGGAGGGCGAACGGCACCTGCCGTGCTGGAGGCGCGACCAAGTACGGCCGTCCGCACGTCGAGCAGGCCAGCCTGTCACCGTCGGATGTCCGTTCGGTGATCTCTTGGCAATGCCAGCACAGCTGCTTCAAGTCGCCCAAACTATCACTATGGTGTCGCCGCGAAGGCGTCAGTGCACGCCCGCGAGCCTCCTGGCGATTTGGCGCTCTGAGAAATTCCAACCGCACGCCGATCTATGGCGTCGTATGGGCAGAGCCCGGAAAACCCGGGCCTGCCGCTGCCCTGCGAAGGTGTGGTAACCATTTATGTACCCCACGAATACCCTCGGGGATGCACGACCGCTTGGTGACCCAATCACATTTGGCCGGGCCGGCGCTGCGCTGGCCACCAAGGCTCCACAACAGACATCGCGGGCAGCGCGGACACAGGGAGGCCCGGTGGGCACGGAGGCGGGCGCGGAGACCGGCCCCTACGCGACCCTCGCCTCGGGCACCGGCGCCCGGCGGGCCGTGGCGGAGCAGTTGTTCGCCGCCAACTACCCGAAGCTGGCCGGCTGGGTCCGGCGGCTCGTCGATGACGACGAGACCGCGCACGAGATCGCCTCGGAGGCGTTCGTCCGGCTGCTTTCCAAGTGGACCAGCCCCGGCAAGCTCGACAACCCGCAGAGCTACCTGTACATGATCGCCACCAACCTGGTCCGCGACCACTGGCGCAAGACCGAACGGGAGCGCCGCGCCATGCGCACCGTGACCGCGGGCGCCGAACCCGAGCCGTACTCGGACCCCGCCCAGGACGTCGGCGTGCGCGAGCTGATCCAGCAGCTGCCCGCCCGGCTGCGCGACCCGTTCCTGCTGCATTACTACGCCGGATTCGGGATACGCGAGATCGCGGTGCTGCTGCGGCGGCCGGATGGCACGATCAAGGCAGACCTGTACCATGCCAGGACCCGGCTGAAGGAGGCGCTCGCGGGCGGCTCGGGCGGGCCCGGCGGAAAGCGCGGCACCGACGGGAAGGGGGCGGGCGATGCACGGTAACGGCGACCGCGATCCCCTCGACGGCTGGCTGAGCCAGCAGGTGGCGCCGCTGTCCCCGCCGCCAGGGACCTTCGAGCTCATCACCCGCAGGGCACGCCGCCGCAAGGTCCGCAAGGTCGCGGTCACCGTCGCGTCGGCGGCCGTGGTCGCCGCGGGCGTGGCCGTCGCCGTCCCTGGCGGCCTGCTGGTGCACCTTTCCCCCAGCCCGGTGAACGCTGCGTCGGTGGCCGACGGGAAGACGCCCACGGCCTCAGGCGGAACGCAGCATGTGACCGGTTCCGGAACCCCCCTCCCGACGACGACCCCGGCGCTGACGCCCTCGAGTTCGGCGGGCAGCCAGCCCCAGGAGCCGAACGGGCCGGTGCCGGGCAATTTCCAGCCAGCCTCGGTCACGTTCGTGAGCACGTCGCACGCCTGGGCCATCGGGCAGGCGGGCACCCCCGGACGGTGCGCCGACGCCAACCCTTACATCTGCACGTCGATCGTGAGCACCACGGACGGCGGCCGGACCTGGGAAGGCGGCCCCGCCCCGAAGACGGGCGCGCCGTCCGGGGCCACCGGCGTGAGCGGGATCAGGTTCCTCGACGGCGTGAACGGGTGGGCGTTCGGGCCCGAGCTGTGGGCGACGCACGACTCAGGCAGCACCTGGCAGCAGATCGACACGCACGGCCAGCGGGTCACCGACCTGGAGACCGCGGGCAACCGGGCGTACGCGCTGTGGGCCAGCTGCACCGGCACGAACACCTCCAGCTTCGCGTACTACTGCCACAGCTTCACGCTGATGACCACCGCCGCGGGCAGCGACAACTGGCAGCCGGCCGGCGGACCTACCAGCGGGCTCACCGACGGCGGGAACCCCACGTCGGCGGTCCTCGCGCTCACCAGCACCGTCGGCTACCTGCTCGCGCCGGACGGGACCCTGTACTCCGGCCCGCTCGGCGGCGCCTGGCAGCGCGTAGGCACGGCGCCCTGCCAGCCGGGCACGCCGCAGGCCGACGGGCTTCCCTCGCGTGCGCTGCTCGCGCTGGTGAACTCGGCGAATCCGGCGATCGAGTGCCCGGGGATATCGGTCACGTCCCCGCCGGAGATTTCCACGTCGGCCAACGGCGGCGCGTTCTGGACCCTGTCGGGGGCCTCCTGGTCAGGCCTGAGTAGTCGCGGCGTCGCGACGTCGCTCGCGGCCGCCCCGGACGGGACGCTCGTGCTCGCGACCACGACCGGGCTCTACGTCCTTCCGCCGGGCGCCGCGCAGTGGACGCCCGCGGCGATGGGTGGCGCGGGGGCGCCGGCCGGCGGGTTCACCTACGTGGGCATGACCACGGACGAACAGGGCGTCGCCCTGCCGGCCAGCACGTCGCTGCACGAGATCTGGATGACGACCGACGGCGGCGGCAGCTGGGCGCCGGCGACGCCGATCACGCCGGGCAGCTAGCCAGCGCCGCCTACCCGGCGACGAAGTCGCCCGCGGTCAGGCGCAGCCCGCGCAGCAGGGTGAACAGCTCGCCGCGCTCGGCTTCGGAGTACTCGCTCATGCCGAACTCGGACTTCATCAGGTCGCGTGTCGCCTGCCTGACCGCGTCCCTGCCGCGCTCGGTGATCTCGGCGAGCCGGCCCCTGCCGTCGTGGGGGTTGCGCCGCCTGATGACCATGCCCTGTGCCTCGAGCCGGTCGATGGTGTTCGTCACGCTGGTGGGGTGCACCATGAGCCGCTCCCCCATCACGCGCAGCGGCAGCGCGCCGGCGCGGCTGAACGACAGGAGCACGAGCGCCTCGTACCTGGCGAACGTCAGGCCGTAGGGGCGCAGGATCGCGTCCAGTTCGGCGAGCAGGATCTGCTGGGCGCGCATGATCGAGGTGACCGCCGCCATCGCCGACGACGGCCCGAACCGGCGCTCCCAGATCCGCGCCGCGCGGTCGATCGGATCGAAGGGCAGTCCAAGCGCTTTCCGCACACCGGACACATTACGCAACTGTGTCACAGTCAGGTGAGGAGGGCAGTCAGCCGGGACCGTTCGGGATGAGAGATTTTCACAGACCGACGCTGGCGAGCAGCTCGTCCGCCGCCTCGTGCGGGCCGAGCGTGCCGTCCGCCACCCGGGCGGCGAGCTCGTCGGGCACCGCGAGCCGCTCCCGCACCGCGCCGAAAGCGAGCGCGGTCACCTCGTCCCGTGCCCGCTCGAGCCGCCTGCGCGCACGCTCGCCGTCTTCCGCCAGCCATGCCCAGTGCCTGTCGAGCTGACGGACGAGCTCGCCGATGCCCGCGCCGGTGGTCGCGACCGTCGTCACCACCGGCGGCTTCCACGGCGCGGAGGCCAGCGCGATCATCGACCGCAGGTCACGGACGGTCCGCTGGGTCTCGGGCCGGTCCGCCTTGTTCACCACGAGGACGTCGGCCACCTCCAGAACGCCCGCCTTCGCCGCCTGGACGGCATCGCCCATGCCGGGCACGACAAGCACCGCGGTCGTGTCCGCGGCCGAGGCGATCTCCACCTCGGCCTGCCCCACGCCCACGGTCTCGATCAGGATCACCCCGAACCCGGCGGCGTCGAGCACCCGCACCGCCTGCGGCGTCGCGGCGGCCAGCCCGCCGAGCTGCCCCCGGCTGCCCATCGACCTGATGAACACGCCCTCGTCGGTCGCGTGATCCTGCATCCGCACCCGGTCGCCGAGCAGCGCGCCGCCCGTGAACGGCGAGGACGGGTCCACGGCGAGCACCGCCGTGCGCTCGCCGCGCTCCCTGAACGCCCCGACAAGGGCGCTGGTCACGGTGGACTTCCCCGCGCCGGGAGCGCCGGTGAGGCCGATGACCCGCGCCCCGGTGATCATGGGGGACAGTTCCTTCATCACCGAACGGACGCGGCCGTCTCCGTTCTCGACCATCGAGATCACCCTGGCGAGCGCGCGGACGTCCCCGGCGCGCACCCGCGCGGCGAGCGCCCCGGCTGCTGCTGCCAGCTCCGGGGGGGACGACCCCCCCGGGCCCCCCCGAGGGACAGCAGGCGCGGTCAGCGCGGCACCCGCAGCAGGAGCGCCGAGCCCTGGCCGCCGCCGCCGCACAGCCCGGCCGCGCCGAACCCGCCGCCCCGGCGGCGCAGCGCGTAGCCGAGGGTCAGCGCGATCCGCGCGCCCGAGGCGCCGAGCGGGTGGCCAAGCGCGATCGCGCCGCCGTTGACGTTCACGATGTCTGCCGTGACGCCGAGCTCACGCGTCGACTGGATGCCGACCGCGGCGAACGCCTCGTTGATCTCGATGAGGTCCAGGTCCCGGACGGCGTGCCCGGATTTGGCGAGCGCCTTCTTGATGGCGTTGGCGGGCTGGGAGTGCAGTGAGTTGTCCGGCCCGGCCACCGTGGCGAACGCGCCGACCTCGGCGAGCACCCGCGCGCCCAGGCGCTCGGCGGCTCGCGCGGAGGCCACCACGACCGCGCAGGCGCCGTCGGAGATCTGCGAGGCGGACCCGGCGGTGATCGTCCCGTCCGCGCCGAACGCGGGCGGCAGCTTGGCGAGCGACTCGGCGGTCGTGTCCGGGCGGATGCCCTCGTCTTCGGCGAAGGCTGTCGTCTCCCGCTTGCCCGGCACGGACACCGGCACGATCTCCTCGGCGAGGATCCCGTCCTTGGTGGCGGCGGCCGCGCGCTGCTGCGAGCGGGCGGCGAACTCGTCCTGCTCTTGGCGGCTGATGCCGAGCCTGGCGTTGTGCCGCTCGGTGGACTCGCCCATCGACAGCCCGTCGAAGGCGTCGGTCAGCCCGTCGAGCGCCATCGTGTCGGCCATCTCCACCGGGCCGTACTTGTAGCCGCGGCGGGAGTTCCGCAGCACGTGCGGCGCGCTGGTCATCGACTCCATGCCGCCGGCCACGATGACGTCGTACTCATCCAGCCTGATCAGGTCCGCGGCCATCGCGATCGCGTCGAGGCCGGACAGGCAGACCTTGTTGACCGTCATGGAAGGCGTGGTCATCGGGATGCCGGCGTTGACCGCGGCCTGGCGGGAGGTGATCTGCCCGGCGCCGGCCTGCAGCACGTGGCCCATGATCACGTACCCGACGTCCTCGGGGCTCACGGCGGCGCGGTCGAGCGCGCCCTTGATCGCGAAGCCGCCCAGCCCGGCGGCGGAGAACCCGCCAAGCGAGCCGAGCAACCGGCCGATGGCGGTGCGCGCCCCGCCGATGATCACTGGGTCGCCCATGCCGGCCTCCTGCGTGGTCTGACAGCACCCATCTGAAACGATACCCAGCATGTTGTTGCGGATCGATCATGTGGGCATCGCCTGCCGCTCGCTTGAGACCACGATCGAACGGTACGAATCGGCCTTCGGGCTGACCGTGGTCAGCCGCGAGACCAACTCCGGGCAGGGGGTGCGCGAGGCGATGCTCGAGCTGTCAGACGGGTCGTCCTGCGTGCAGCTGCTCGAGCCGCTCGGGCCCGGCACCCCGGTGGGCAAGTTCCTCGAGCGGCGGGGTGAGGGGATTCACCACGTGGGGTACGCGGTGGCCGACGTGGCCGCCGCGCTCGAAACCATCGGCGGCCGCGGCGTGCGGCTCGTCGACAGCCGCCCGCGGCATGGCTCGATGGGCGCCTCGATCGCGTTCCTGCACCCGTCCGGCCTCGGCGGAGTGCTGACGGAACTGGTGCAGCCCCGCACGTTTACGTGCGCCGAAACGTGACCTTTGCCCCGTGCTGAGCGGGACGCAGGACGTGCGCCAGACCCGTAGACTCCTGGCAGGCACCGACCAAAGCCGTCAACCGGGATTCTTCGGACCTAGAAGTCCGAAGATCCAGCCAACCGGGCGGAGGCGGAGTAGTGTGCCTGTCACTGGGCGAGTAAATCGCCGGAGTCCGCGATGCAGCGCCACAGTCCTTCGGGGCCACAGACTCTGGGCTGACGAGGGTGCGTGGTATGGTCGCTGCTGGCCGCCGGCGACGACCCGGCCACTGACCCCGCTTGTCGTCTCCCCCCGTCTAGCCAGGATCAGGCCCCATGCAATCGGATATTGACGCTCAACTGACCAGTTTCTTCGAAGAAACCCCGCCGCGTGACTTCGCCAAGGTGATGCGCGGTTATGATCCCCACCAGGTCGACGAGCACATCCGTCAGCTCGCCAACGAGGTTCGCCGGCACCAGGAGGACGCGCTTGCCGCGCGGCATGAACTCACCGACGCGCACCGGCAGATCCAGGAGCAGGAGCGGCCCACCTATTCCGGTCTTGGGGCGCGCATCGAGCAGCTGCTGCGGCTAGCCGAGGAGCAGGCCACGGAGCTGGTCCAGGCCGCCAGGTCCGAGGCCAACGAGATCAAGGCCGCCGCCAAGGTTGACGGCGCGGAGCTGCGCGCTTCGGCCGAGAACGAGGCTGCCGAGCTGCGGGCCAACGCCAAGCGTGAGAGCGATGACATGCGCGGCGCCGCCGAGCGCGAGGCGGACTCGATCCGCACCGCCTCACGGCGCGAGTCGGACGAGCTGACCTCGACCACCGAGCGCGAGGTCGCCAAGCTGCGCGCCACCGCCGACCACGAGGTCGCCGAGAAGCGGGCGGCGACCGAGCGGGACTGCGCCAAGACGCTCACCACCACCCAGCGCGAGGTGGCGCAGCTCAAGGCGTCGGCCAAGCGGGAGCGCGACGAGATCCTCACCACGTCCAAGCGGCAGGCCGACGAGATGCGGTCGCAGGCGCAGCGGATCCTGGAGGAGAGCGAGGCGCAGCGGGCGCAGGCCGAGGCCGAGTTCGAGATCCAGATCGCGGCCCGCCGCGAGGAAGCCGAGCGGCAGGAGGCCGAGCGGCTCGCCGCCGCCCAGGCCGCCACGCAGAAGCTGGTCTCCGAGGCCGAGCAGCGCGCCGCCACCGCCGAGCAGCGCGCCGCCAAGGCGTCCGCGCAGGCCGACCAGACCCGCCGGGACGCCGACCAGCACGCCCGGCAGCTCGTCAGCAACGCGAAGAAGAACGCCGACCAGATCGTCGGGCAGGCCAAGGCACAGGCCGAGCAGCTGCTTTCCGAGGCCAAGACCGAGGCGGAGCGCCGCCGGGTCACCTCCCAGCGCGAGGTCGAGGAGCTGACCCGCCAGAAGGACAACATCGCCAGCCACCTCGCCCAGGTGCGTCAGCTGCTCGGCGGCCAGCTTGGCGGCGCGATCCCCGGCATGGACGCCGCGATGGCGGCCGCCCCGGCCAAGCCGGCCATCGCGGAGAGCGCGCCCGTCGGCAACCGCGCCCCGGCATCCGCGGGCGGCCCTGCCGCCCCGGGTGCCTCCGTCGGTCCCCTTGGCCCTGGCGGCCCTGCCGCCGCTGTGCGGCAGACGGGGAACGGCACGGCGACCGCCCAGGCGCCGCGGACGCCGGGAATGCCGGGGCCGGCCGGCGGCGGCGGCACGCCCGGCGCGGAAAGCAGGCCGGCGAACGACGAGGACTGGTGGACCGAGTAATCGGGTCCGCCGGCTAGCCGTCCAGACGGTTTCACGACTCGCGGGCTTCGCGGTGCCCCCGGCATGACG
>DAHVAN010000187.1 GCA_027314595.1 Actinomycetota bacterium | reverse complement strand
TCTGCTCGCAGAACTCATCCGCCAGCCGCGGGAACCCGGCCAGATCCGAACGGTCACCGGGAATGGCGTGGGGCGTGCGCTGTCCGCCAGCCCGGCTCACCGGGCACTCCCGGCTGCGGCTATGACCCGGTGATTCTGCTGTCCGGGATCAGTGCTTTCCGGGTGATCGCTGTCGCCAGCGGCACTGAGATGGCTGCTGGCCTGGCCGTTCACCGTCACCAGAGGTAGGCCGACCGGGGGCCGACCACCCCCCGGCCAGGCCCCGACCGAGGGCCGACCGCAAGCCCTGCGACCCCGACCGACCGGTCGTCGTAACGGCATCCCCGCTGCCGTCCGCCGACGGCTGCCAGGCCAGCTGGTAGCAGAACCCGCCGGACTCTGCCCGGTGCGCGATGACCAGCTCGTAGTCGGCCAGCCGGGCCAGGTGCACCTTCAGCTGCGTGTCGCCGAAGGGCAGGGCCTCGCGGAGCTGGCGGCGGGTGAACCGCACCAGATCGGCGTCGACCCGCTCGGCCTCGCACCGCCGTGCCACGTAGCCGTGCACTGCTTCGAGGAGGCGGCGGGTGCCGGGCGGCAGCTCATCCAGCGACCGGCTGAGCACCTCGGCGGCCAGCCTGTCCGCCAGCTCGATGTCCGCGCGTGCCGTCTCCACGTAGCGGATCACGCTCCCGCCGCGGGTGACCGTCTTGACCTGCCGCTGGTGCTGGTGCAGCAGCGTGACCGCGGCGATCAGCGTCAGGTACTTCACGTGATCCCGCCGGGTGCGCACCGCGGTGTCGGCGAACCTCAGCGACCCGGCGTGCGGGTTGACCACGGGCAGGGGCTCGATCAGCCGCTGGGCGTTCTGATGCAGCGCCAGCACCTGGTCGCGCTCGATGCCGGCGAGGAGCCCGTCGAGGGTCTGGGCCGCCCGCTGCCGGCCGTGGATCGCGCGGGTCTGCTCGCGTCCCTCATCCACGGTCAGCACCAGGCACCGGTTCAGCAGCTCCTCGTCGACGTCGATCGCGGTGGTGGTCAGGAAGATCGCCGCCGGGCCGGTCACCGTGTAGGTGTGGGTGACCAGCCGCCCCGACAGCGTGTCCTTGCCGGTGGAGGCGATCGACAGCTCCCCGTCCGACGACAGCAGCTTCAGCGCGTAGGCAGCCCGCTCCGCGCCTTCCTCCTCGGCCACCGCCAGCACCTTGTGCGCCAGGTCGGACTCGCCCATGTAGAACAGCGACTGGCCGGTCATCGCCGAGAACCGCACCCGGTCCTCCGCCGGGACGAACGCCAGAACCGCGTCCATCAGCGCCGACTTGCCCGCCGCGGACGTGGACTGCACGATCACCGCCAGCGGCCTGGGCAGCTTCCGCGAGACCCCCGCGAGATAGCCGGTCAGGCAGTTGACGGCCTCACCGGCCATCCCGGCCTTCGCGAAGTCCGACACGATCCGGCCGGCCAGGTCCGGGTCGCGCAGCAAGTTCAGGGCCGCCTGCCGGTCGGCATCGCTCATCGGCTCCGGCTCATCCTGCGGTGCCTGCGCCGCCGTCACCGCCTCATCAGCCAGCCGCTCGCACGCCAGCAGCACCCGGCCCAGATCCCGCTTCACCACATCGCCGTCCAGGCCCAGCTCGGCGGCGGCCGCGGCGATGAACACCGCCCGGGCCCGCGCCGAGTAGAGATCCAGGGTGTCCACATGGAACCGGGGGCCGTCGGCTTCGGGCGCCGAGCACATCACGTTCACCCGCAGCACGTCGAACGAGCTGGCCCTCTCCAGGCCGCGAACCCGCCAGCGGCGCTCCCCGAACGCCAGCACCACCTCCCGGCCGGTGACCTCCGGAACCGGCTCACCCACTACGGGAGCGGGTGAGACCGCAGCCACGTCAACCGGGCCAGCAGGAGCAGCTGAGGGAGCCGAGGCTGGCGCGGAGGGCTCCGGGGCCGGGACAGCCGGCACTGAGTCGGCGGCTGGGCCAGGAGCCGGCTCAGGCTCCGGGGCAACAGCAGGCGGCGGGAGTGGCGCGTTGCGGCGGCGGGCCGGTCCGGGACCGGTGCCCATCCAGGCAGCCGAGCGGATAAGCCGGCCCAGCTCGTCGGCGGGATTCCTCGCAGCGACCGCCACGTCGTTCGCGTCCTGCCCGGCCGGGAACGTGATCCGGAAGCACTCGATCCCGTCCGCCATCAGCGATGCTGATAGCTCTGCGGAGGCCTTGTCGCCGGCGTCGTCGCGGTCGTAGGCGATCAGCACCCGGCGGATACCGTGCTCACCGAGCGCCTGCTGGTGGCCGGCGGTGAACCCGCCCGCCCCGTAGGACGCGGTGACGTGCCGGAACCCGGCGCACCAGAACGTCAGCGCGTCGATCAGCGACTCGCACACGATGATCTCATCGCAGGCGGCCAGTGCCGCGAGGTTCCACACGCCGCGGTGCGGGCCCGGCAGGTACAGGTGCGCCGGAGTCCCGGCCCGCAGGTCATCGCGGATCTTCCGGCCGTAAACCTCGGCCACGTGCCCGTTCTCATCCAGCACCGGCACGATGAGCGAGCCGGCGAAGTGCTCGTGCCCGGAGGCGCGGAAGATCCCCAGCCCGGTCAGCCGGCCCCGGATCTCGGCGCCGTCCTTGCGGCGCTTGTCCGGCAGCCGCAGCCCCAGGCTCCGGTCCGCATACCCTAGCCGGAACGTCTCGACCGCCTCCGGGTGACCGATCTTCCGCCGCACCAGGTAGCCCAGCGCGTCCGGCGACTCTCTCAGCACCCGGTGGTAGTAATCCGCGACCTGGCCCAGCAGCTCATCATCGGCCACGTCGCGCTCCAGCGGCGAGGCCAGCTTCCGCACCGTCGACCGGCCCGGCGCCCGGCCCGCCGGACAGATGGCGGGCATCCCGTCGCGCAGCAGCTCCACCGCATGCCGGAAGCTCACGCCCTCCGCCCGCATCACCCAGTCGATCACCGACCCGCCCGCCTGGCACGCCCCCAGGCAGTGCCACAGGTTCTTCGCCGGGCTGATCACCAGCGACGGAGTGCCGTCCTCATGGAACGGGCAGCACCCCGTCAGGTCCGCGCCGGTCTTGCGCAGTGTCACCCCGGCCGCCTCCGCCAGCGAGACCAGCGACACCTGCTCCTTCAGCCGCTCGACCTCCGCGTCGGGGATGCGCGCCACGCTGCCCTCCGGAAAAACTTAACTTTGCTCAGATGCCATACTGCTCATGGCATATATAGCATGTCAAGCACGGCGGGCGTGGCAGGAGAGGCAAGCGGGAGGCACCGGGATGGCCGCACAATGGGGATGGCACATCGACCAGGACCAGGAAGGCCAGGCTGCCATGCCCCTCGGCGAGCGGATCCGCCAGCTCCGCAAGGAAGCCGGCCTGTCCCAGGCCGAGCTAGCCGAGAAGATCGGCGCCGACCCCGGTCGCGTCTCCCGCTACGAAGCCGGGCGCATCACCCCGTCAGCCGAAGCCCTCGTCCGCCTCGCCGAGACACTCAACATCTCCATCGACCACCTGCTCATCGACGGCATCCCCCGGCGGCCCCTGCACGCCGCCCAGGACGCCCTCGGCGACCACCTCGCCGCCGTCGCCGAGCTGCCCGCAGACGACCTCGCCGCGCTCCTGAACATCATCGACGGCCTCGTCGCCAAGAACCGCCTCAAGGCCCTCGCCGGCGGCCTCGGCTGAGCCCACCCGCCACCAGCTGCGCGCTCGCCGCCCGGATCAGCCGCTCGCCACCTCGCCGCCCAGCGCGTCATACATGATCACGGCTCCCACAGGCCTCAGCGTCGAGGGAGTCACGTACACGTAGAAGTGCTTGCCTGCATGGTGAGCGTCAACCCCAGAGACCGGCTCGCTGCCGAGTTCCTGCAGCCGCAACAGCAGCTCTTGGCCGCCGACGAAGGTCTTCCCCCGGCTGGCCGCGTGCCGGTACTTCACCTCAAGCGTCTCCCGGAGAGCATTCGCCGGCGTCCCCCCGATGGTGTAGGAGGGACGCGGATGCACCCGCAGCGCGGCCACGCAGGCGCGCAGAACGGAATCCTCGCCGCCATCGCCGAGCGCTGCCAGGACCTCATCTGACCTGACCTCGCGGAATGTCATGGCTGCGTCACCTGCAAGCCCCCGATCCTGCCTTCGAGGAGAAGCTCGCTCTCGTCGAAGTAATCCGGCGACTCAAAGATATTCACGCCACTGGCCTGCATCTCCTCGATGGTCGTCTGGAGTATCACGCCGTTCTTGCCGGCGAAGCCCTCAGCGACCGCCCGGTCAGTCGACCACGAGGTCAGCCGGCTCGTCCACGTGTCGCCCGCATTATGCGCGAACACGTCGGCATGCCCGGCCACATCACCAGGACTGGCGATCCCCTGCTGCGCGTCCGCGAAGGCGTTATGCCCCTGCGCCACGCCCCTGTAGATCGGCGTCCCATCCGCGGCCGCAGCTCCGGTGTCTTCTGCGGCAAAGACAGTCGATGTGCAGCATGATCACCAGTCCAGGTTCAGCTTGCCGCTGCGGTAGGAGCGCAGAGTCCACTTCGCGGTTACCGCGTGCAAGCTGCCTTCCTGTTCTATCTCCTCCAGAACCTGCTCCGCCCTCGTAGGTTGCCAGCCCAGGCTGTGGGTGGCTGCCGCCAATCGAACGGCCGTGATCGGATCCTCTAGCAGGCTCGTTATCGCGGTCCTGCCTGCCGCTGTTGCGCGCAGGGTCTTGTAGAGCGCGTGAAGGGCATCGAAGATCCGGTTGGCCTCCTTCGGGTTATCCCTCGCCTCATCCCACGCCACGGCCATCTCCCGATACTGAGACCGCATCGCAGCCATCCCCTCCTCTGCTGTAGACCCGGTCATGGCAGCGGCATCCCGTTCTGGATCCGCATGAGCACGTCCATGCCGAACTCGTACTGGTCAGCGAAGCTCTGCCCGGCTAGCCAGTCCCGGACCGTTCCGCCGTTCGTGAAGAACTGCTTGCTGGAGTAGTAGTTCGCCTTCAGCTGGTTGATCTCGCTGGGGACCGGATCAATGTTGAACGGATTGTGGATCTCCTCAGGAGCAAACCCGCTGCGCGCGATCTGCGATTGTTCGACTACGTGGTCATAGACGTTGCCGGGACCGGCAGAGCCTAGGTCAGCCTTCGCGGCGCGGAACGAGCTGTAACCCGGCAGATCCGCCGCGGCTCCTGTGTCTTCTGCGGCAACACACGCACCCGACACAAACTGAGCCTGCAGGACAGGTCCGCGCCGACCCTCACCAGCGGAAACAGCCTGCGAGGCCCCGACCGTGAAGATCATTACCGGGTGGTTGGCCCCGACGCGAGTCCCG
>DAHVAN010000186.1 GCA_027314595.1 Actinomycetota bacterium | reverse complement strand
CGCGGGCGGCGGCTCCGCGGGCGGCGCCTCCGCAGGCGGCGGCTCCGCGGGCGGCGCCTCCGCAGACGGCGGCTGCGCCGGGGGCTGGGCTTGCCCCGGCGCCATGACGGTGGCGGCTGTCCAGGGGCGGCGGGCGGCAAGGGCGGCAAGGGAGCCGGCGGCGCAGCCGAGCCAGCCGAGCAGGCTCAGCAGCAGGCCCGTTCCCACCAGGCCCGAGCCCGCGGTGATCGCCTGGCCCAGATCCGCGAGGAACAATCCGAACGTCACGGCGCTCCGCCCGGTGCCGAGCAGCGCACCGAGCCGCAGCACCCCGAACCGGCGCGCTCCGGGCCGCCGGGCGCCGATGGCGATCAGCGCGCAGGCCGCGGCCCAGGCGGCGAGGTAGATCAGGTGCGGCACGAGCTGATCGTTCGCCGAGGCCAGGCTCGGCGGCCCGATGTACCCGGGGAACAGCCCGATCACGCCGAGCACGACGCCGAGGCCGAGCAGGCCGGCGGCGACCGTGCCGCGGTCCGCCCTGGCCGCGATGGCCGGCATTCGGGTCCCGGCGCCCGTGGTCCGCGCTCCCGGGGTTCCCGTGCCGCCCGGGGCGCCCGGGGCATCGGCGCCCGGCCGCTCCCTGGCCGGGCGCCTGAGCCCGGCGCGCGGCTTCTCGACCTGCCTGATCGTGCCGGGCGCCTCGATGGCCGTGAAGCGCGTCCACGCCTGCGTCCAGCCTTCGCGGTTTTCCGGCCAGCGGTCGATGGGGTCCGACGCCGGCGCGCCGGCCGCCCAGATGCCGTAATAGCGCTTTCCCCGACCGATCTCGTACTTCGCGCCCACGTACGCGATGGTCACCTTTTCGGGCACGGTTCCAGCCTCCAAGCTCAGCCTGCCACCACCTGCAGTCACCGACCATAAGGGGCTGAACTGGAAGTCTGCTGAAAGGCTCCTCAGTCACTGCTGTGCGCGCTGGCCTGACAGGCGCTCAGGCCGTGCAGGACGTGCACGGGGCCGTCGCCGCCCCCGACAGACACCAGGCCGTGCGCGACGGCGTCGGCGGCGACGGCGGCCGCCCGCACGGCGGCCTCTGGCAGCGTCAGGCCGGCCGCCAGGCCGGCCGCCAGGGCCGCCGAGTGCGTGCAGCCCGCGCCGTGAGTCGCCGCCACCGCGTGCCGCGGCACCGGGATGCGCAGGTGCTCGACGCCGTCGAAGAGGTGGTCCACCGGCTCGGCGCCGTGCCCGCCGGTGACGAGCGCCGCGGCCGCGCCCAGCTCCGTCAGGCGCTCCGCGAGCGCCTTCCTGTCCTGCGTGTCCATGCCGGTGAGCGCCTGCGCCTCCGGCAGGTTGGGCGTCACGACCGTGGCGAGCGGGAACAGCAGGCCGGTGAGCGCGCCGACCGCGTCGGGCAGCAGCAGGCGGCTGCCCGAGCTCGCCACCATCACCGGGTCCACCACCAGCGGCAGCCCGCGGTCCACCGCCCCGGCCAGCTCGTCCGCGACCGCCTCGATCAGGGGCCGGGAGAACAGCATCCCTGTCTTCGCCGCGTCCGCGCCGATGTCGTCGAGCACGGCCCTTATCTGATCCCGAACGAACCCGGGCGACTGCTCGGCGATAGCCGTCACCCCCAGCGTGTTCTGGGCCGTGAGCGCGACGATCGCGGACATGCCATGCGCCCCGCAGCGGGCGAAGGCCTTCAGGTCGGCCTGGATCCCCGCCCCGCCGCCTGAGTCGGACGAGGCGATCGTGAGCACCCTGGGGATCACGGCTGTGTCTCCCCCGGGGGGACGACCCACCCGGTGGCCCCCTGGGGGCTGGACGCGACCGCGTGCCAGCGGCGCGGTATGCGGCCCGCGTCGCGGGCGGCCAGGCCGGCCTGGACCGCCAGCCGCATCGCCACCGCCATCTTCTCCGGGTCCGCCGCCCGGGTGATCGCCGACGCGACGAGCACCCCGTCGCAGCCCAGTTCCATCGCCAGCGCCGCCTCGCTCGCGGTGCCTATCCCCGCGTCGAGGATGACCGGCACGCCGGCCCGCTCGACGATCATCGCGATGTTGTGCGGGTTCCTGATGCCAAGGCCCGAGCCGATCGGCGCGCCGAGGGGCATCACGGCCGCGCAGCCGGCCTGCTCGAGCCGCAGCGCGAGCACCGGGTCGTCGTTGGTGTAGGGCAGCACCGTGAACCCGTCCGCGACGAGCTCGCGCGCCGCCTCGATCAGCTCCTCGGGGTCAGGCAGCAGCGTGATGTCGTCCGCGACGACCTCGAGCTTGACCCAGTCGGTGCCCAGCGCCTCGCGGGCCAGCCGCGCGACGAGCAGGGCCTCGGTCGCGGTGTGACAGCCGGCGGTGTTCGGCAGGACGTCGACGCCGGCCTCGCGGATCATGCCGAGCAGCGACCCCTCGCCCGCCGCGCTGACCCGGCGCATGGCGACCGTGGTGAGCTGCGTCCGGGAGGCGGACAGCACCTTGCGCAGCACCTCGATGCTCTGCGCTCCCCCGGTGCCGACGATGAGCCGGGAGGTCAGCGTCCGGCCGCCGATCGTCCACGTCTGGTCCGGTCCGGGAAGCGGGTGGCCGTCGGGGGGAAACAACTGTTCGTTCGGGATAATCATGGGCTTAACCTCCCTGCACGGCGGTCAGGACCTCGACCTGGTCGCGGTCGGTCAGCGGCGTCCCGGCCCAGGCGCGGCGGGGCACGACCTCGCCGTTGACCGCTGCGGCGACGCCCGTCGGCTGGCCGGTGACCTGGCTGACCAGCTGCGCGACGGTCGTGCCCGGCGGGACCTGCAGGGGCTCGCCGTTCAGCGTGACGTTCACCCGAGCCTGCCTGGCGCGAACGGGAGCCACTGCGCGCTTGGCTCCCTGCCCGACAAGAGCTCGGTAACCGCGTCCGCGGTCGCCGCCGACAGCAGGATGCCGTTGCGGAAGTGGCCGGCGGCGATGATCAGGCCCGCTGCCAGGCCGACGATCGGGCCGTTGTCCTGGGTGCCCGGGCGCAGGCCCACGCTGACTTCGGCGAATGTGAGCTCGCTGATCGCCGGGAGCGCGGTCATCGCGTCGCGGAGCAGGTCGTGCACGGCGCCGGCGGTGGCGGTGGTGTCGCCGCGCTCCTCCTGGGTGGCGCCGACGACCACCTCGCCGTCCGCGCGGGGGACGAGGTAGACGTCCCGGCCGCCGACGGTCGCCCGGACGGTGTGCGTGAGGATCGGCGGCATGCCGCGCGGATGCCGCAGGCGCAGGATCTGGCCCTTGACCGGGCGCAGGGCCTTACGGATGGTTTCCGGCACGCCGTCGATCTTCCCGGCCGCCCAGCCGGCGGCGACGACGGCCTGGGGCGCGGACAGCTCGGCGTCCGCGCCGGACACGGTCACGCGGACGTGGCCGGCGCCTTGCCGCACGGCGGTCACGGCGCCGGTCAGGGTGGCCACGCCCGCCTTGCGGGCGGCCTCGCGCAGTGCCGCCAGGTACCTGCGGTTGTCGACGGACAGGTCCCCGGTCGCGAGCACGCCGCCGCGGGTGCCCGGGGCGAGGAACGGCTCGAGCTCGCGGCATCGCCTGCCGTCGAGCTCGCGCGCTTGCAGGCCAATGGAGCGGCGGAAGGCGGTCAGCCGGTTGAGCGCGGCCATGTCGCCGCCGTCGTAGGCCACCGCGAGGGTGCCCTCGGTGCGCAGTCCGGTCTGCTGGCCGGCGGCCTGCTCGAGCTCGGCGTTGAAGCCGGGGAACCGGCTGATCGCGAGCAGGTTCAGGTTGAGCAGGTCGCGCTCGCCGAACACGCTCTCCGACACCGGGCCGAGCATGCCCGCCGCGACCAGGCTGGCCTTGTCGGCGTCGTCGTCCGGGTCGACGAGCGTGACGGCCAGTCCCACCAGCGCGGCCCGCCAGGCGATCGCGGTGCCGATAACGCCACCGCCCGCTATCACGACATCAGCGTCCACTGCTCTCCCTTCGCCGGCATTACCCGGATCAGGTACGACGGTCGGAGGCAGGTGCGCCTCCCTCTCAGCCCGGTGAGGGCTCCCGTGGTTGTCAGCCTCAGTTTAACGCGTGGTTCCATTGGCCACATGACCGATCTTCGGGAGCGGCTGGCGGCCGCGCGGCTCTACCTGTGCACCGACGGGCGGCGCGCCCGGGGTGACCTCGGCGCTTTCCTCGACGCGGTGCTGGCCGGCGGAGTGGATATCGTCCAGTTGCGGGAGAAGGGACTGGAGGCGGGCGAGGAACTGGCGCTGCTTTCGGTCTTCGCGGACGCGTGCGCGCGGCACGGGGCGCTGCTCGCGGTCAACGACCGCGCGGACGTGGCCCTGGCGGCCGGGGCCGACGTGCTGCACCTCGGGCAGGACGACCTGCCGGTGCCGGTGGCCCGGCAGATCCTGGGGCCCGGGCCGCTGATCGGGCGGAGCAGCCACAGCCCGGCGCAGGCCTGCGCCGCCGCGAGCGAACAGGGCGTGGACTACTTCTGCGCGGGACCGGTGTGGACGACGCCGACCAAGCCCGGGCGGCCTGCCACGGGACTGTCGCTGGTGTCGCACGTGGCGGCGTCCGCGGCGGCGCCCGCGGGACCGCCCGCGGCGGCGGCGCGGCCGTGGTTCGCGATCGGCGGGATCAGCCTTTCGCGGCTTGATTCGGTGCTGGCCGCGGGCGCGACGCGAGTCGTGGTGGTCCGGGCGATCACCGAGGCCGACGACCCGGGCGCCGCGGCGGCGGCGTTCGCGTCGCGGCTGCGCGGCGCGGCCTGACGCGCCCTGGCCAGCCCGTGCGACTGGGGCATCCGCGCATCTGGCCCAATTGAACCGGGCAGCCGCGCAGCGGCGGCCCGCAGGTCGGGGCCGTTTCCCAGGGACAGCGGCGGGTAGCCGTTGGCGGCGGACAGGCCGCGGCCGGGCAGGATGAGCCGGCCGGCCAGCAGCGAGCCGGGGACGGCGGCCGCGCTCGCCGCGAGCACGCAGCCGGTCACGACGGCGGCCTTGGCGGACAGCACCGTCAGCCGGCGGGGCATCGCCGTCAGGGTCAGGCGGATCATCCCCGTGCTGTACTCGCCGCCGACGGCCAGCACCGCCAGGACGGCCACGACCGCCTGGCCGAGGTCGATCCCGGACAGGCTCATCGTGGCCGGGTCGGCTCCGGCCTGGGCCAGCGCGCACCCGCCTGGCGGGCACCGCGGACTGCTCCGATCCGGGCGGCAGCCCCTGGCCGTCGCCGGGCGGCGGCTGCGGCGCCTCGTTCCTGGCCTGCCTGGCCTGCCCGAACGCGCGGGTCCATCCTGGCCACCACCCCCGCCTCGCGTATCTGCACGAGGCG
>DAHVAN010000173.1 GCA_027314595.1 Actinomycetota bacterium | reverse complement strand
AGCACCGCCAGCAGGCCGAACAGGCACCTCACCAAGCGGTAGACGAGCGACAGCAGCACCCCAAGATAGTGCCAGCCACGCCACTGAACCCGCAGCGAAACCCCAGCTCACGACACGAGACCGAGTTTCCGAGCGGGACACGGTATCGACGTGCAGGAAGCCGCAGGCAAGAATGCCGGACGCCTGGCAGGCTAGGAACTGCCGCCAGGTCGGCGACGCCCGCCGCGGTGCGGGTCCCAGGCCGACGGCGGCCAGGATCCGACGGATCGTCCCCTCCCCCACCCGGTGCCCTAGGCCAATCAGTTCGCCCTGGATGCGCTTGTATCCCCAGCGCGGGTTCTCCCGGGCAAGTTGCTCCACCCGCGCCCGCACCTCGGCCAGGACCGGTGGCCGCCCCGGCGACCCCGGATAAGTCCACTTCTTCCGCACCAAGCGCCGATGCCAGGCGAGCAAGTTCCGGGTGTCACGATCCGGTGCGACCGCAGATGCCCGGGCAGCAGCCTGGCCAGCGCGGCGAGCACGGCACGGTCAGCCCAGTCCGGCCGCGCTCGGGCTACCTGACGCCGCAGCACCGCGACCTCATGCCGGAGCACCAAAATCTCCGCGTCCTTGGCGGCGTCACTGCGCGCTAGCAGTTCCAGCCAGCCAAACACCCGGACCACGGAAAGGTAGACGAGGCGAATGAGCACAAGCGCCGAGCGTAAGGCAGCAGGTCAGGCGGCGCACAGGGTTTTGGCACAGCACAGGGCTATGCCAGCGCTTGTCCACGGGCGCCCTGGCCTGCGCCGCTTGCTCGTGTCGTACTTCCCGCCGCCAGCCTGCGGTGCCAGGCCAGCAGCGTCGCTGGCATCACGGGGAAGACCCCGGCCCACCGCCTGCGCGGCACAAGCCGCGCCAGCGCGGCGAGCCAGGCCCGGTCAGCCGGCTCGTACCACACCCGGCCGGCCTGCCACCGCAGGACCGCGTTCTCATGCCGGAGCACCAGCAGCTCAGCATCTTTCGCCCGGTCGCCGCGGGACACTAGGAAGGCCAGGCCAAGTACCCGGCACGTGAGCAAGTAGACGATCTTGAGCAGCACCTGGCAAGCTAACCAGCACCACGTCACGCCTGCTGCGAAAACGCACCCATGGGGATCCCCACTGTCAAGAGGGCGTGCTTGGTTTAACCCGGTGACCTCTTGTCGCTGGCCGCCGGGCTTGGGCGGGGACTGGTTTGTGGCTCTTCCTCGTCGCTGCCGGTTTGTGCCGCTGCGCGGTCCGGGGTCAAGCTGGAGCGCCCGCAGCGCCGCGCCGGCAGGCGCGGGCGAGGACGAACGAGCTTGAGGCCGGCAAGCGGCGGCCGATCATGGGAAGCGAGGCAAAGCCCTGCCTGGGGAGTGCAGCTGTTGCGCGAGGGCCGCTGTCTGGGTTCCCCGGGCGCGCGTGGCCGGCGGAGTGGTCTCACATGCACCCATTCGGCTCCTGCCCCAGGCGGGCGGGCGCCATGACCGTGTTATCCGGGGACCGGGCTGCTCAGTCAGGTCATCGAGCGCGGCGGGGCCGGCTCATGCGGTTTTGCGAGCTCGCCCGGGGCTGGCGACCCTCCCCGCTAGGCGGGCGCACCGCCGCTGGCGGCGTCGGTGAGCAGGTGATAGGC
>DAHVAN010000164.1 GCA_027314595.1 Actinomycetota bacterium | reverse complement strand
GCGGACATGAGCACCGCCGATGCTTCCGCCTTCAGCCCGCCAGATCACGCACCCAACCCCGGCAAGCCGGCCGTGTCGCGAAACGGTCCGATCCGCGCCGTTCCCAGGCAGCCGCTGCCCCTCAAAAATGCGAAACTCCAGGGTATCAGGAGTGCCGGGAAAATGTTTACGGCAATCTGCTGAAGCTTCTCGACAAGGCGATCCTCATTCTTGGGTTGAGGAACCTGGCCGCCGGCTTCTCTGCGAAGAGCGTTCGCCAAAGTTGTCTTCTTCTCGGCATCAAACACTATAAGAAAGTCCCACAGCATATCAGTGGGTATGTTTCGTTCCAAAGCAAGGCGAACCACCTCTGCCGACAAGTTGGCTAGAGCAGTCAGGACAATCTCCGCAGGAGCCGATAGCAGCTTCTCGCCCTTGAAACGAGCCGAGACATCTTCCTTGCTCGAAGCCGTGCAGTATGACACAAGATCTAGACCCAGCGTCGACTCGACCTGCTCAAGAGCGCGCCCATTAATAGTCATCTATGCCCTCAAGGGCCGCCTCGTGCCTCGTCGTGGCCCCGCATGCTCGTCTCGTCACCGGCAGATCAGCCTAGAGCATGAGGTGGACATGGCCGCGTAGGCGCGCTGAGCCTTGACCGGGTCGTACGCTCATTCTTGGGCGGCACGGCGCCAGCATCGCCGAGTCATCGAAAAGTCAGGGTCAGTAGCAGTCGGAGCTGCCGATACTGAACAAAACGCGCTATGATCGTGGCGCGTGATTCAGTTCGAATCAGTCACTATGAGCTAGTGATTGGTTCACTGCCAGGCACTTTATAGATGATCTTGGTCTGGGCTTGACAGATTGCGCATTTGCCCCAGCTCTATTGGGCCGGATGTGCGCTTGGCCCAGTCACGCTCGTCTGAAGTCGCGCCGCTAGGGCCTGACAAGCGCGTCCCCTCCCCGGCCCGGCCACAGCCACGGCCCCAGCCACGGCCACAGCCCCGGCCCGGCCACGGCCCCGGCCCCGGTTACAGCCCCGGCCCGGCCACGGCCCCGGCCGGCCCCGCGCGGCACGGATGTACGGGCTGCGGAGCCCGGTCACCGCGGTGTTGAATGGGAACGTGGCTGATATCGCGGACTTCGGGCGGCTGATAGCGGGGGACCACGGGCTGGTCGTGGTGTCCACGCTGCGCGACGACGGGACGGTCGCGTCTTCGGTGGTGAACGCGGGGGTGCTGCCGCACCCGCTCACCGGCGCGACGGTGCTCGGGATGGTGATCAGGGGCGGCGCCCGCAAGCTCGATCACCTGCGGAAGCGTCCGTACGCCAACGTAGTGGCGCGGGCTGGCTGGCAGTGGGCGGCGGCCGAGGGCAGAGCCGAGCTCGCCGGGCCCGACGACCCGATGCCCGGTGTGGGCGCCGAGCGCCTGCGGCTGCTGCTGCGGGAGATCTTCACGGCGGCGGGCGGCACGCACGAGGACTTCGGCACCTACGACCGGGTGATGCTCGCCGAGCGGAGAACCGCCGTCTTCGTGCACCCCGAGCGTGTCTACGCCAATCCCGGCCAGTGAGCCTCGCGGCCCGTGATAAGGGTGGTCACGTGAAAACTGGGCGACAGCTCGTCCCGATGCCGGACGGCAGGAACGTCGAAGTCCTGACGACGGGCCCGCGGGACGGGTTCCCGCTCGTGGTGCACGGCGGGACGCCCAGTGGCCTGATCGTCGGCGGCAAGCTGGCCGCCGCCGCCGGGCGCCGCGGGCTGCGCTGCATCCTCGCGGCACGGCCGGGCTACGAGGGATCGACGCCGCGGCCCGGCCGGCGGGTGGCCGACGTGGCCGCCGACACGGCGGTGGTGCTCGACGCACTCGGGGAGCCAGGGGAGTCCGGGGCGCCTGGCCGGTTCGTGTCGATAGGCATGTCGGGAGGCGGCCCGCACTCGCTGGCCTGCGCGGCACTGCTGCCCGGACGCTGCCTGGCCGCCGCGTCGGTGGCGGGCGTGGGACCCTACGGGGTCGAGGGCCTGGACTTCCTGGCCGGCATGGGCCCGGAGAACGTCGAGGAGTTCGGCCTGGCCTTGCGCGGCGCCGGCGCGCTCACCCCGTACCTGGAGCAGCAGTCCCTGCCGCTGGGCGAGATCACCGGAGAGCAGGTCGCGGCGGCGCTCGGCGGCCTCATCTCGGGTGCCGACGCGGCCGTCCTGACCGGCGAGTTCGCCGACGAGCTCGCGGCGAGCTGCCGGGCCGCGATCCGCCAGGGAGTGGCCGGCTGGCGGGACGACGACCTGGCGTTCGCCGCTGACTGGGGGTTCAGCCTGAACGCGCTGGCCGGCCGGGTCGCCATCTGGCAGGGCGACCAGGACCGCATGGTCCCGTTCGCGCACGGTCAGTGGCTTGCCGCGCATGTCCCGGGCGCACGCGTCCACCTGGAACCGGGCGCGGGACACCTCACGATGGTCGTCACCGCGGCCGACCGCATCCTCGACGACCTGCTCGACCTGGCCGGGAATCCGCTCTGACCGCGCCCGCCCCGGCTGCCGCGAGATGGCGGCCGCGCAGAGCCGCCACCGCTCGTTCGGGATAAGCCACTGATTTTCAGCGGCTCGCCGGCGAGTTCCGGCTCTCCGGTCCGGGGTAGCTACGAGCCGGGTCCGCGACCGTCGCGGAACTGCGGGGGCGCCACGAGGCCATCCCTGAGCGCGTGCCGGGACCACCCGCGCGCGGCGAGGCGGCCGCGCCTATAACATCGGTTAACGGACAAGTGCCGACGCCGAAGGAGCCCGCCGTGTCCAGCCAGCAGCTTCGGATCACCCTCGCCGGATGACCGTGCCGCCAGTGGGCCCGGGGTCGTCGGCGCCGCCTTCGCGGCCTGAGCCGAATCCGGATATGCCCGCCGAGACCTACGCCGGCGCGGGCGTGCCGGACGCGTTCGGACGGCTGTGGACGCCGCACCGGCTCGCCTACATCCAGGGGACCGGCAAGCCGGCAGGCGCGGGCGCTCACGAGGGCTGCCCGTTCTGCGTCGCGCCGACCCTGTCTGACGAGGAGGCGCTGATCGTGGCCCGGGGGTCGCTGGTGTACGCGATACTCAACCTGTACCCGTACAACAGCGGCCACGTGCTGATCTGCCCCTACCGGCACCTGGCCGACTACACCGAGCTGTCCGCCGGGGAGATGGCCGAGTTCGGCGACTATACGACGCGTTCGATCCGCGCGCTGCGCACCGTGAGCGCGCCGCACGGCTTCAACATCGGGATGAACCTCGGCACGGTCGCGGGCGCCGGGATCGCCGCGCACCTGCACCAGCACGTGGTCCCCCGCTGGGGCGGCGACACCAACTTCATGCCGGTCGTGGGCCGGACGCGGGTGCTGCCGCAGTTGCTCGCCGACACCCGCAAGCTGCTCGCCGACGCCTGGCCGTCGGCGGTCTAGCGCCCGGCGGGCAGCCAGACCGGTCCTCGCCGCCCGCCCGCCGGCGCCGCCGCCCGGCCGTCCCCGCCGCCGCCCGGCCGTCCCCGCC
>DAHVAN010000161.1 GCA_027314595.1 Actinomycetota bacterium | reverse complement strand
GGGTGGCGCACGACGCGAACCGGACATCAGTAACTCGGTTCCCGGGCGCTTCCGGTGGCCGCCGCCCGCCGCGGGTTCGCGGGGCCCGCGGGCCCCGCCAGTCGGCGCCCAGCGGCCAGGACAGGACAGCGCCCGCCGCATTAACCACCAGGATCTGTTGACGCGGGCGGGCCCCGGCAGTGCTGTCCCTCGTGTAGTCGTTTGTAATACACTTGGCTTGTGGACGGCGGTTCGACCCGGGCCTGCTCGATGAGGAGGACCCGTTCGAGATCGATACCAGGCCGCGCACCTGTTCAAGCATCCGCAACTGGGGATCGACGACATCGATGACATGTGGGCCAGCGACCCGCTGTTCTACCCGGCGAAACCGCCAGCGCACTGGCTGATGTGCGTGATCGGCGGCCGGGTACTGATGGTGCCGCTGGCCCCGGCGCGCAGGGCGACCCTCGCCGGTGCCGCCCGATCGGCTGCTACGAGGCATCGCAAGCGCTTGCCGTCCAGTACAGGAAGGACCGAAGGAGATGACCACGCCCATGACACCAGATGAGGAGTACGCCTTCTACGCCCAGCCAGAGAACCAGGAGCCGCAGGGACCTGCCCGCCTGCGTGACGGCACCCGGCTGAGTGCTCCCGTACCCGTCCGGTTCCCTCCCGAACTGCTTGAGCAGGCCCGCCGCGCCGCAGACGCGGACGACCGCTCGCTGTCGTCCTGGATCCGCCTGGCCGTCGAGCATGAGCTGCGCCGGAGCGCCTAGCACACGTAATGATCCGGTTCCCTGCGCAGCCGGTGGCCTCGCCGCGGTCGCTCGATCCTCAGCGGGCGTGGTCGTGATGTCGGCATGCTTGTGCCCGGCTGGCAAATTAACGACGCAAAACTGGAACCAGCCCTGCCAGCTGCTGATCCGCGCCCGCATGGTCCCCGGCCGGGCCGGCGCCGACACCCAGACGGTCGTGCACATCCCGCTGTCCCAGCTCCGCGACCTGCCCGGCGCGCCCGGGATCGAAGAGGCGTTCATCCGCGCCAGGCTCGGCGAGCCCGGCTACCTGGCGGGCAAGGACGCCGAGGTCGCCGCTTGCGACTCGATGACGGAAAGGAACGCGATGGCTGAGGAGATCACCTACTTCGCGCTGGTTGACGACTACAGCAGTCGCGACAAGCCGGGCGGAGCTGAAGCTCTAAGCTGGCTTCGCGCGAGTCGAACCGACTCCTCCCCGTCGCGACGTGAGAAACCGTCGCTCATTCACCGGTAAGCCCCCGCGCGCATGCGGCTTCTGCCACAGCGGGCAGCGCCATGGGCTCGCCGTGCAAGGCCCTTTCTGCCGCCGGGCCCGTGCCCGGGCCAAAGCTTGGATGGCCGCTCCGTACTAGAATCCTCCCGGTGGAAGACGAAGCCGGATCACCGATACCGGGGGTCGGCCTCCGCCCCGGAAGGGTAGTCCGGGTAGGAGATACCGTCCGGCGTCCTGCGGGGCCCTGGACCCCATCGGTCCAGCGTGTGCTGCGCTATCTGCGGGCGCAGGGCATTGGCATCGTCCCCGAACCACGGGGAATCGACTCATCGGGCCGGGAAGTCCTCGCGTATATCGAAGGGCGCGACCAGGGTGCGCCGTTCATCCCGGAGATCCTGGCCGAAGACGGTGCGGAAAGGCTGGGCCGGCTGGCCGCGCGGTTGCGGGCCGCCCTGGCGCGGTACCCGTGCCCGGCCGATGCCCGGTGGCAGTTCGCCGAAGGGCCGCCCGGGCCGGGGCAGGCGGTGCAGCACGGTGATCTCGGGCCGTGGAATCTGCTGTGGGGCAGCGACGGGCTGATCGTCGGCGTGCTCGACTGGGAACTGACCGGGCCGGCCAGCCCGTTGTACGACACCGGGCACCTGGCCTGGTTCACGGTCCCGCTGATGGACGAAGCCCGCGCGAGAGCCCGCGGGTTCCCGCGGCCGCCCAGGCGCCTGGCACGCCTGAACGCGTTCGCCCGCGGAACGGGGCTTACGGTCAGCGAGGTCCTCGACGCGGCCTTGCATGCGCAGCAGGAATACGCACGGCGCATCACCGCGGGACCCGCGGAGCCATGGGCTACCTTCCAGAAGCTGGGGTTCCACAAGAACGCGGCGGCCGACGGCGAGTGGACGCGCATGAACTTCCGCGACGAGCTCGCATGACAGGCATCATCGTCGTCATGTCGCATGTCCAACGCTTCAAATTCGTTTTATCCCGAACGAGCCGTGGCTCCTGTCCCACCGCACCACTCCGCGCCCGGTATCAAAAGGTCATCCTGTGCCGTCGGTCTCTGAATGGGGGCCTGTCAGGTCGTCGGTTTGATGACCGCCGCTAGGTCCGCGAGTTCCTCGGTCACCTCAGCCGGGTCGAAGCCGCCGCCAGGAACGCCGCCTTCCGCGCGTTCTTCGTTGAAAGCCCAGATGCCGCCGCTGTCCTCGGCTGGCGTCTCGCCGCGCCCGGCGGTGCAGCGCGGGTAGGCGACGCCCGGCGTGGCGGGCAGGATTTTCTCTACGACCATGTCGTGGCGCCAGTCGTCGCCGAAGTCGTAGACGTACACGACCTTCGCCTTCACGCCGGCGGCGACCTGGGCAAGCGCGACCGCCGAATCGTCGCCGGTCTTGCCCTGCCCGAACCAGTCGTCCTCCATAGTCTGGCCGCCGTACTCGCCGCAGACGGTTTCGAAGGAGTGCAGGTGGTAACCGCTCCAGCCGAACGCGACCTGGAGGACCTCGTGTACTACGTCGAGCGTCATCGCGCTTGGTATCTCCAGCCGCCGCCAGACCGGCGGCTGCGCGCCGTGCAGATTCACCTTGACGACATGCACAGTGGTCTGTGCCGCCTTCGGGAGCTTGGGCAGTTTCTGCTTGACGACGCGCCTGCCGCCGACGAACGTCTCCTTGGCAAGCTCTTGCGCCAGCCTTTCTTCGAAAGAGTCGCCCGCGTAGGCCAGCAGCATCCGCAGAACGGCGTCGGGGGAGTCAGGCTTGTCCGTCATGCCGCCATTCTGGCGCATGCGGAATCGCCGGATCGGTTACAGTTCATCCTGTGATCATTCGGATTCACTCCGTAGTGATGGTATCCCGTGCGGATCGACCGCCCGGCTGAGGACGACACGCCGCGCGCCGGGCCCGGGAACCGCGCGGCCGGCACGCCGGCTGCCGGCGTAGACGAGGCACCGGACCCGGTGGCCTACGCTGCCGGGTACCAGGCGACCGTCGATGCCGCCTACCGTGAGTACCGGGCAGCCCGCGAGTGGGACGAGGCCGTTCCCGCGCTGCGGGAAGCCTGGGAAAGCCACGAGAAGAAATGGCCATATCCAGAACGGGCCGAGCCGGCTGTCCGCCCGGTAACTCCTGGCGCCTGGCGTGCAGACGGCGGCCGCTGCCTCGCCCCCGACGCGAACGCCGAAGTCACCCGCGGCTGCGCCCGGATCCGTGAGGTCGGCGAGACCGTCATCACCCCGGCCATGCGCCGCATCGAAGCCGAAGACCCCGGCCGCCACCTGGCCGGCCTCGACTACCGCCTCAAAGGCGAGGACCGCCTCAAGGAAAAGGTAGCCGACGACATCCGCTACAAGGGACGCACTCCCGAAGAGGCGCTCGGGAATATGAAGGACGCTATTAGGTTCACGTTCGTGTATCCGGAGGAGCGATACAGCGCGGGTGTGCTCGCCGATTGCGAGCGGCTCAAGGCAAGCGGGTTCGAGCGCTTCGACCGGGTGAACTCGTGGCCGGAGGAGCAGTACAAGGGCATCAACAGCCGCTGGCGCGAGTCCGATTCGGGTCAGTTGTATGAAGTACAGTTCCACACGCGGGCCAGCTTCGAGGCAAAGCAACTGACACACGGCGCGTACGAGCGGCTGCGCAGCCCTGTGACCTCAGACGCTGAACGAGAAGAACTCGAGGATTTCCAGCGCGCTGTGTCAGCCAGGATTCCTATCCCGCCCGGCGCGACGGACATCGAAGGCTATCGACCGGAGAAACGTGATGGCTGATCAGGTTACCTATTACGCGATCGTCGACGACTACAGCAGCCGGGAAGAGCCGGCTGGCGTCCTCCGGAGGGTCAGGCATGACGAAGGCCAGCGCGACGAGGCATTTGGGCGAGATCTGGAGTGGGGGCACACATCGATGCTGTATTCCTACGAGCGCGGTAACCGGGACAACGAACTCTACCCAGTCACCGAGGAAGAGGCCATGCGAATCGTCGACCGCATCCGCCGTGAGGCCGCCGCGTCCGGCTGACCCGCCGGTGCCAGTGCCTGCACCCCGAACGGCCCCGTCGGCGGCCGCGCCGCCGATCCCGGCATTGCTCAGGGGCCCCCTGAGGGGCCGGGGCGCGAAGACGCCCTAGCGGGACCGGCTGCGGGCGCAGGTCGTGCTGGCCTTCCGCGCTGTCTGCGGCCGGGGCCACGCCGTCGGTCGTGCTTGCCGGGATGCGGCGGGGGGACCGGGGAAACCCACCGGGAGCAATCCCGGCAGGGCGCCTCGGTCCTACCCAACCCGCCTTGTACCTGGCGCGCATCTGCCACCAGATCCCGACCGCTCACGACCGCATGGATCGGACGGGCATAGGGCACTGGGGTCAGCACCGATTCAGCACGGGGTCGGGAAACGACGGGAAACAACCGGCACGAACCGGACAATCGGCACACCAGAATGGGCCGCCCAACTCGATAATCTGGCGGGCCGTTCTGCCAGAGAAGAACCCGAGAAATCGCAGGTCAGCGCCGAAATATACCTACTTCAGCAGCTGTCTTGCCAAGACCATCCGCTGGATCTGGTTCGTGCCCTCGTAGATCTGGGTGATCGTGGACCAGCGGGCAGTTTCCGCAGGTAGATGGCGTGCTAGTCGACGGGGTGTCAGCACGGATTCAGGACGCCTGCCTAGTAACCGGGGCCGGGGAACTGGATGAGGTAGTCGAACTTTCCGTCGCCAGGGTGCCGTAGGTGTCGTCACGCGGGCCGTTGATATAGAACGGCTTGCCGTCGCGGCCGAATGTTATGTCGCTGCTGTCCTTCTCCCAGTCGCCGAGCAGCGCAGCGCCCCTGGCGAAGTCGGGATGCGGTTCGAAGCCCAGGCCCCGGGCGTAGTCCACCGCTCCGAACACGATATGCCGGGCCAGTTCCAGCGGCGCCGCGACGGGGGATTGGCTGGGGGATTGGCTGGGCCAGGCGCTGAAGAACGTCCGGGTGAAGTCCGGGAGCTTGCGCCGGTCCATCGTCTTCGGGCCGTTCGTGTTCTTCACGCCCAGGCAGAAGACATCGACCAGGAACCCGCATGCCGCGACCGTGCTGCCGGTGTCGCGGGCCACGAGCACCCCCGCCAGGCCTGACTCTCCTGACTCTGACTCCCCGGCTGGCAGGCCGGGCCAGTCAGGGTGCCCGGTCACACCGAGATTGCCGGCCCAGTGCCCGGTCACCCAGCAGCCAGCCACCGGCGCCTCGTATTTGGGTGCCTGTGCAGCGACCGCCCTGATCACGGGCAGCACATCGGCAGGCCGCAGGCCCAGCACGCGGGCGACCTCCTTCGGCGAGCGGCCCTCTTGCCGGAGTTCCGCCACCCGCTGCACCAGCTCGGTGTCCACCTTCGCCTCCTGGGATCCCACGCGAGGAGCATCTGGCCTCCTCCGCTACTACGCGCCGATCCTCCCGCGTCCGTTGGCCTGGCGAGCCCGAAACTGTCATTAATCGCGTGTCGTTCATCACGAGCACTGCCAGCGCCGACGGCTCTACCTTCCGTAGTGGAACCGGCAAACCGCGATCTCGACGCTGTCGCCGGCTACCCGGTAAACGAGGCGGTGCTCTTGCGTGATCCTGCGCGACCACCATCCAGCCCACTCATGACGCAAGGGCTCGGGCTTGCCGATCCCCTCGTTCCCGTTCCGGGAGATGTCCTCGATGAGCTGGTTGATCCGCTTGAGGA
>DAHVAN010000151.1 GCA_027314595.1 Actinomycetota bacterium | reverse complement strand
GGCGGGGGTGCCGGCCGTGCCGGCCGTGGTGGCGCTGGCCGGGAGCGCGGCGCCTGCCGCCAGCGCGACCAGGGCAAGCGCGGTCAGCGTGTTACCGGGGTACCTTAAGCGTGACCGGATATTCATCGGCGAACCTGCCTTTCTGGCCGGATGACCCGCCGCAAATGCGGGCACTGCCGTCGGACGCCCATCGCCGCGCCAGCGGGCACGGGACCGCCGGGGAGCGTCTTGCCCGCCGCGAGGCGTGGACGGCGACCAGCTACATGTGACCGGTCACAGTCTCCGGTGCGGGGAATCGCGGCCCATGGGCCTGGCCTGGTGAAGCGGGATATGATGGTCCGTTTATGGCGCGGCGCCGGCCCGGGATCGGCCGGGGCGCCGGTGTTGGCGGCGCCGGACGGAAAGGGAACGCCGACATGCCGTAGGTCCGCGGGACTGACGCCTGGCAGCCTGGTGTTCTTGTGTTCCCTCGCGGCGGCGCTAAGGGTATCGAATCGATTCGCGCAATCGAGTTGATGGCATATTACGGTCAACCGTGCCCGAGATCAATGGGGCTGCGAAACCGCTGCCCCGCACGACCGGGCTCTGCAGCGGATTGAGATGTTTCCGCTGATGAGGCGCCTGCCGCAGGCTTGAAAGGAAATGAAAACAGCAGGGGTCCGTGGCGGCGCGGGACGGTTGTTCACGGCCGCGGGGCGCCCGTGCCCGGGGCCCGGGAGACGCTGTCGCGAAGGGAGATAGGGGGGACAAGCAGCAGGTGCCTGGGCAGCGCGGCGGGATTCGCGATGCGCTCGGTGAGCAGCGCGACTGCATGCGCGCCCATGTCGGCGGACGGGACGTCCGCGGACGTCAGGGGCGGATGAAACTCCTCGGCCCAGTGCCGCGCGGCGACGCCGATGAGCGAGAAGTCGGCGGGCACGGCCAGGCCGGCCCGATGCAGCGCGCGCTGCACGCCGGGCAGTGCCGCCTCGTTGACGGTCGCGGCCGCCGTGATCTCGGGATGCTGCTCGATGATCAGCCGCATGCACGCGTCGCCGGCCGGGGCGTCGTCGCCGCAGGGGTACTCCACCCCGGTCACGCCGCACTGGGCGATCGCGTCGCGGAAGCCCTGCCGCGCGCGCAGGCCCGGGCCGTATCCGGCCGCCAGCATCTCTGCGGACCGGTTGATCAGGGCGATGTTGCGGTGTCCAAGGTCGGCGAGATGGTGGACGCACCGGTTGAGGAGGTTCTCGTAGTCGACGTCGACCCACCATGTACCCTCGGGACGGGCGGTGTGGCCGATGGTGACGAACGGCATGTCCGCTTGCTGCAACTGCTTCACGCGCGGGTCGTCCAGCCTGATTTCCATCAAGATCACGCCGTCGACCCGGCGTCCGTCGACGAGCCGCCTGAACGCGCGCTCGTGCGGGTCCCCGGACGGGGACAACAGCACGTCCAGGTCCGCGTGTGCCGCCGCGTCAAGCACGCTGGCGACGAAATCGAGTTGCATGTATGTCAGCCGGTTCGCGGCCGGCGGGATGACCAGCCCGATGGTCCGGGTACGCCCCTCCTTGAGCGCGCGAGCGGCGGCATTGGGCCGGTAATTGAGTTCGTCGATCACCTGCTGGACGCGGGCACGGGTGCGGTCGGAGACATTCCGCTTGCCGCTGAGGGCATAAGAGACAGTGCTGCGCGATACCCCGGCGCGCCTGGCTATCTCCCCGATGTTCACCCTGCTCCTCACTGCCCGACTGGCCGCCGCCGGCGGGCCGAATCGATTCGCCCAGTGTACTGCCAGCCAGCGACCACGCGAGCCGTCCGGTCACCTCCAGAATGCCACGGTGACAGCCGCAGCGATCAGGCGACTCATGGGCTGGCGACGATTCCCCGCCAGGCATTGACGCGACCCGTCGGCGGACTTAAAGTCATCTGAACCGGTTTATCGAATCGATTCGATCACAGGCTGCGCAACCCGAGGTTCGTCTCGGCGGCTCGCCGCGGCTAACCCTGGCGCGTGGTCTTCACGGACAGTTTCACTGACCAACACAAGGAAGCGCCGTGGACAGTACCTCAACCCCCCCGCCATCGCGGCCGAGGACCACCGGTCGCAGGGTGGCCGCGCTATCCGTGGTAACGATCGTGTTCTGCGCCGGCGCGGCGGCCTGTTCCTCTTCGCCCTCTTCGTCTTCCGCCGCCCCCGCCGCGGCTTCGTCATCCGGCTCCGCTTCGAGCGCCGCGGGTGGCACGTACACGATCTGGGACCCCTATCCGCAGTACTCACAAGGCTCGGCGTGGACGGACCTGCTCGCCAGGTGCGGCAGCGAGGCGGGGGTGACGGTCAAGCGCACCGCCTTCGACACGACGGCGCTGACCAGTAAGGTGCTGCTGGCCGCTCAGCAGGGAGACCCGCCGGACGTGCTGATCATCGACAACCCCGTCGTGTCCACCCTCGCGGAGGCGGGGGTCCTGACGGACACCGCGCAGAACCACATCAGCGTCTCGTCCATCGAGCCCAACCTGATGGGCGCCGGCGAGTACGGCGGCAAGACCTACGGGATCCCGATCGGCGCCAACACCCTGGCGCTGTACTACAACAAGAACGTACTCAAGGCGGCGGGCGTCGATCCTGCTTCGATCACGGACTGGAACTCGCTGACCTCCGCGCTGGCGAAGGTGAAGGCCATCGGCAAGACGGGGATCACCTTTTCCGCGATCGGCACCGAGGAGGGCAGCTTCCAGTTCGAGCCGTGGTTCTGGGGGGCCGGCGGTAACCTCACGAACCTGGACTCCCCGGCCGGGGTCGCCGCCCTGACCTTGTGGACCACCTGGCTCAAGGACGGGTACGCCCCGAACTCGGTGATCAACGACACGCAGACCACTAGCTGGCAGCAGTTCGCCGCGGGTGACACGGCCTTCGGCGAGAACGGCACCTGGCAGCTCGCGAACGCGCGGCAGGCGGGCTTCCCCTACGGCATCATCCCGATTCCCGCCGAGCACGGCGGCGCCGCGCCAGTGCCGACCGGGGGCGAGTTCATCACTGTACCGGCGCAAACCGACACCGCGCGCTACGCCACGTCCGAGAGGATCGTGTCCTGCCTCAGCGCCGCGGGAAACGCCTATACGACGGACGGCGCCCTGTCATACGTGGCGGCGAGCACGGCGGTTCAGGCCAGGCAGGTCGCCGCCGAACCCGCTTTGCGGGTGTGGGTGCAGGCGGTGCACTCGGGCAAGGCGCGCACCGGTGACAACCTGGGAACCAGCTACCCGAAGATCTCGCAGCAGTTGTGGACCGCTGTGCAGTCCGCGCTGAGCGGGTCGGCCTCCCCCCAGTCGGCGCTCGCCTCGGCGCAAAGCGCGGCGTCGTCCGCGACCAACGGCGAGTAGAACCGGCGACTCATGGGTCACACGCGACAGCCGTCCGAACGGCTCACGCGTGCCCCGTCCGGGGGGGTGAATGCCGCCCCGGACGGCGCAGACCCGCCCGCGGAACGGTCCGCGTGGCACGGCAACCGCCGCCGTGCCGGGCCGGCGCAGTGGGCGGCCGTGGGGTTCGTCGCCCCTGTCGCCTTGTACATGCTGGCCTTCTACGCCTATCCGCTGTACCAGAACCTCGACCTGAGCTTCCGCGACTACACGGTCTACAGTTTCGTGCACGGCGGCGCCCCGTTCGCCGGCCTGGCGAACTACCGCAGCGTCATCGACGACCCGGTGTTCCAGCCGGCGCTGGAGCACACGCTGGTGTTCACGGCGCTGTCGCTGTTCTTCCAGTTCACTATCGGCCTGGCCCTGGCGGTGTTCTTCGCGCAGAACTTCCGGCTGTCCGGCCTGCTGCGAGCGCTGTTCCTGGTTCCGTGGCTGCTGCCGTTGATCGTTTCCGCCTCGGTGTGGTCGTGGATGCTCGACACGAACTACGGGATCGTCAACGCCATGCTTCATGCGGTCGGCATCGGCCCCGTGGACTGGCTCACGTCGCCGTCCTGGTCGCTGGCCTCGGTGATCATCGCGAACGTCTGGATCGGCGTCCCGTTCAACCTCGTGCTGCTCTACAGCGGGCTGCAGGCCATTCCCCAGGACCTGTACGAGGCGGCGTCCCTCGACGGGGCCGGCCCCTGGCAGCGCTTCCGGCGCGTCACCTGGCCGCTGCTGCGGCCAGTCTCGGCGATCACGCTCATGCTCGGCCTGGTCTACACGCTCAAGGTGTTCGACATCATCTGGATCATGACCCGCGGCGGGCCCGCCAACTCGTCGGCGACCTTCACCACCTGGTCCTACCAACTCGGTTTCGGGAACTTGCTGCCGCAGTTCGGACTCGGCGCGGCGGTCGGCAATCTGCTGGTGGTCATGGCCCTGATAGCGGGGCTGGTGTACATCAGGACCCGGAGGAGGCTGTTGCCGTCATGACGACGCACCCGGTCAGGCTCGCATCGCAGCGCCCGCGACGCCGCGGGCCGGTGAAGACAGCGATCGGCGTCGCGCTGACCGCGATCATGCTGTTCCCGGTGTACTGGATGGTCAACGAGTCGTTCACCCCCGATCAGGCCATGCTCAGATACCCGCCCCGGCTGGTCCCGGTCGACGGCACACTCGATGGCTACCGGCAGGTCATCGATCAGCAGCTTCCCTACCTTGGCACCAGCTTGCTCGTGGGCGCGGGCGCCGTCGCGCTGACGCTGGCGTTCTCCGCCCCCGCGGGATACGCGCTGGCCAAACTGCGGCCGCCTGGCGGCAAAGTGCTCACCTTTGCCATGCTGGTCGGGCAGATGATCCCCGGGATCATCATGGCCATCGGCTTTTACGCGATCTACCTGGACCTCGGCGTCCTCAACACGGTCTGGGGGCTCATCGTCGCCGACTCCACCCTGGCGGTTCCGTTCGGGGTGCTGATCTTCACCGCGTTCATGTCCGGCATCCCCGACGAGATACTGCGGGCGGCCAGGGTGGATGGCGCCGGCCAGTGGCGCACGTTCCGTTCCGTCGTCATGCCGCTGAGCCGCAATGCGGTGATCACGGTGGGCCTGTTCACCTTCTTGTGGGCGTGGTCCGATTTCGTCTTCGCGTCCACCGTGGACATCGGCGGCGGCCTGCAGCCGATAACGCTCGGGATCTACCACTACATCGGCAACAACGACCAGCAGTGGAACGCGGTCATGGCTACCGCCGTGGTCGCGTCGGTGCCCACCGCCGTCTTGCTGGTGCTCGCCCAGAGGTACGTCTCCGCGGGAGTGACCGTCGGCGCGGTCAAGGACTAAGAGCGTGCTTGCGATGACTTCCGACTTGCCCGGACCTCGTTTCTCCCTTCGGGAGATCCCCTTCAGCCACTACGGATCCTGGCTGAGCATCTCACCGGTCACCTCGAACGCTCACTACGCGGATGATCTGCACCTGGTCTCCCACCAGCAGGGGATGCACGCCGTACTCTCGCTGCGCGCCGTGACCTCCGCGGGCTCGCGTGCCGATGCGCGGATCGAGGCCGTGCCCGCGTGCCTGAGCTGGGTCGCCGAGTCCGGCAGGATCGACGCCGTCTACGCCAGCGCGGACACCCTGCGCGTGCGCGGAACGCTGCTCAGCCTGCGCATCGCGGCGACCGCGCACGAGCTCACCGCGTTCAGCGGCACCTACCTCTACCGCGACCCGGTGGACGGTTCGTGCGTATTCACCAGCTACGAGACCGGCCGCCGGTACCGGATCACCGTGCTGGCCGGCGCGGCGACGGTCCAGGGAGACCAGGCCCTGGGCGGCGCGGCCCGCTCGGTCACCGTCGGCCCGGATGACGGGGCGTCGCGCTGGGAGATCGCCGTCGAGGAGTACGACGCCGGCCGCGCTCCCTACCTGCCGCCGGTGTCGTTCGATCAGGCAGTGCGGACGGCTGGGACCGCGTTCGCCGATTTCACCGACCGGATCGCGCCCTGGCGCAGCGAGCGCACGCCCGCGGCCGCCAGCGCAGCCTATGTGCTCTGGTCCGCTGCCGTCCGCCCGGCCGGGTTCCTGACCCGGCCCGCGATACTGATGTCGAAGCACTGGATGAACAAGGTCTGGAGCTGGGACCACTGCTTCAACGCCCTCGCGCTGGCCGGCGGGGAGCCGGACCTGGCCTGGCACCAGTTCGCCCTGCCGTTCGACCACCAGGATCCGGCGGGGGCACTGCCGGACTCGGTCACCCACTCCCAGGTGCTCTACAACTACGTCAAGCCGCCGATCCACGGCTGGGCGCTGAGCCTGCTCCGCCGCCGGCTGGCCGCCAGGCTCTCGGAGGCAGACCTCCAGGAGTCCTATCGGCGCCTCGAGCGCTGGACCGGATACTGGCTGGGACGCCGTGCCGCGGGATCTCCGCTGCCGCACTACCACCACGGCAACGACAGCGGCTGGGACAACGCGACTGCCTTCGACCCCGCCCGCGTCGTCGAAAGCCCCGACCTGGCCGCGTTCCTCGTCCTGCAGATGCGCGAACTGGCGACCCTGGCCGCGCACATCGGCAAGCCCGATGCCGGCCTGCGCTGGCACGACGAATCCCGGCGGCTGCTCGCGGCGATGCTCGCACTGCTGTGGACCGGCGATCGTTTCGCCGTGCGGATCGTCGGCACCGGTGAACTGCGCACCAGCGAGAGCCTGCTGGACGCGATGCCGATCGTGCTCGGTGACCTGCTGCCAGAGCAGGCGCGCACCGCGCTCGCCCGCCAGGTCCGGCGCCACCTCAGCCCGCACGGCCCGGCCACCGAGACCCCCGGCTCGCCGCGCTACAGCGCCGACGGATACTGGCGCGGGCCGATCTGGGCGCCCTCCACGGTCCTGATCGAAGACGGCCTGCGCCGCGCGGGCCACAGTGCGCTGGCCGGCGAGGTCAGCACGCGCTTCCGCGCCTTGTGCGAGACCTCCGGGTTCGCCGAGAACTTCGACGCGACGACCGGGGAAGGACAGCGCGATCGCGCCTACACCTGGACCGCGAGCAGCTATCTCATACTCGCCGAGGCGGCCGCACGGCGCGAGCCGCCTCACCCCTAACCCCGGGTCCAGGTCAGGCGCCGGAAGCTGGCGCGGTATCCCGGTCGTTCGGGCAGGGTTTTGAAAGGCCCGGCATACTTTCCCCTCTATATGGCAGCGGGAATCGTCACAGACATGAAATTCAGCCCGCAGCGGCGTCAGACCTGTTCCATGGTCACCAGAGCGGGTGCCGGTTCCGGTGATGCCGCGCGCGATCGCAGCAGGAGATCCTGGTGGCTTATTCGTCCGGTGCGGCAGGCCCGCGCGCCGCCCGCGTTCGCGGGCGGC
>DAHVAN010000150.1 GCA_027314595.1 Actinomycetota bacterium | reverse complement strand
GATCCAGGTATGTATAACCTCTTTATGTCGTAGCGCGATATTTTCTGGTTGCTGCCATGCCGCCGTTGCCGCGAATGCTTCAGCGGGAACGGCGGCATAGCTCGCGCCGGCCGCGCACCCAGGCAAGCGGCTACGACGAGGCCGTCAGATCAGGACGGCCTCGTCGTAGCCGGCCTGCGCGGACACGCCGTCGAACAACTGGCGCGCCTCGGTCCACCGCTGGGTCTGCGCGAAGACTTCCCTTGTGTAAGGCAGGAACACGATGCGCTCGCCGGTCCCGAAGGCGCGCACGTCGACCTGATCGCGGTACTCCTCAGGGACGGCCCGCAGGTGGTAGTGCTTGTACAGTTCAGGGTGCAGGTCGATCTCCATCTGCGCCCGCCGCAGCGCGGCCAGGTACTTCTCCACGTCGGCCTTGCTCGCCTCGCTGCCGGTCACCAGGAACCCGATCATGAACGTGGCGTCCAGGACCTTGCGGAACCCGAAGGCCTGGGCGATGTAGAGCGGCACGCCCCAGGTCGTGGCCGCCTCGACCTGCCGGTCGAGCAGCGCGTCCAGGCGCTCGTTGGGCGGGCCCTGGAAGGTGAGCTTGAGCTCGCCGGGGGCGAGCACCGACTCGAGGGCCTGCACGGTGGCGAAGTGGCTCCCGGAGTGGTAACCCACTCCGATCGGTACCCCGGCGAGGTCCTCGGGGCGGCGGATGGGCGACTCCGGCGGCACCACGATTGCGCACGGCGCCACCGAGTAAGCCGTGGTCACCAGGTGGCCGGCCCGTTCGCGCGCGGCGGCGTTCGTTGCCCAGTGACAGGCGCAGCTCACGTCGGCGCCGTCGCGCCCGGCCCCGAACGTCTCGAACGCGCCTGTCTTGATTTCTCCGGCGTCGTCGCGCCTGGCGGAGCTGACGCCGTAGTCGCCGCTGATGACGAAGCTGTACTCAAGGCCCTCGGCCGTGAAGTAGCCCTTCTCTTCGGCGACCCACTCCTGCAGCCGGCCGTGCGGCATGATCTTCAGGGCCATGGGCAGTCTCCTCGGTAATTGGCCTGGCGCGGCCAACGTAGCTCGCGGCACGATGCGTGGTCAAGGCGGCTGTGCGCTCGCGCGAGGCCAGGTCAGCCCGGGCGTGCCCGTCCCTGGCGTGCCCGTCGCCGGTGCGCCCGCGCCGCACGCGGCCGGCGGCCCGCGCGCCGCCGCCATGTTTAACGAAGATATATCGTGCTACGATATAGCTATCCGATGACGAGTAATGTAGCGCCCCTCGAATTGCGGCATTGTCCGTCGGCGGACACGAAGTCACGGCAAGGCGATGGAGGTGGCCGTGATGGGCCTGAGCGCACGAGACCAGGAGGCCCTGGACCCATTGCAGACGAGATCACCAGTTCGGACTCGGACCTGGCCGGGCTGCTGGCCACGTTCACCCGGCTCACCTCGGGCGAGGAGATGCCGGACGGCGAGAAGATAAGGCATGCCCGGCCGTCCGCGAGGCGCGCCAAGCGCCGGCACCGGGCGCGATGGCTGCCCAGGGGCCGGGTCCTCAAGGGCACTGCGCCGCGCGTGTCATGGTTTCCGGCCGCCGCCGTGCTGATCGTGACGGCCGTGATCGCGATCGCGGTGACGCTTGTCGGCGGCAAGGGGGGCCCTTGCACGCACATGCAGGGACTGACATGCGTCAGCAAGGTATCCGTCAATCCGTCGGCTCGGCATCCCGGCTGAGGTTTTCCCGGACCTGTGACGCAGGGATCGCAGTCAGACGAAGAGGCGGCGGGTGACGATGCCCTCGCCGACGTCTCCGCCGAGCCACAGGTTGAACTGACGGCCAATGCCCAGATAGTGGGCGACGTCATCGGCCACCCGCAGTGTCACCACAGTGCGACGGTTGCCAGGTCCGAACGACCTGTCCTCGTCGCAGCTCACCAGGACGGTGAAGAACTGACTGCGCCCCGATTCGTCGCTCTGGCCCCGCAGGACCATGCGGCGCGGCGAGGCACCCACCTCCGGGCAGGGGCCTCCGTTGTCGGCCGCGTGGAGCGTGACCAGGGTCTGGAACTTGTACAGCTTCGCCACGTGCCATCACCCCATCACCTTCTGCGTCGTCGGCGGCGCACGCCCGCGAGACGTCCGGGTGCCGTCTGCCGCGGCGCGACCGAGATGACCGCGAGTTCACTGTAACATATATCGTACCACGATATTCATTTGCAGATACTGGCCGGGAGGTCCCGGCGGGCGGGATGCCGACGCGGCCGTGTGCCAGACAGCAGGCCACTGCCCGCGGCGTCGTCGCCGGTCATCCCGTGCCGGCGCGCCGCGGCCGCCGCCACCCAATCAGGCCCGCACGCCAGCTCACCGCTTTCGCGCCCTATTACCAGGCTCATTTGTTGACGCCTGTCGCCTTACGATACGATAAGTCGCCGAACTATGCATAGCTGGATAAATACTGTAGGTATGCCTTTCAATGAAAGCTCGAAGATGACGACCACCCGGCTTACCCAGCAAGACTTCGAGAAGCTGCTTCAATTCCGCGTCACCTTGCGCCGCTTCCAGCGCTGGAGCGAAGACCAGGCGCAGGCGGCCGGGCTGACCCATGTCCAGCATCAGCTGCTCGTCGCGATCAAGGGCCACCCGGGAGACCGGCCGCCGACGATCGGGGACCTTGCCGGGTACCTGCTGCAGCGGCCCCACAGCACCGTCGAACTCGTTGACCGTGCCGAGGCCGCGGGGCTGGTCGCGAGGACACCGGACGGGGAGGACGCCCGGGTCATCCGCGTCCGGCTGACGGCTGAAGGCGACCGCGTTATGCAGGAATTGACCCATGCCCACCTGGAGCGGCTGGGGGAGCTCGCGGCGGTCCTGGACGACCTGGTAAACCAGCCAGCCGGCGACACCTGACGCGACGTCCGTTTTGCCATTCTTTGCGCAAACCGCTGCCGGCTGACAACGTGAAACATCGCGGCTGCCCGGGAGGCTGTCGCCCGGCTTCCCGCCCGGGTCTTGCCGGGCCGGCCGCCTGGCACCTGCCCGCCCGCGGTCCCGGTCCGCCGCCCGCAGGCCGCTGCGACCGCCGGCATGACCTGTCCGCGGTGATAGTGGATCGGTTGTCACCCTATAGGATGACAACCGATCCATTATCTTTGCCGGGCGGCGCGAGC
>DAHVAN010000148.1 GCA_027314595.1 Actinomycetota bacterium | reverse complement strand
GCTGCTGTACTACGCGCTGCCGTCCTGGTACATCAGGACCACCGCGATCAAGGACCAGCTGCTCGCGGAGAACGAGAAGACGAACTGGCAGCCGGTCACGATCAAGAACGGCCGGTACGGCGAGTGGCTGCGCAACAACGTGGACTGGGCGCTGTCCCGTACCCGGTACTGGGGCACGCCGCTGCCGTTGTGGGAATGCCCGTCGGGGCACCTGACCTGCGTCGGGTCCCTGGCCGAGCTCGGCGGGCTCGCCGGGGAGGACCTGTCCGGGCTTGACCCGCACCGGCCGTACGTGGACGACGTCGCGTTCGCGTGCCCGTCGTGCGGGCTTTCCGCGTCGCGCGTGCCCGAGGTGATCGACGCCTGGTTCGACTCGGGGTCGATGCCGTTCGCGCAGCACGGCGCGCCGCTGCGGAACCTGGCCGAATTCGAGCAGGCGTACCCGGCCCAGTTCATCTGCGAGGCGATCGACCAGACACGCGGCTGGTTCTACTCGCTGATGGCGGTCGGGACACTGGTCTTCGGCAGGTCGTCCTACGAGAACGTGGTGTGCCTGGGGCACGTGGTGGACGAGCAGGGCCGCAAGATGTCCAAGCACCTGGGCAACGTGATGGAGCCGATGGGGTTGATGAACGGGCACGGCGCGGACGCGGTGCGCTGGTTCTTCGCCGCGTCCGGGTCTCCCTGGGGGCAGCGGCGGATCGGGCCTTCTGTGCTCGACGAAATCGTGCGCAAGGTGCTGCTCACCTACTGGAACACGGTGTCGTTCCTGGTGCTGTACGCGAACGCGTCGGCGTCCGGCGGCGCCGCATGGGTGCCCGAGGACGCCGCCGGCGCGCCGCCGCCGGGCGAACGGCCGCTGCTCGACCGGTGGCTGCTTTCCGAACTGCACGCATGCGTGCGGGACGCGACTGCCGCCCTCGAGGCGTTCGACACCGCCTCGGCGGGACGCAGGCTCGCCACGCTGATCGACGACCTGTCGAACTGGTACGTGCGCCGGTCGCGGCGGCGGTTCTGGGACGGGCCGGCTTCGGCGGAAGGGGCGGCGGCGTTCGCGACGCTGCACGAGGTGCTCGTGCTGCTTACCAAGCTGATGGCGCCGGTCACGCCGTTCCTCGCCGACTACGTGTGGGGCGTGCTGCGGCCAGGCGGCGAGCCTGAGTCCGTGCACCTGGCGGCGTGGCCGGCGCACGATCCGTCGCGGATCGACGAGTCGCTGTCCTCGCAGATGGCACTGGTCCGGCGGCTGGTCGAACTCGGCCGGTCGGCACGGTCGGCGGCCTCGGTGCGGACCAGGCAGCCGCTGTCGCGGGCGCTCGTCGGGGCGGCCGGGTTCGCGGCCCTGCCTGCGGCCCTTCGGGCCCTGGTCGCCGAGGAGCTCAACGTGCGCGCGCTCGAGCCGCTCGACGCCGCGGGCGGGGAACTCGTGCGCTACACGGTCAGTCCGCAGTTCCGCGCGCTCGGCAAGCGGTTCGGCTCGTCCACTCAGGCCGTGGCGGGCGCGATCCGCGCGGCGGACCCGGCTCTGCTCGCCCGCGCGGTGGCGTCAGGCACGGCCTCCGTGCCTGTGCCCTCGCTCGGCGCGGTGGAACTGTCAGCGGACGACGTGATCGTGACGCAGACGCCGCTCCAAGGCTGGGGCGTGGCCACGGCGGGGGGCGAGACCGTCGCGCTGGACCTGGCGGTGACGGCCGCCTTGCGGGCGGAGGGCTGGGCCCGCGAGGTGATCAGGCTCATCCAGGACGCTCGCAAGAGCGATGGGCTCGACGTCACGGACCGGATCGCCCTGCGCTGGTCCGCGTCTGACGCGGAGCTTGCCGCGGCGCTGACCGAGCACGCGGAGATGATCGCCCGTGAGGTGCTCGCGGTGTCGTTCGGGCCCGGTGGCGGTCCTGGTCCCGAGGCTGACGTCTGGCACGAGCACAGCGACGACGACCTCGGCCTGCGTTTCTGGCTGGCGGCGCGGCCGGCCGAGTAGGCCTGGCCCGCGCGGGCGGCTGCGGGCGGCTGCGGGCGGCGCCGCCTTCCGCGCGGGAAACCGTCACGTAACTGGGGCACCTGCGCATCTGGCCCAGTACAACCGGGGTGGCTGCGCATCTGGCCCAGAACGCGGCACGAGCCAGTGGTCGGCACGGGACGCACGGGACGCAGGTTAGACGGCTCGGTCCGTCTCGGGGTCATGCTGGCAGGCCCGGCAGGGGGTGCAGCCTGCTTCAGCGGCCTCGGCGACGGTCATCTTCTGCAGGTCGTCGTCGTCCATGAAGCGAATGAGGATGCAGCCTTCGCTGTGGTACCTGGGGACGCCGGGGACCACGGTGACGCGCGTTGCGGTGGGTTGCCGATCCGTGACGGACGCGTCGCCCGGCACCGGGTCGTCACCCGCCGACAGCTTGGCATCCGTCGCGGCACCGGCGGCGGCGATGCGGGCACCGGTGGCGCCCGCCTTGTCCGCCTTGTCCGCCCTGTCCTCGGCGCTCACGGTCCCGGCGTCGGCGTCGGCGTCGGCATCGGCGTCGGCATCGGCGGCATCGGCGGCATCGGCGGCATCGGCGGCATCGGCGGCATCGGCGGCATCGGCGGCGGGCATCGGGATGGCGGGCATCGGGATGGCGGCGGGCATCGGGCTGACCGGCTCAGGGACCGCTGGCGTGCTCGCAAGCGCCCGCGACGTGCCCTCTGCCGCGGATTCGGCCTCGTGTGCGGCACCGGTCTTCGGCGCGACCCGAGCGGGCTTGTCGTTCTTCGGCGCCGCGTCCTCGTCGCCGAAATCCCCGGCGTCCTCGGCAGTGACGCCCGTTTCGGTGCCGCCGACGGAGGCGGCGGCCGACACGGTGGTGACAGGCGTGTCCGCGTCGCCGGGCTCCGGCGGCTCCGGCGCCTCGACCTCGGTGTCGCGCAGGGGGCGCGCCGGGCGGTCGAACCAGCTCGGCGTGGATGGCCAGTCCGGCGTGGACGAGCGTGCCTGTGATCCGGCCGGCCGTGAGCCAGCAGCGGGAGCCGACAGGCCGGGCGCCTCGCCGCTGGACGGCGCCAGCGTTTCCCGCCGGGGGGACACGGGCGGCGCCGCTTTCTCGGCCGATGAAGGCGGAGCCGGCGAGGCCGGTGCGGCGAACGCCGCAGGCGGCGCCGCGGCGGCGGGGGGCATGGGGGCGCCTGAGCGAGGCGGCCCGGCATGCCGTCCGCGCGCGGGTGCCTCGGGTCCCTGTGGCCGTTCCCGGGACGGAGCCGCGCCCGGCCCGGCCGGGCGGTCCCAGGGCAGAGCCGCGTCCTGGCCCGCGCGGCGCGCGGCGGGCGGAAAGTCCGCGGCGGCCGGGTGGTTGGCAGGCGGCGGAATCTCGGTGCGCGGTGCGCTGAACGGGGGCAGCGGCTGTCTTCCGCCGCCGGATCCCGGGGCGCCCGGATGAGCCGGGCTGCCGTCGGCGTCCCTGCCTGGCCAGTCCCGTCCTGGCCGCGCCATCGCCGCGGGAACGCGCGCGCTGGCGTCGTCCGCGGGCCACGCGGCTGGGGACGAGCCCGCGGCCTGGCCCGCGAGGGCCGGCTGGCCAGCGGCGGCCCCGCCGCTGGCACCG
>DAHVAN010000147.1 GCA_027314595.1 Actinomycetota bacterium | reverse complement strand
CGCGCCGGTCACCCCAGGGGTCCGCGACAGCACGCCCCTCGAACCCCCACTCCAGCCAGCGCAGCTCCACGTAGGTGAGGTGGTTGAGCAGTTCCAGCGGCGTCCACCCAGACGGCAGGCGGCTGTTTCGCAGATCCTCGTGTCAGGCACAAGGGCGTAACCAGCCCGGAAGACTGCGGCGGCCCGCCCAGGCGGGGCGGCTCGCTAACGGGTTCATGCGCGCGACCGTCGCCGCCCAGCACGGGGCGCAGACGGGGAGGTCGACCGTGCCCATCTCCGCTGACGCCGCCGGGCGGGTCGTGACCGCCTCCGCGTCGCACACGTCGTCGTCCGAGTGCGCGGTGCCGCACGGGCACCAGCACGGCCTGTGCCCGTTGCCGGGGAAGGGATCGAGCGGGACCGTCGCCTGGTCGGCGAGCAGCCCCGCGAGCTGGGCGGCCTGCCCGGCGTACCGGGCCTGCCAGGCCGCGAGCATCGCCGCCCACGCGGCCCTGGCCCGTTCCAGGCCTGCCATGATTCCCCCCGGAGTCGCACTCGCCCTCAATTATCGGCGGGCGCCCCGGAGCTGGCAACGGGCCGCGTGGGGGCAGGGCGGTCATGCGCTGGTTATGCGACCCCGGCAGCGCGGGGCGGTACCGTGCGCCGCCTAGCCTTCCTGGGGCCTCTGCCCTTCCCCGGCCCTCGCGGCCCACCTGCCCGACCTGATCACCTCCCACGGGTACCACAGGACAAGCGGGCACAGGAAGGCCCCCGCCCAGCGGCCGGCCGACATGCTGCCGGAGGCGAGCGCCGCCACGTCGGCGATGAACAGGTAGGCGGTGAAGGCGTAGGCCGCCAGGCCCGCGGGGATGAGGACCACGGCGTGGAACCGGGTGGCGGGGACGGGCTGCCCGGGCTGAAGGCGCCTGCGGTTGCGCTGGTGGCACCACGCCATCGTCAGGCTGACCGCGGACCACGCCGCGTAGGAGATCCACCGTCCGGCGCCCGGGACGAGCACGAGCAGGTATATGCCGATCCCGAGGCCGGAGACGCTCGCGAAGTTATGGCCGATGGTGTACCGCGTGCTGCGCGCCTCCTCGTTCTCCCTGCGCCACCACTCGGCGGTCCTCCGCCCCGGCGCCAGCCGCCGCCAGGCCCTCGCCAGGCGGCCGCCGATGCCCTCGGCCAGGGCTACTTCCAGCTGCTCCGCGACCCATACCGGCCGTTCCCAGCGCGGCACGGCGTGCAGCTCCGCGAGCAGCTCGCGGCGCCGCGGGTCCGACCGCCCGAACACCAGGACGATGAGCCGCAGCACGGCGCCCGGCGCGAAGCCGAACACGACGACGGCCGCCACGAGCGCCCGCCAGCTGATCACCTGGGTAAAGAAGCCGCTCATCCGGCCGCCCCCTGCGGCGCCGGCCCGCCCGCCAGGAGGGCGAAGCGGGCATCGTGGCGGGCCCGGGCGACCAGGGCGCCGAGCTCCGTCATGCCCTCGGCGGTCAGCTCGTAGTACCGGCGGGGCGGCCGCTTCCCCCGGCCCGCCTGCGCTTGGTCCTCCCAGCCGTCGGCGAGCCAGCCCTCGTCGAGCATCCGCTGCAGGACCGGGTACATGACGCCGGAGCGGATGCCCGACCGCCTCGAAAGGTCATAGCCCCAGTGCCGGCCGCGCGGGTCGGACATCAGCGCGACGGCCACCGCCACCAGCGCGTAGGTTCTCCTCACGCCCATAACCTACATAGGTCGGAAAAGAGATACACGACGACACGCCGGCGCGGCGGCGGCAGACCGCGGCGATGGCGCCGGGGGCGCCCGCCCCGGCAGTGCGATGCCGGGCGCCTGCGCGCGGGGACCCCTAGCCGGCGTCTGCGCCAGTCCCGGTGCCGTCCCCGGCGGTGGCGGCGCCGTCCGCGCGGCCGATGTGAATGCCGCCGTGGACGTCCCTGGCTTGCACGACGTCCCCGTGGACGTCCCCGTGGACGATGTTCGCGGACTCGCCGGCCTCCGGCCGGATGGCGGGCCCGACCTCGGACCACAGTGCCTCCAGCCAGGCGCGGAACTCGGCGTCGCAGCTGATGCGCTCGCGCAGCAGCGCCTCCAGCTGCCCGCGGGCGGCGGGGTCGCCGGGGTCCTCCACGGCGATCTCGAGCGCGCCGCGGGCCGGGGCGTCGCCGCGGAGCCGCGCGCGGAGCGCGGAGACCAGCCTCCCGGCGGCCTCGATGCCCTTCGCGGCGAGGCTGTCGCCCGCACCGGTGGCAATCGCGGTCACTATCTCCACTGCAAGGTCAGCCACGGCCGGCCCCCCAAAGAATCGATTGACCCGCGTATCTTACGCGGAGTACCCTGCGGGCGGGGAGGCGTGCCGGATAATTCCGGGCGCCTTCTTCGCGGACAATGCAAAGGGGTGGCAAATGGGCGCGAAATGGGATGCGGACGAGACCGCGGATTTCCTCAGGAGGCTGGGGAAATCGGCGCACGAACTCGAAATTACCGGCGGGAACGCCAGCTGCCCCGAGATCTGGGAGCTCGACAACGGGGACATCGCGATCATCGGCACCGAGCTCACCGCGAGCTACAGCGGGCGGCTGCCCGACGGCGTGAAGGTCGACCCGGGCGAGAGCCTGGTGGTGATCCCCCGCGCGACGATCGCCTCGGCGAAGGCAGACATTCCGGATGCCTAGGCCCCTGGACGGCGCGGCGGGCGAGCGGATGGAACTGGCCGCCTACTACGCCGACTTCGAGGAGAATTTCGCGCGCGCCCGGGAATTCTGGAAGCTGGAGCGGGGCCAGGAATTCGCCGAGCCCGGCGACGCCAGCTGGGAGGCATTCGACCGCGGCGACTGGGACGAGGCGATGCGCCTCCTCGAAGCCCGCCGCCCGGACCTGGTCAAGTACCACGAGGAAACCGCCGCGGCGGGCACCAGCACGCGCCGGATCCGGATCGTCTCCCTCCCGCTGACCCCGTACATGCAGTGGGAGCTGAACCTGCTGAAGGTACGCGACGAGACCGGCGGGCCGATCCGGGTCCTGCTCGACTCCCAGGTCGCCGGCCTTGAGGACCAGGGGCCGCTTCCCGAGATCTACACGATGGACGACGCGGTGATGTACGAGGCCGTGTACGACGCGAACGGCGTGCTCGAGTGCGCCCTGCGGTACACCGATCCGGAGCTGGTGGGACGCTGCCGCGGGTTCATCTCCGGCCTGTACGAGCGGGGCGAGCCGATCGCCGGGTTCTTCCGGCGCGAGGTGGCGCCTTTGCCCCCACCCCCCCCTCGCGGGGCCGGCCATCCCGCCGGGCTACCTGCAGCAGGCGGGCCGTCCGGGTCCCATCCGCTCCTAGGGGCGCCCGGGTGCCAGAGACCCCCGATGACGGCGAGGCCCCGCCGGGCGAGGCGGGCAACGAGATCGGCAGCGGCCGCATCCAGGGCGACATCGTCCAGGCGCGCGTCGTCTCCGGCGGCATACACTTCCACGGTGCGCAGGACAGTCCCCGGGGCCCGGGCATCGTGCCGAGGCAGCTTCCCGCCGACGTGAGCGCGTTCGTGAACCGCAGGCCGGAGCTGCGCGCCCTGGCCAGGCTGGCCGCCCCGCCGCCCGGGGCCCCTGCCTCCCGGCCCCGCAGGCCGCCCGCGTCCGTGGTGGTGATCACCGGGTCGGCCGGCGTGGGCAAGACGGCGCTGGCCCTGCACTGGGCGCACCTCATCAGCGACAGGTTCCCCGACGGGCAGGTCTACGCCAACCTGCGCGGCTACGACGAGGGCCCGCCCGTGAGCGCCGGGGCCGCGCTGGACCGGATCCTGCGGGACCTGGGAACCGAGCCCGGCCGGATACCGCAGGACCTCGACGGCCGCGCGGCCCTGTTCCGGTCCCTGGTCGCCGGCCGCTCGATCCTGATCGTCCTGGACAACGCGGCCGACGCCGCCCAGGTGCGGCCGCTGATCCCGGGCGGCGCCGGCCCGCTGCTGGTCATTACCAGCCGCAGCCAGCTGAGCGGGCTGGCGGTCCGGGACGGGGCGCAGCGGGTCCAGCTCGACATCCTGCGCGAGCCCGACGCGGTTGCGCTGCTGCGCGAGGTCACCAGGACGGGCTCGCGCAGGGACTCCGCCGCGGACCTGGCCGAGCTCGCCCGGCTCTGCGCCCGGCTGCCGCTGGCGCTGCGGATCGCCGCCGAGCGCGCGGCGTCGCGGCCCGCGATGAAGCTGGCCGAGCTCATCGCCGACCTGCGCGACGACTCCATGCTCTGGGACGCCCTCAGCCTGGGAACCGGCCCCGGGAGCGAGGGCGTGCGGACCGTGTTCGCGTGGTCCTACCGCGACCTGCCCGACGACGCCGCCCGCATGTTCCGCGCGCTGGGCCTGCACCCCGGGCCCGACGCCAGCCTCCAGGCCGCCGCCGCGGCCGCCGGGGTCCCGCCCCGCGATGCCCGCAGGAGCCTGGACATCCTGCTCGGCGCCTTCCTCGCCGACTCGCCCCGCCCCGGCCGGTACCAGCTGCACGACCTGCTGCGCGCCTACGCGCTCGACCAGGCCCGCGCCGTCGACACCGCCGCCGAGCGCGCCGCCGCGCTGGACCGGGTCCTGCGCTGGTACACGGCCGCCGCGTCCCGGGCATCGGACCTCCTGTCCTCGGGCGACAGGTTCACCGCGGACGCCGCCGTGACCGAGGGGCAGGCGCCGCCGGCGTTCGCCGACGCCGCTGCGGCATACGAGTGGTTCGACACGGAGCGGCCCAACCTCGTCGCCGCCGCCCGGTCCGCCGCCGGGGCGGGCCTGCCGCGCAGGGCGTGGGAGCTGGCGATGACGCTGAGCCCCATCCACATGCAGCACTTCACGTTCGACGACTGGTCGGAGCTCAGCGCCGTGGCGGTCAGCGCGGCGCAGGAGATGAACGACCCCGGCGCCCTGGCCCTCGCGCTGGACAACCGCGGGAAGTACCTGTTCCGCCGCCGGAGCCTGGGCGAGGCCAGGGACGCGCACGAGCGGGCCCTGTCCATCCGGCGGGAAGCCGGCGACGAGCGCGGCACCATGGAGTCGCTGAACGCCCTCGGGCTGATCGGCCTGCGAACCCGGGAGCTGCGGGAGGCCGCCGGGTACTTCCGGGAAACCGCCGCAGCCGCCCGCCGCCTCGGCGACTCCCTGTGGGAGGGCCTGGGGATGATGAACCAGGCGGAAGCGCTCCTGGAGTCCGGTGACGCGCAGGCCGCCCTGGAGGTTGTCACACCCCTCCCGGCGCTGTTCGCCGGGCTGCGGGATCCCGCCTACGAGGGGAACGCGCTGTGGCTGCTCAGCTGGGCGCAGCGGCTGCTCGGCGCCGTCCCGGCCGCCGCCGGCGCGGTCGACGCGGCGCTGCGCATCGCGGACGCCGCGAGCAACCGGATGTGGGAGGGATGGTGGCTGATCGAGGCGGCGCGCGTCCGCCTGGCCGCCGGGGACCCCGCCGAGGCGATGACGTGCTGCAAGATGGCGGCGTCCCTGCAGCGCCAGATCGGGGACCCCAGCCGCGAGGCGACGGCACTCGACTGCGCCGGGCAGGCCCTCGCGGCAGCCGGGAACTACCGCGATGCCGCCGCCTTCCACCTGGAGGCGGCCCGCATGCACCAGCGCCTCGGCGACGCCTGGCAGGAAGCGGCCGCGCTCGCGCACCTCGCCGGCTGCGAGCGGGAACTCGGCGACGCCGGCGACGGCGCCGGGCACGCCAGGCAGGCCCTGGCCCTCATCGAGCCGTTCGCTGACGACGAGGCCGCCCGGCTGCGGCAGGGCCTGCAGGCGCTGCTAGCCTCCTGAGCCAGGGTCGGACCAGGTCACCCACAGCGGCCCGTCCGCGCACTCGACCCGCTCGCCCTGGCCGCCGGCAAGGCTGGTCCGGTCCACCCGCACCCGCCGGCCCCGCAGCTCCGCGACTGGGCCCGCGCCCCCGTTGAGCATCCGCAGCACCCGGACCTGGTTGTGCGTCCGGAACCTGGTGTCCCGCCAGGTGACCTCCTGCCAGTCCGCCGGGGGGAACGGCGCGTACGTCGCCTTGCCCTCATCCTGGGGAGTCCCCGGGTCCCCGCCGGCCAGGCGCTCCAGCGCGTCCTTGAGCAGGCCCGGGACCGCGGCCCTGGTGAGCTCCCACACGCCCTGGTGCGTGACCTCCTCCGGCAGCGGTATCCCGTCCCCCTGAGCCAGGACCGGGCCCGCGTCGATCACCTCGCTCATCTTGTGCACCGTGACCCCGAACGAGGGGTCGCCGTTGCGGACGGCGTGCAGGACCGGCGACGGCCCCCGGTAGCGGGGCAGCGCCGACGGGTGGATGTTCACCACCCCCAGCCGGGGCAGTCCGAGGACCTCCGCCGGCAGCCGCCAGTTGAACCCGAACACCACGAGCAGGTCCGGCCGGTACCCGGCGAGCATCTGCGCGACCGAGCCTGTCTTCCCCGGCAGCAGCAGGTCCATCCCGTCCGGCAGGTCCGAGAGGACTGCCTTCGCCGCGTCGAGGATGCCCGGGTCCGCAGGCCCGGCCGAGCGCATCGAACGGCTCAGCAGGTACGCGACCGGCTCGTGCCCGGCGTCCTCCAGCACCTGGCGCAGGAACCGGAACTGGGGCGAACCGTAAGACGCGATCACTGTCCGGAGGCCTGCGCTCATGGCGCAGAGACTAGCCCGCCACGGCACCCCGGACAATCGGCACGGCAGGCCTCCCGGCCGCGCGGGCCGCTCATCCTGCCCTAACAGGCCGGCCGCGGGGACGACGGCCACCGTCCGGCACCACGCCCGGGCACGGCGCCCACAGTGCCGCAACCAGGCCACCGCCCGCACCAGAGGATCCAGGAGTGACTGTCCTGCGGACCGATTCGCCGCAAGACGTGATGTAACCGGCACATAATCGAAGACTTATTTGATTAACGAATCGATCCTGCTAGCGTGTTGTGACATGAGAACGATCACGGGGGCCATGGACGAAGGGGAAGACGGCCCGGGCCTGACCCCGCTGCGGCGCAAGATCATCAGGTTCATCCGGGAATCGGCGCGGAGCAAGGGATACCCGCCCAGCCTCCGGGAGATCGGGGAGGCGGTGGGACTGGCGAGCACGTCCAGCGTCGCCTACCAGATGTCGGTGCTGCAGGCGGCGGGCTACGTGAGCCGCGAGCCCGGCCGGCCGCGGACCGCCGTGCCCCGGCTGCCCGGCCAGGACGACGACGGCCCGGAGGCAGCGGCGCCCGGACAGGGGCGCATGGCCGACGTGCCGCTGGTGGGGCGGATCGCGGCGGGCACAGCCCGACGCCGACAGCGGCGACATCGTCGCCGCCATGCTCCCGGCCGACGGCTCCGCCGACTGGGAGGCAACCGTCAAGACCCTCAGGAAGGCCGGCGGGCACACCTGGCTCATCCCGCACAACCCCGCCTACATCCCGATCCCGGCCGACACCGCGGTCATCATCGGCAAGGTCGTCAGCGTCCTGCGCCTGCTATTAGGGTACGCAGCAGTGCGTGAGTTCACTGGCTAGCGGCTAGCGCCCCGCCGTCCCGATCGGGCCTAGCGTATGGCTTGCGGCTTCTCCCGCTCTGTCGCCACGCACCGATGACGATCATTCACTCTCCATGAAACTCGGTCGCTTTCGGTGATCTTGCGACGCAGGGTGAAGACGGGACCGGGGGTGCGGGTTGGTACTGGCGCTGGTACGTGACTTGCGCGAGCTGCAGGAGCCGCCGGGAGCGGAGGAGATCGAGGCCTTCGAGACCGACGTGCTGGCCGGGTTCGTGCTGGCGAGGGCGTCGGCAGGCCTGGTCGACAGCACGATCCGCAACGACACCGGGCACCTGGACCTGATCCGGGAATGGCTCGGCCGGCCTCTGCGGGAGATGCAGCCGGGCGATTTGCGCGTCCGGGTACAGGTTCTACAGGACCGTGCTGAACCCCCTGCTGGAGCGCATCAACTCCTACCTGGTGCGCCGGGCGAAGCGGAAGTACAAACGGCTCAGGTCATACAAGAAGGTGCGCAGGTGGTGGAAGGACCTGACCGCAAGGCAGCCTCACCTGCTCGCGCACTGCTCACCGTGGCCGACGCAGCCGCCGAACTCGGGCTCGCCCCCTCCACCCTGCACCGCTGGCTCGGCGACGGCTTCATCAAAGGCGAGCAGCTCACCCCCGGCGCGCCCTGGCGGATCCGGCTCACCCCCGAAATCCGCGCCCTGTTCGTAGACGACGCCCCCGACGGCTGGCTGGCCATGCTCGAGGCCACCCTCGCCTACGGCGTTACCCGCCAGACCATCATGCAACGTGTCAATGACGGCAGGCTCCACGGTGCAAACGATAATGACACAGGTTATTCGTCCGACTTCGCAGTACGCCACTGGCCGCTGGGATGCCGGAGAACCAGCGTGGCTAACCGCACTTACCGCCGCAGCGCGCATGGGCAGCAGGTCAGTACCTGTTCCGTCTATGACTTCAAGGACGCTGGAGGTCCTCGAACGTAGCAGTGAGGCGAAGCGGCTCATCCAGTATCAGCGCCCGGCGGTGCACAGCATGCGCGACGTACCGGCGGCCGGACCAGTCGAGGCGGTACTCCTCAATCTCGCTGATCCGCGCCCAGTCCTTGTCGAAATGTATGACCAGATATCCGGGAACCCCGGCGGCGGCGTACTGGAGACGCTTGGCCGTGGTGTCGATCTCGACAGTCGCCTCCGAGGTCACCTCGACGACGAGCTGAATGTGATCTCGTACGGTGTTCACGTCGTAGGGGTCACAGTCGCGGACAATGATGTCGGGGTACCGGACGTTAAGCCTGCGGTCGGCCGACGAACTCGCGGCATCGGCAAACCTTACCGCGACATCCGAGCTGACCCGGAAGCACGGTCCCTCAGCCGGACGGGCATTCTCCAAGGCTGCGGCCAGCCGACGCACCACGAGGTCATGCAACTCTGACTGCGCCATGTTGTAGACCACGAGCCCGTCAACGACCTCGATATCGCCGAAGGCGTCCGGCGGCGCGGCGAGGTACTCCTCGGCTTCTAGCCGCGTTTCCCGCTCGGGCACTCGCATGCTCACACAGTCATGCTGTCATATCTCGCCGCGCCCATGGCTCGGGCTGGGGGCGTGTTTCCTGACGCGCGGATCACGCTTTGCCTGGCAGCACCACGGCGCTACCCCAAACTTCGGAGCCGTCGCCGCGATCATGCGCGGCGACGCCGAGCCTACGCGGAAGATGCTCGACGCGGTCGTCGCGGCCGGAACCTAGCCAGTGGGACATGTGAGTACCAGCAAGAGCCGCGCCGTCCACGTCCGCACCGGACGCAGGAAAGGCCTGCGTATCGCACCCCCAGCCCCCCAAGACGGGCTGTTCTGACCACCACAATGAACGAAAGGAGCAGTGTGACCATGGATCCAAGAACTTCCGGATGTCGAGGTCGATCACCCAGGGCTTCTCCCAGCACCGCTTCCGGCACGTGCCGACGGCATCCAGCGCCCCGCGATTTCGCCGGTAACCGTAGGAGTCCTCATGGAAGATGGACTCCGCGCGGGGTTCCAGCGCCAGTGCGGCCGCTGTCTGCGCCACCCTGTCGCCCACGGTGGGGACGTGTGCTTCATACTGCTGTCCTTTCCAGGCGTTGTTCGGCTTGGGCTTTGATGGTGGCGGGGAGCTTGTATGACCTGGTGATCCGTTCGAGGCACGCGTGCTCGGCGGCGGGGGTGAAGTCGATCCACAGCCGTCCGGCGTCACCTCGCCGGGCGGGTATGTGGCCCCATTCTGCCCATGCGTAGATGACGTCGGGCTTGACGCCGAGCCGGGCCGCGACCTCGGCGATCGTGAGCTCCTGTTCGCGGCGGGGTGCCGGGTCGGTGCTGCGGTGCTGGTGGGCGGAGCCGGCGGCGCGCTCGCGGCAGGCGGCTTCGACGCCGGGCGGGAAGGGGATGCGCCAGCGTCCGGCCGGGCCGCGGCGGGCGGCCAGGTCACCGGACCTGATCCAGTAGTGCACCGTGCCTGCCGGCACGCCGGTCAGCTCGGCGACCTGCCGCGGGGTCAGCTCGCCGTCCTCGAGCAGCCCGGGGCAGGGGATGCGGTGGTAGTTCCGCAGGTTGGCGGCGGCGACCCCGTCGAAGGGCTGCCCGGTGCCGGTGCGGTGCCCGGCGTCGTTGAGCGCGGCGGCGAGGGCGTTGTTGTCCAGGCCGGGGCCGATGCGGCGGGCGAGCCCGATCGCGGCCGGGTCGGTGCAGCGCAGCTGGATGGCGCTGCGGCGCCGGGTGACCTGGACCTGCTGGCTGGCGCCGGACTTCCAGCGCAGCCCGATCGTGATCTGGGCGGGGCCGCTGGCGGACGGGGTGATGGTGACGTCGGCCAGCAGGGTGCGCAGCAGCCGCTTGCGGTCTTTGTCGCTGGTGGCCGGGGCGGACCACAGGGCGGGCAGGTCCGCGATGGTGGCGGCGAGCTGGTCCGGGCCGGGCAGCTCGGGGCG
>DAHVAN010000129.1 GCA_027314595.1 Actinomycetota bacterium | reverse complement strand
GGGGCGGCCGGGGCGGGCGGGGCCCCCAGGGTCGGCGGGGCGGTCGCGGCGGCGAGCCCGGGGACGGGCGGGAACGGCGGGTGGCATTGCGCCACCGCCCCGTCCGGCGCGGTGTAAATCACCGTCTCGCCGGACAGCGCCACCGTCAGGGCGGCGCCCGGCGCGGCGCCGCCGTGCCGGGCGGCGAAAGCGGCAATCCATCCGGGAAAGCGCGCCGGGGCGACATCCAGCCACCTGCCGGCGCTGTTTGCGATGTTCTTCACTACGTACTGCCTCATCGTGTTTACTATCCGTACAACGAATGCGCTCCAGCCCCCCGACGTCCACGAGCCCCACGAGGAAGACCCCGATGCTCCCGATCGATCCCGATGACGATCCAGGGGACGGCGTCATGCCCGCGCAGCCCCCGGCTCCTCCCGCCGATGCCCTTCCCGCGCAGGCCATGGCGTCCGGCGGCATGTTCGTGCGACCCGGCGCCGTCGCCTGGGGCGGGGCCAGGAGCGCACCTGACGGAGCGTACTCCTCGTGCGAGGCCGTCGAGCAGGCCCTCAGCGCCGTCGTCAAGGACGGCGACCGGATGGAGGACCTGCTCGACGAGCTCGCGCGGGCGCGCCTGTGGGTGCCGCTGCCCCCCGGCCGCAGGCCCGTCACCGACGGCTCCGCGGTCACCCTGCCGACCGTCATCTACCTGGGCGCCGAATTCGTGCCGTCTTTCACCTCGGTCCAGCGCCTCGCCGCCTGGGCCGGCTCGCTCGCCGACCCCGGCGCGGGGCCCGCCGCGGGACCCGGCGCCCCCAGCCCGCGGGCCAACGGCTGCCAGGCCGGCGAGCACCCGCCGGGCGAGCACGCGTTCCCCGGCGTCGAGCGGCGCTGGCAGCGGACCGGCGGCTCCCGCGTGGTGCCGCACATCGTCGTGCCCGCCGCCGCGTTCGCCAGCCACCTGCCCGCCGGGCTCGGCATCGCTATCAACCCGGGCGCGGAGGCGAGCGTGCCCATCTACCCCGAAGGCGTCGCCGACCTGGCCGCCGGCTACCCGGCCGCCGTCCGGCCCGCCGCCGGCCCGCCGGTGCGGGTCGGGCATCCCCCCGCCGAGCCGGAGGCGCTGCTGCGCGAGGTCGGCAGCGGCCTGCACTCGCTGCCGGCCGTGCGGCACGCCGCGCGCGCCTGGCTGTCCGTGCCCGGCCAGGGCGAGGGCCTGATCATCTCGGTCACCCTCGACGACCCGGCGAGCGAGCCGGCCCACGAGGCGGTCCTGTGCACGATCGAGCGGGCCGTGGCGGCGGTGCCGCTGCAGGCCCCGTTCCCGATCGACGTCACCTTCCCCGGCGAATCCGAGCCCGACCTCCTCGACGTCTGGGTGGCGCGGAACACGGTCCCCTTCTACACCCGCGACTAGGCAGGCTGCCGGGCTGCCGGGCGCGGCAGCGCGCCAGCCGGCCCTCACGTGACCGGGGCAGACGCGCATATGGCCCGATAAGACCGGGGCAGATGCGCATATGGCCCGGAACGCGGCACGAGCCAGTGGCTCGCGTGAGTCGCACGGGACGCCGGTGAGAGGCGGGGAGCCGGGGCGGGGAGCCGGGGACGCGATGGCGCGTCAGATGTTGAAGCCGAGGGCGCGCAGTTGCTCGCGGCCGTCTTCGGTGATGTTCTCCGGGCCCCACGGCGGCATCCAGACCCAGTTGATCCGCAAGTCGCGGACCACGCCGTCCAGGGCCTCGCGGGCCTGGTCCTCGATCACGTCGGTGAGGGGGCAGGCGGCGCTGGTCAGGGTCATGTCCAGGGTGGCCACCTCGTCGGCGTCCACGTCCACGCCGTAGACCAGGCCGAGGTCGACGACGTTGATGCCCAGTTCGGGGTCGACGACGTCGCGCAGCGCCTCGAGGACGTCCTCGACCTCCTGGGAAAGCTCTGGCGCGTTCTCGGTCATGGCCGCCCTCCGTCGGTTTGCGCGAGCGCCCGTGCTGTCGCGTCCTTCCACGCCATCCAGCCGAGCAGGGCGCACTTGATACGGGCCGGGTACTTCGACACGCCGGCGAACGCCACCGCGTCCTCCAGGATGTCCTCGTCGGGCTCGGCGTCGCCCTTGGACTGCATCAGCGCGAGGAAGGCGTCGCCGATCCTGATCGCCTCGCCGACCGGCCTGCCGATCACGAGGTCGGTCATCACCGAGGCGCTCGCCTGGCTGATCGAGCAGCCGAGCGAGTCGTAGGAGACGTCCTCGATCACCTTCCCGCCGCCGACGTCCTTGAGCGTGACCCGCAGCGTCACCTCATCACCGCACGTCGGGTTGACGTGATGCACCTGCGCGTCGTACGGGTCCCGCAGGCCCTTGTGGTGCGGGTTCCTGTAGTGGTCCAGGATGATCTCCTGGTACATGGATTCGAGCTGCATAACGCGACCTTGAAGAAGTGCCTGGCGTAGCCGATCGCCTCGGCCAGGGCGTCGACCTCGGCCGGGGTGTTGTAGAGGTAGAACGAGGCGCGGGTGCTCGCCTGCACGCCCAGCGCGCGATGCAGCGGCCAGGCGCAATGGTGCCCGGCCCGCACCGCGATGCCGCGGTCGTCGAGCACCTGGCTCATGTCGTGCGGGTGAATGCCGTCGACCTCGAACGAGATCGCGCTGCCGCGGTCCTGCGGCGTCACCGGCCCCAGGATACGCAGGCCCTCGATCCCCGCCAGCGCGGGCAGGGCCCTGCGGACCAGCTCCTGCTCGTGCTCCCTGATGGCGTCAAGCCCCACCTCGGTGAGGTAGTCGACGGCCGCGCCGAGACCGACGGCCTGCGCGATCGGCATCGTCCCCGCCTCGAACTTGTGCGGCGGCGCCGCGAACGTGGCCCGGTCCATCCAGACGCTCTCGATCATCTCGCCGCCGCCGAGGAACGGCGGCATCTGCTCAAGCAGCTCCCGGCGCGCCCACAGCACGCCGATCCCGGTGGGACCGCACATCTTGTGGCCGGTGAAGCCGACGAAGTCGGCGCCGAGGTCGCGCACGTCCACCCGGCCGTGCGGTACCGACTGCGCGGCGTCGGCGAGCACGAGCGCGCCTGCCGCGTGCGCGCGGCCGGCGATCTCCGCCACCGGGTTGATCGTGCCGAGCACGTTCGACTGGTGGGCCAGCGCGACCAGCCGGGTCCGCGGGTTGATGAGCTCGTCCGCCCGCGACATGTCCAGGCGCCCGTCCTCGGTGACGCCGAACCAGCGCAGCCTGGCCCCGGTCCGCTGGCACAGCAGCTGCCACGGGACCAGGTTGGAGTGGTGCTCCATCTCGGTGACGACGATCTCGTCGCCGTCCCGCAGAGCCAGCGGCCCGGACAGCGCGGTCGCGTTGCCGAGCGAGTACGCGACCAGGTTGATGGCCTCGGAGACGTTCTTGGTGAAGACCACCTCGGTCTCGTCGGCGGCGCCGACGAACCGCGCGACCTTGAGCCTGGCGCCCTCGTAGGCTTCGGTCGCCTCCTCGCCGAGCTCGTGGGTGGCGCGGTGGATGTTCGCGTTGTGCCGCTCGTAGAACTCGCTGAGCGCGTCGATGACCTGGCGCGGCTTCTGGGAGGTGTTGGCGCTGTCCAGGTAGGCGAGCGGCCGGCCGCCCCTGACGGTCCGGTCCAGGATGGGAAAGTCCTTGCGGATCCGCCCGACGTCGAACGTCATACGGTCGCCCCTGCCCCGGTGAACCGCTCGTAGCCCTCGCTCTCCAGGAGCCTGGCCAGCTCGGGACCGCCTTCCTCGACGACCCGGCCGCCGACGAACACGTGGACGAAATCCGGCTGGACGTACTGCAGGATCCGGTTGTAGTGGGTGATCAGCAGAACGCCGTGGCCGGATCTGGCGCGGAACCTGTTGATGCCCTCGGCGACGATCTTCAGCGCGTCCACGTCCAGGCCGGAGTCGGTCTCGTCGAGCACGGCGATCTTCGGGTCCAGGAGCTCAAGCTGCAGGATCTCGTGGCGCTTCTTCTCGCCGCCGGAGAACCCCTCGTTGAGGCTGCGCTCGGCGAACTTGGGGTCGATGGACAGGCTGCTCATCGCGCCGCGCATCTGTTTCATGAACTCGCGCAGCTTCGGCGCCTCGCCGCGCACGGCGGTGACCGCGGTGCGCAGGAAGTTCGCCACCGACACGCCGGGCACCTCGACCGGGTACTGCATGGCCAGGAACAGCCCGGCCCGGGCGCGGGCGTCCACGCTCATCGCGAGCACATCCTGGCCGTCCAGCGTGACGCCGCCGCTTGTGACGATGTACTTGGGGTGCCCGGCGATCGCGTAGGCCAGGGTGGACTTGCCGGAGCCGTTCGGTCCCATGATGGCGTGCGTCTGCCCGTCGGCGACCGTGAGGTTCACGCCGCGCAAGATCTCCCGCAGCGTCCCGTCGGCTTCGGCGACGCAGGCGTGCAGGTCACGGATCTGGAGGGTGGACACTTATGACTCCACTGTTGTTGTCTCGGGATGAGGGGTTGTCTCGGGATGAGGGGCGACGAGGACGTCGCCGCCGTCGATCCTCACTGGGTAGACGGGCACCGGCTCGGTCGCGGGCATGCCGGTCGGCTTGCCGGTGCGCAGGTCGAAGCGGGACCCGTGCAGCCAGCACTCGATCGTGCAGCCGTCGATCTCGCCCTCCGACAGCGGCACCTCGGCGTGCGAGCACACGTCGCGGATGGCGAACACCTCGCCCTCGGTGCGCACGAGCGCGACCGGCTCGCCGGCCACCTCGACGGCCAGCGCCTCGCCGTCGGTGAGGTCGGACAGCGCGCAGGCCCGGGTGAAGCCGGGGCCTGGGCTGGTCATGACAGCTCCGCCTCGATCTCCTCGGCGATGCGCTGCTCAAGCTCGGGCACGCCGATCTTGGCGATGAGCTCGCCGAAGAAGCCCCTGATCACCAGGCGGCGTGCCTCCTCCACAGGTATCCCGCGGGCCATCAGGTAGAACAGGTGCTCGTCGTCGAGCCGGCCGTTGGCGCTGGCGTGCCCGGCGCCGGCCACCTCGCCGGTGAGGATCTCCAGGTTCGGCACCGAGTCGGCGTGCGCCCCGTCGGTGAGCACCAGGTTCCTGTTGTACTCGTAGCTGTCGGTGCCGGTGGCCTGCGGGCGGATCAGCACGTCGCCGATCCACACGGTGTGCGCGCCCTCGCCGCGCAGCGCGCCCTTGTACGTGACCCGGCTGCGGCAGTCGGGCGTGTTGTGGTCGATGAACAGCCGGTGCTCCAGATGCTGCCCGCCCGTGCGCGCAGACGCCGTGGCGAAGCACAGGCCGTACAGCTCGGCGTCGCCGCCTGGGCCCGTGTAGCGGACCGTGGCAGACAGCCGGACCAGCGAGCCGCCGAGCGTCACGGCGAAGTGCCGCAAGCGCGCGTCCCTGCCGATGGTCGCGTGGTGGTGCGACACCTGCACCGCGTCGTCGTCCCAGTCGGCGAGGCAGACCACGGTGAGCTCGCCGCCGTCGGCGACGCTGATCTCCACGTTGTCCGCGTAGGTGGCGCTGCCCCGCTGGTCGATGACCACGACGGCGCGGCCGTACGGCTGCACGTCGACGGCGAGGTGCCCGGCCGTGGCCGCCGCCGCGCCGGTTCCCCTCACCCGGAGGTAGGTGGGGCGGGAGGCGTCCGCCTCCTTCGGCACCGTGACGACGGTCGCGCCGGCCGCCGCGGAGTACGCGCGGGCGCTGACCCGGTCGGCCGGCAGGAACGTGCTGTCCGCAGTCAGCCGGGACCGTTCGGGATGAAAGTCAACACTCACCTCGGGAGCGGGGTCCGCTTGCACGGTCACCCCCGCGGACCCCAGCGGGGTGCTGTCGTGCAGGCCGCGCAGGCGGCTCAGCGGGGTGAAGCGCCACTGCTCCTCGCGGCCGGAGGGCACGGCGAAGTCCGCGGGGTCCGCCGAACCGAGCGCGTGCAGGCTGGACACCGGGGCGGTCTGGACCGCCCCGCTCAGTGCTGACATCAGCCGACCGCCCCTTCCATCTGCAGCTCGATCAGCCGGTTGAGCTCGAGCGCGTATTCCATCGGCAGCTCGCGGGCGATCGGCTCGACGAAGCCGCGCACGATCATCGCCATCGCCTCGTCCTCGGTCAGGCCGCGGCTCATCAGGTAGAACAGCTGGTCGGCGGAGATCTTCGAGACGGTGGCCTCGTGCCCCATCTCAACGTCGTCCTCGCGGATGTCGTTGTAGGGGTAGGTGTCGGACCGGCTGATCGTGTCGACGAGCAGCGCGTCGCACTTGACCGTGGACCTGGAGTGCGCGGCGCCCTCCTGCACGTTGACCAGCCCGCGGTAGGACGTCCTGCCGCCCGCGCGGGCGACGGACTTGGAGACGATCGTGGAGCTGGTGTTCGGCGCGCAGTGCACCATCTTCGCGCCCGCGTCCTGGTGCTGGCCCGCGCCGGCGAACGCCACGGACAGCGTCTCGCCCTTGGCGTGCTCGCCCATCAGGTAGACCGCCGGGTACTTCATCGTCACCTTGGAGCCGATGTTGCCGTCGATCCACTCCATGGTGGCGCCCTGCTGCGCGACCGCGCGCTTGGTCACCAGGTTGTAGACGTTGGTGCTCCAGTTCTGGATCGTCGTGTACCGGCAGCGGGCGTCCTTTTTCACGATGATCTCGACCACCGCCGAATGCAGGCTGTCGGACTTGTAGATCGGCGCGGTGCAGCCCTCGACGTAGTGCACGTAGGCGCCCTCGTCGACGATGATCAGCGTCCGCTCGAACTGGCCCATGTTCTCGGTGTTGATCCGGAAGTAGGCCTGCAGCGGGATC
>DAHVAN010000127.1 GCA_027314595.1 Actinomycetota bacterium | reverse complement strand
TAGTCGTCGAGGTCGCCGCTGACGACGACGGCGCGGATCTTAAGGATGACCTCGGCGCCGTCGGGAGACCACCTGGCGCCGGTAATTCCGAATCTGTCTTCGATGACGAACCTGCAGGCGCCCTCGATCATGCCGGTGGCGATGGGCCAGCCGTTGGCCAGGGCCTTGTCGTATTTCATGTGCGCGTGGGTGTTGGTGAGGTAGGTGACGGCCCGGTCCATGTCGGTGAGGTCGAGGTGCCGGGTGCGGGGATGAGCGCGGGTCTTGCGGGCGACGGCGGCGAGGGTGGCGGCGACGGCTTTCGCCCGGCCGTGCAGGACGCGGAGCAGCTGCCCGCCGGCCCACTGCCCGGCCAGGACGGCGACGATCCCGGCCATCTTCTTGATCCCGGGCCGCGTGCCGTCCTGTTTTCCCTTGTTCCTGCGGTGCTCGGGGCGCATGGCGATGCCCTTGCCGTCGCCCTGCATCATGATCACGTCGGTGGCGGGCAGGTCCTCGTCGGCGTCCCGGGCTCTTTCCTCGTAGAAGTCGCCGGTCCAGCGCGCGAGGTCCCTCGCGATGCCGGCGAGCTGTGCGGGCCTGATCAGCTTCGGGCCGGGCATGCTGAACCTCGCCGACCGCGGGTTCTTCTCCATGTACCGCTGGATACGGTTCTCCGGCACCGGCGCGGAGCTGGCCTGGCGGGTCAAGAACGGCGGGAAGCCCGTCCCGCTCAAGACGGTGAAGACCCTGCCTGACGGCTCTGAACTGGTCATGCTGCACGAGTCAGACGGCATGCGCGCCCGGCGCAGGAAAGACGCCGGCGGCCCGCGCGCGGAACGGCTTCCGGACGCCCTCGCCCGGCTGGTCACCTTCACCGTCACCGCGACGGCCCGCAGCGGCCGGGCCAAGACGACCCGGATGCGGGTCCTGACCACCCTGCTGGACCACGCGGCATTCCCCGCGGCCGAGATCGCCGTCCTGTATGCAGAAAGATGGCAAATCGAAATCGCGTTCCTGCATTTGAAGAAGACGGTCCGCGGCCCCCGCCGGCCGCTGCGCGGCCAGTCCCCGGACCTGGCGCGCCAGGAGGCCTGGGCACTGCTGCTCATCCACAACATCACCGCGGCCGCAGCCGCCCGCGCCGCAGGATCCGCCGGCATCGACCCCGGCCTCATCCCGTTCACCGCCGTCCTCGGCCTCGTCCGCTCCCACGTCGCCGCCGGGGCACCCTGCCGGCACTGCGGCCACCGCTCCGACAGCCCTCTGGCCAGCCTGAACGCCGCGATCCTCGCCCTGCCCCGCCACCGCCAGGGCCGCCAGCGAACCTCCGGCAGAACCGCAGCCGAACGCCGAACCCGCCGCACTGAGGAAGTCACCTACACCATCGAGGTCACAAAGTCGAATCTCCCAGAATGGGACGCTTCACCGAAAACTTAAGGGCAGTGCTACAGAGACTGAACCGACCGTCCGGGAGCAGATCCGGGCACTGCTGGACTACCGCGCCGCTGCCATCACCGCCGGGGACGCCGACCGCGTGGTGGCCCTTTACGGGCCCCAGGTTGCCAGCTTCCGGCTGATCCCGCCGCTGCGTTACGGAAACGAGATTCGCGACCCGGCCGATTTCGAAAGCTGGGTGCGGGCCTGGGCCGGCCCGCCCAGCTACGATATCGGCGAGCCGGTCATCGAAGCAGGTGACGACGTTGCCTTCAGTCACGGCCTCACCCACGTGACTGGCACGAAGGCGGACGGCGAGCGGGTTGACATGTGGTTCCGGTCCACCATCGGGTTCCGCCGGACGGCCGCGGGCTGGCGGATCACCCACGAGCATGACTCGACGCCGTTCTACGCGGACGGCTCGGGCCGGGCCGCCACCGACTTGAGGCCCTGACCCGCCGGGCTTGGCCTCCGCGGTTGCGGTGAACTCCACGTTCCCGTTGCATGACGCCGCTCGCCGCAAGTGGCTCCGCCGCGAGTTCTGTGCCATTTCACGGTGGTTGACGACGCTTGGGCGCAAATGGCCATCCGCGGACTGGAAGTCATGATCTGAAGCGGGTGCGGCGTGCCCGTGATTTGGCAGCGAGGCCCCGATAGGACGCGGTGATTCGCCAAGAGCATCGTCTCAGGGAGCCTCGTTGCCGAATCAGTTGCCGGCCCCCTGGTGCCGCGCCCTCCCGGTGCGCCGGTTCCGCGCGGGCTCCAAGTGTATGCTTAAGCGCGATATTCGCTCCTATGTACACACCCGTGACCAGCCTGGAATAGTTGTCGTAAGCGTGGGCGTCCCGCCATGCGCGCATTCCGTCCCGCGCGAGCGCTGGGCTCAGCTCAGGCCCGGCCCGCTTCCAGGCGAAGCGGCCAGCCCGCTACCGGGCCTCCTGACAGCTACCGGGACCGGACTTCCACCGGCAGGCAACGGTGAGCTTACAAACACGAAAAAACACCATTGGCATTACGTCACGGTTGTCACCTCCCATTCTGCTGGGCGCACGAGAAAACCTCATTGAATCACTTGACGACCAGGTAAATGTGGCCTTAGGTGGTTCGGAGTAATGGTCGAACTACCCATCGGAGTATTCCTATGTCCAAATCCATCGCTGTGTTCGGAGCCGGACCCGGCCTCGGCCAGGCTGTCGCCCGTCGCTACGCGCGAGAGGGTTACGCCGTCACGTTGGTGGGTCGCCGCCCGGAGCCACTTGACCGGCTGGCGAAGGATCTGACCAGTGCCGGGGCAACCGCGCACGTCATCACTGCCGACCTATCCGACACCGGCGCCACGCCCCGGCTGGCCGAGCAGATTCGCGCTACGGCCGGCGACCTCGACGCCTTCTACTATGCACCCACCCCTAACACCGGGTTTGTTTCCGCAGCCAGCCTGACCCCGCAGCACGCCCAGAAATTCATGCCGCTGATCTTCTACACGATGCTGGCACTCGTGCAGGAGTTCCTGCCGCACATGCTCGAGCAGGGAGACGGCGCCATCCTGACCGCGCAGGGCGGCAGCACCGTGCAGGGCCTGCCGGACATGAGCGGCCCAAGTCCCGCACAAGCCGCCCAGCGCAACTACCTGCAAGCCCTGCACGCCGAGGTAGCCGGCAAAGGCGTCTACGTCGGCATGCTCTACATCGGTGCAGCCATCACGAACAGCGCCTTCCACGCCGAGATGGAGAAGGCCAAAGCCGCGGGCGCCCCGGTCTGGGAGATGCCTACCGTCGACCCCGGACATCTCGCCGACCTGCTCTGGACTATGCACGGCACGAAGGGGCAGCCGGAAGCCATCTATCCGTAGTATCGCGTGCCGTGGCCCGTTCCATGAAGGGCTGGGTGCGCCAGGCGCGGTCCGCCGCGTTCACCATCACAATCAGGGGATGGCGGCGAGCAGGCACTCAGCCGCCGCCATCCCTTCTGACCGGCTGCCGCTCAGCGAGCGGCTCGCTGCTCCAGCACCTGGGCGACGTCGGCCGGCGTCGGCTGCGCGGCGATTTCGCGGGCGAGGGCCTGGGAGCGCCGCTTGTACTTGGGGTCGGCGAGGATCTCCCGGCAGGCCCGCGCGATGTGCCCGGCCGTTCCCTGGCCGGGTGCCAGCTGGATGCCGGCTCCGAAGTCGGTGATAGGCCGGCAGCATGCGACCTGGTACTCTTCCTGCGGCACGGCCAGCTGTGGCGTCCCGGCGCTCACGGCGGTCAGGGCGGTGACTCCGCCGCCGTGATGGACGATCAGGTCGCAGGTGGGCGCCACGATGTCCATGGGAAGCCAGCCGATGCGGGGGTCGCCGAGTTCGGCGCGCAGGCCGCCGACCACGTCTTCGAGGCCTCCGACCAGTATCTCGATGTCCAGCGCGGACAGCGCGTCGTGCAGCATTCGCACGAGTCTGGCGTTCATGGCCCTCGACGGCCCGCCCCGGGTGCCCGCAGTGATCAGGACCCGGGGCTTGCCCTCGCCGCGGGCGTACATCCAGGGTTCAAGGGGCCGCTGCTCATTGGCCGCGAGAAAACGGATCAGCTGCACCGGCGAGGCATTCTCCTTGCCTCGCAAAACGGGTGGGCAGACGTCGATGAGCACCTCTGGCTGCGGGAGCTGGTCCAGCCCCAGTTTCCGCAGCTGTGGCGAGAGAATCTCAGTCGCGCCCTCGTCCGCCTCCTCGGTTCCCACCAGATCCAAGAAGTTGCGGACGTACGGCACGTCGAGATGAGTGGCTACCAGGCCGGCAGCGTAGGCGTGGGATACACCGACCACCATGTCGGGACGCCAATCCCTGGCAAGACCAAGCAGCGCGTCAAGGCTGGACTCGGCCATGCGCGCGAGAGCCCGGCCCGCGAACAGCATCGTCTCCCGGGGGCCCTGCGGCGCCTTGGCCGGCCCACCGGAGCCGTCCGTCCACATGAAATGATGGAACGGTGTCGATATGATGCTGACGGCCGGGATTCCGAAAGGGTGCGGCTCTTCCAGGGTGACGCAGCGCGAGGCTCTTTCGGCGCCTTGATGTCTTTGTGTCCGGTTCGCTGCTGTGGGTTAACACGTGAAGGGCTCCTTCTCGTAGGTTCTTGGTTATCCCACCAGCCAAAACCAAAAAGAAGGAGCCCGGTGCAAGGGTATGCGCCTTCCGGGGACGGGGCGTTCGCGGAGTCGTGGGAGCGCTTCGGGGAGCTGGCCGGCTGGATGGAGTCAGGGGAAGCGGCGGGGCTGCAGCACGCTGGGCTGGAGGAACAGCTGGAGATACGGGGCCGGGACCTGATGGGCCAGATGTTTCAGGACCGGCTGGACCTGTCGGCGGGGCGGGAGGAGCGGCGGCGTGACGTGACCGGGGAGGACGGCGTGGTCCGCACGCGGGCGGAGCGGGGCCGGACGCGGCCGCTGATGACGGTGTTCGGGCAGGTGACGGTGTCGCGGATCGCGTACCGGCTGCCAGGCCGGCCGAGCGTGCACCCGGCGGACGCGGTCCTGAACCTGCCGGAGGAGAAGCATTCCCACGGGCTGCGGAAGCTCGCAGCGGCCGGGCCGGCCCGCGGGTCGATGGAGGACGCGTCGGCCGCGATCATCCGCGCGACCGGGGGCGGAGATCGGGAACGCCAGGCAGAGGAGCTGGCCCGCCGCGCGGCGGCTGACGTGGAGGACTTCTATGCCTGGCGGGGGCCGGAAGAGCCGCCGGGGCAGGACTGCCCGCTGGTCCTGACATTCGACGGCAAGGGCATTGTCATGCGGCCGGAGGCCCTGCGGCCGGCGACGGCGAAGGCCGCGGCATCCGCGGAGGGCAAGCTGGTCACGCGGCTGTCGCCCGGGGAGAAGCACGGCCGCAAGCGGATCGCCGAGGTCGCCGGCGTCTACGACGCCGTCCCCGTCCCCCGCTCGCCGGAAGAGGTGATCCGCGCGCCCGCGCAGAAGCGGAAGGAGAAGAAGGCGGGGGAACGGCAGGCAGCGGCCGGGGAGAAGAAGGAGAAGCCGCGGGAGCCGCGGGCACGGGGCAAGTGGCTGACCGCGTCGGTCACCGATGACATCCCGGCCGTCATCAGCCGGGCATTCAGCGAGGCCGAGCGGCGCGACCCCGCTCACCAGCGGGAATGGGCCGTCCTCATCGACGGGAACAGCACCCAGATCGAGGCCGTCGCCGCCGAGGCGGAAAAGCGCGGCGTCACGGTCACGATCGTGATCGATTTCATCCACGTCGCCGGATATGCCTCGAAGGCGGCCTGGTCGTTCTCCGGCAAGGGCGAGCCGGCCGCCGGGGAATGGGTCGCCGTCCAGCGCCGCACGATCCTGCACGGCAAGTCAGCCCAGGCCGCGGCCGGGATCCGCCGCCGCGCCACCACCTCCGGCTACGCCGGCGCCGAGCGCCAGGGCGCCGGCGAGTGCGCCCGCTACCTGGACAACAAGAAGGAGTACCTGGACTACGCCGCCGCGCTCGCGAAGGGCTGGCCGATCGCCACCGGAATCGTGGAAGGAGCCTGCAGGTACCTGATAAAAGACAGAATGGACATAACGGGCGCGAGATGGAGTCTCGAAGG
>DAHVAN010000117.1 GCA_027314595.1 Actinomycetota bacterium | reverse complement strand
GTCCAAGATGGCCCGCGCGGTCGAGCTCGCCGCGGTCGCCGGCGAGGCCAGGACCGACGCGGCCCTCGGGCTGGCCGCGGTCGCGGGCCGGTTCGCCGACGGCGACCTGGCCTCGATCATCGACCACCTGGACGCCGAGGGGCCAGCGGGAGACGTCGTCATCGCCGACGAGGCGCACTCCGCGCAGCCCGGCACCTCGGCCTGGTCCCGGCTCGGCGCCCGGGACGGCGCGTGAGCGCCGCCCCGGGAGCGGACGCCCGGGACGCCGTCCTGGCCGCGCTCGGCGACTGGCTGCGCGACGCCGGGCCCGCCGCCCGCGAGGAGATGCGGGCCTGCCTGCGGCGGGTCATCACCTGGCCCTGGCCCGAGGACATGCACGTCGCGGTCATGCTCTGCCGCAGCGTCTACTGGCACGGCGGCACGATCGGAGGGAACCGGTGACCGGCCCTGCGGCCCCGCCGCTGCCCGCCGAGCTCGGCGCGCTGCTGCGCCGGATGCGGCTTCCCTACCTGCGCAACGCCGCGCCCGACGTGATCGCCACCGCCCGCGCCCAGCGATGGGAGCCCGCTGAGGTGCTCCGGGTGCTGATCGCCGGGGAAGTCGCCGGCCGCGACGCGGCCACCCGCCGGCTCCGCCGCAAGACCGCAGGGTTCCCCACCGGGAAGACGTTCTCCTCCTGGCGGCCCGGGGAATCCTCGGTCCCCGAGGCGACGCAGAACGCGCTCATGACCCTGGAATGGATCGGCCGGGCGGAGAACCTCGTGGTCACGGGACCCTCCGGGACGGGAAAATCGCACCTGGTCGAGGCACTCGCGCACGCCGCGATCGAGAAGGACCTGCGCGTCGCCTGGTTCACCCTCGAGACGCTCACCGCCACGATCGGGAAGGCGAAGGCCGACGCGTCGGTCGCCCGGACCGTCACCCGGATCTGCCGCAGCGACCTGATCGTCGTTGACGACATCGGGATGCTGCCGGCCGGGCAGGATGCCGCCGAGGCGTTCTACCGCATCACCGACGCCGCCTACGAGCGTCGCTCCGTGGCGGTGACCAGCAATATTCACCCGTCGGGATTCGACTCGATCATGCCCAAGACCCTCGCCACCGCGACAGTGGACAGGCTCCTCCACCATGCCCACCTCGTGGTGACGGCCGGCGATTCGCACCGCCTCGCCGAGGCGCTCGCCGGAAAGGGGGTGATCCCGCTGGCTACCTAACCTAGCCCGCCCGGAGGGAAGGGAACCGGCCATCAGCATGGAAAACTGATGGCCGCCAGCCCGGAGAACCCAAGACCGCCCAACCGGATTTCTCAGAGACCGTTGACACCTGCCTCGATCGGGCTTGGCTCGGTTTTCCGGCCCGGTACGGCCTCGTGGAGCATGAAGGGCGCACCGCGCAGGTGAAGCCCGGCGACGCTGCCCAGGTTCCACAGCTCGGCGGCGCCTAGTGCTGTCTTATACCAGCTGACCGCTGCCGGAGTGTCGGGAACGATCAGCATCACCGACACGGATGCGCGATCGGTCTGGGTCGCTGCCATAGCCTGCACCTCATTCGATGTTCTGCACACCCGGATCTGTCGGCGGTACCGGCCGGGTGCCCTCCATCCTCCGCTGGGGCGAATTGAGTATGGCGATAGCATAGCGAATATGGGATCGGACACAACCGCGCGAGCCGACGGTAGCCGCAGTCGCCCGTACCGGTCTGCTCACCGCCAGGGGCAGGCACGCCATACCCGGCAGCGGATCCTCGACACAGCGACCGCTGAATTCTCCTCCCGCGGATACGCCGCGACCACCATGGCGGCGGTCGCGGCAGCCGCCGGGGTATCGGTACCCACCATAGAGCAGGTCTTCAAGACCAAGGCGAACCTGCTGAAGGCGGCTATCGACGCGGCCATCGCCGGCGACGACGAGCCGGTACCTGTGCTGCAGCGCCCGGTGGCGATGACCGCTGCGGCGGCACCGACGGCCGGGACGTTCCTTGCCGCGGTCAGCGCAGGCGTGGCCGATGCCGCTGAGCGTGCTGCTGGCCTGGTCCTCGTCGCGTTCGAGGCAGCCGCCGGCGATCCCCGTCTTCAGCCCCTCGCCGGGCAGCTACGCGGCAACCGGGCAACGATGGCCGGCTGGATAGTCGACGGGCTCGCGGCGCGGGCGCCGCTACGACCCGGCATCGACCGCTGCCACGCCGTCGACGTCATGTGGCTGCTCATGGACCCCGCCGTATTCACCCGGCTGAGAATCGACCGCGGATGGAGCCGGCAGCGATTCCGGCAGTGGTTCGCCGACAGCGCCGCCCGGCTGCTGACCGATCACCCGGACTGCGGTCCCTTCGGGTGGTCCGCGGCGTGAATAGCTGTCGGCATGCCTGCCGAGGGCCGGGGAACCCCGTTGCGAGATTGCGGCTTTCACGCCGCGCCGTCGCGGAAGAAGCCCTCGCCGCGCCGTGCGACAGGTTCAGCCCGGCCACCGGGTAGCACTTGGGCGACGTCACGGGCATCGTGCTCGGGCGGTCGGGGATCCGCGCCGTGACCGGGCGGCTGGTCCAGTCGCGGTCGCCCGGGATCGTGACGATGTTGTTGTCGTTGATGGCGGCGCGCTCGGTGCGGGGCTGCCGGACATCCCGCCCGCTGACGACCCGGAGGAACAGGCCTGCGCGGCTCGCGGCGCCCCTTTCTGCGGTGTCAGTTCCCGCGGTGCCCCGGGTACGGAACTCGCCGCGGAAGGTGACCACGGCGCCGCGGTAGTCGTCGGCGAACATTTCCTGGCCGAGGAAGGCGAGAGGCGGGCCTTGTGCAGGCTGGCCCGGGCCGCGCCGGCCGGCTCGGTGATCTGGCTGGCCGGCAGGTCGGCGTAGTAGTGCAGGGCGATGGCGCGCCGTTGTCCGGCGGGCAGGCCGGCCACGGCCGCGCGCAGCACGTCGGCCCGGTCCAGGTCGTCGGCCGAGGGCAGGCCGTGCGCGGCGGCCGGGTGCAGCGGCTCGGGCCAGTCGGGCAGCAGCGTGACCGGGGCGCGGCGCCCCAGGCCGCGGCAGACGTTCGCCACGATGCTGCCCAGCCAGCCCGCGAACCGGTCTGGGTCGCGCAGCCGGTCAAGGCCGATGAACGCCCGCAGGAACGACTCCTGAACGACGTCGTCCACGTCGCTCGGGTTGCCGCACAGGCTCCGGGCGCGGGCCGCGTACCGTCGGCTGGTGCCGCTCGACGAGCAGGGTTCCGCAGGGCAACGCCGCCGGCGCCGGTGAGCATGACGCCGAACCGGATGATCTCGGCGTCATCGGGGATCAGCGCGGCGATCTCGTACTCGCTCCAGCCGTGGTGGCCGCCGGCGACCGTGAGGCCGTGGTCCTCGCGGGGGAGCCAGTGCCTGAGGATCTCCAGGCGGAGCCCGGCCTGCTCGGTGAGGGTGCTCGCGGGATCTCCACACTCCTTAGTGCCTAGCGGCCCTCCCAGTGCCATCGGCCTGGCCGAGGAGGGCGCCGGCGCTGCCCTGATGTCGCGGCACGGCGGCCCGAGATGATCACGTCAGGAGGATCACGTCAGAACTCCCCGGGCGAGGCGCAAGAAGATCCCTTCGTGCTTGAAAGCCCGCGGGAGGCGCGGGCTTTCGGAGCGGCAAGCCAGTACCGAGTCGTCCTGCGGCATGTCGCCGGGCCGGATCTCGCGCTCCACCAACGCGGCCCAGAACGCGGCCAGCGCGTGCGGGCGCCGCGCGTCGAAGGTGATCTCGTGAACCTCCAGGGCTCTGTGCCCGCTGTCGCTCATGCCGCCCAGGAAACCATGCGCGGCGCGGTCCTGCCGAGTCGAAGTCCTTCCATGCCCCGGCGTCGCACCGCTGTCGCACTCGCCGCAGGCGTTCTTGTCGAAAACGACGGCCTGGTACCGGATCAACGATCGGTGCGTGGCGTGCTTCCCGGCCGCCGCCGGCATCGTGGTGGGCCGCCCGGTCCCGGCCGCGAGAACACCGCCAGCCTGCGGCTGTATGAGCGGGCTGGGTTCCGGGTCGTCGGCGTGCGGGAACGAGTCGGCCGAAGGCTTCCGGCCGCGGTGGCCGTGAGCGGGAGCGGGCCGCACGCCCCCGCCTGGTGGGACGTTCGCCTCTGTGCGGCCCGGCACGCTCGCGGTGACCATCGAGACGTGAACACTTCCACCGCGATGAAACTGAGCGGGCCTGGCCTGTTGTGGGTGGCGGCCGACCCGGTGCGGTGGCGGCTGCTGGCGGCGCTGGCTGGCGGGACACGGTGCGTGTGCGACCTGCAGCCGGCCGCGGGGGTGACCGCCCCGGCGCTGTCGCACCACCTGAAGGTGCTGCGGGAGGCCGGGCTGGTCACCGCGGCCCGGCGGGGCCGGTGGATCGACTACACGCTGGTCCCGGATGCGGCGGCCCGGCTGCGGGAGGCGCTGCCGGTCGCCGCCGCGAACACGGATGCGGGAACGGCCGGATGCTGCGCGCGGCCGGCCTGGTAGCCGGCCCGGATCATGAGGAGGCGATGCGGCGATGAGCGCGGTACACCCGCCACGGACTCCGGCCGCAGCCGGACCTGCGCCGGGGCGCGCGAGTGCCGTTCCGGCGGCGGGGGTCACGGGCCTGTCGCGGGCGGACAAGCTGCTGCCGGCCTGGATCGGAGCGGCGATGGCGGCCGGGCTGATCCTGGGCCGGCTGGTGCCCGCGCTGGCGGGATGGCTGAACGCCGTCAAGGTCGGGCAGACCTCGCTGCCGATCGCGTTCGGGCTGCTGGCGATGATGTACCCGGTGCTGGCCAAGGTCCGCTACGACCAGATCGGCAAGATCACCGCGGACCGGCGGATGCTGACGGTCTCGCTGGTGATGAACTGGGTGATCGGCCCGGCGGTGATGTTCGCGCTGGCGTGGCTGCTGCTGCCCGGCCAGCCGGCCTACCGGACCGGGGTCATCCTGGTGGGCCTGGCCCGGTGCATCGCGATGGTGCTGATCTGGACCGACCTGGCCCGCGGGGACCGGGAGATGGCCGCGGTGCTTGTCGCGTTCAACGCGGTGTTCCAGGTGCTCGGCTACGCCGCCCTGGGCTGGTTCTACCTGCGCACCCTGCCCGGCTGGCTGGGCCTGCCGCAGGCCAGCGCGGCCATGTCGATGGCCAGCATCGCCGCCACCGTCGCGATCTTCCTCGGCATCCCGCTGGCCGCCGGGTACGCCACCCGCACTTTCGGCGAGCGGGCCCGCGGCCGGGACTGGTACGAGACCCGGCTGCTGCCGAAGATCGCCCCGGCCGCCCGGTGGGGGCTGCTGTTCACCGTGACCGTGCTGTTCGCCCTGCAGGGCAAGGCCATCACCGCCCGGCCGCTTGACGTCGCCCGGATCGCGCTGCCGCTGCTGGCCTACTTCGCCCTCATGTGGACCGGAGGGTTCGCGGCCGGCCGCTGGCTGCGCCTGTCTTACGGGCGGACCGCGGCGCTGGCGTTCTCCGCCGCCAGCAACGACTTCGAGCTGGCCATCGCGGTCGCGATCGGCGTGTTCGGCGCCACCAGCGGGCAGGCCCTGGCCGGGGTGGTCGGTCCGCTGATCGAGGTCCCCGCCCTGCTCGCCCTGGTCTACGTCGCGCTGTGGGCACGACGCCGCTACTACCCGCCCGCGGAGGCGACCTCGTGAACTGCGTGCTCGCCTACCTCGGCGTCCCCTCCCCGGTGGAGAGAAAGTCCCGCACCTGAGCTGAGAGGCTGTCGAATGACTTCTGTCGGCTGGCTTTACGCGGGCCGCAGGGATGCGTCGTGTCGTCCGCGTCCAGCAGCCGCCGCCGCTCTCGCGGCGATGGCAGTCCTGAGTCACCCAGTCGCCCAGAGTCCCCTTCGTTGATGCCACGCTCACGCGCGAAGGCTTGCCGGGCTCACGGACAAGACGTACTGCCCCTCGAAGAAGTCCTGGTCAGACTGCCTATGTTACGCCAGTCGGCATGAGCAGGCGGACTTGTGTTGGTTTTGTGTTGAGTCAAAGACGCTGGACAGCCAGGACAGCAGCGGGCGCGTCCCGTTGGCCTTCATCTCCATCGCGCCAAGCGGCAACGGGGCAGCAGCTCATGTCGGCGTGGTTATGCGTGACCGGGATCGAGCAAACGCCGCATCGGCTGGCCTGTAACCTCTCCGATCAGGTCGTAGTCGCTGTCGACGTGCAGCACCTCGGCACCGTGCAGTTCGGCGGTTGCGGCGATGATCAGGTCCGGGATCGGGCGCCTGTGACCGTTGCCGCGATGCTGGGCAAGCAGCCGTTGGACCTCCAGCGCCCGGTCCATAGCCGCCTCGCTGACCGGCAGCCACTCCAGTGCCCGCTGGCCCGCGAGCAGCACCTCCAGATCTTTCTGGTCCCGCGCGGAGTAGCAGATCTCCAGTGCTGTCAGGTGGCACGCCGCGATGACGTGCGCGCTGCGCAGCGCCAGGAACGCGGCACGGGCGCGGGTGTCTCGCCTGGCCCATTCCCACGCGGACTTGTCCGCGAGCAGCACGCTCAACCGCGTCCGCCGTCCCGCCATGCACCGCGCAGCGCCTCATCGGACAGGTCGGTGCCCGTCTCGTCAAGGAGCTCAAGCATGCGGGCCGCGGCCCGCTGGTTCGCCACGCGGCGCAGAGCGGCGTTCACGGTCGCCACTTTGCTAGTGGTGCCGAGTTCCTCGCTGGCCAGCGACAGCGCGTCGTCATCCAGGTCAACCATCGTTCTCGACATCAAATCCTCCGTAATAGTGATGTCACTTAACGAGAGTATTGTACATCAATCAGCATCTAAGAAGCGACATCATCAAGGCAGTTCAATCCCTGCGATGTGCCCGCCATGGCCCGGTAGCAGGCATCGTCATCGACTTCGTCTAGGCCGTCGATGTGCACGTCCTCGCTCGGGCGCGAGTTGGCAGCCGAGTCAGTGTGAGCAATGGCGCCGTCCGCGAGAAACCGCCCGGCAGCCGGTCGTCCGGCCTTCGCCCGCGCGGCGGGGCGGGCGGCCTTGCCGCGGGTCAGTTGCGGGGATCTTGAAGATCGCGGCTGGCGCCTGCGTCATCTTCGTTTCCTCGCTTCCCGCGTTTTCGCAGGCAGGAGGGCTGGCGCAGGCAGCTTTTGGTGGCTCCCGCGATAGGACTCGAACCTATAACCTGCCGGTTAACAGCCGGACGCTCTGCCGATTGAGCTACGCGGGACCGTCAGCACGGCGGGCCCATCGAGCCCGTCTGGTGCTGCGGATAAGCGTAGCGCACCGCGGGGGGTGCCCGTGGCATGCGCAGACTCCCCCTACTGGACGTAGCGGCAGCCCACGGAATGTATAGGGGGGCGCCTTCCGGGGAAGGTCAAACCACGCGCACGACGCTACGCATCGGAAGGGGTACCAGATGAGGCACCGCGTCATGTTCGTTCTGGGTCTCGCCATCGGCTTCGTCGCCGGCACGCGGGCCGGCCGGGAACGATACGACCAGATGGTCAAGTACGGCAAGCAGGTCGCGGGCTCGCCCGCGGTCCAGAAGGCCACGTACACGGTCAGGACGAAGACCACGGAGGTCACGAAGACGGCGGCGGCGAAGGCGCCCGGAATCGCCAGGTCGGCGACCGGGCAGGTGCCGAAGGTCGTCTCCGCGGCGAAGCAGAAGGCGAGCGGCCACGTGCCGGGCAAGCTCGGCGGCAAGAGCGCGCCGAAGGACGACGTAACGGCCGACGGCCACCTCGTCCACCCCGCCGAGGACGGCAGGTCCCCGGCCAACGGCGCGCGCCACACATGATGACCGGCCGTCCGCCCGCGGGCCTCCTGAGCGGCCCGCGGGCGAACGCCGCCCGCGGGGCCTGGTTAATCCAGGTACTCGCGGAGCAGGAGGGCGCGGCTGGGATGGCGGAGCTTGGCCAGCGTCTTGGACTCGATCTGCCTGATGCGCTCCCTGGTGACGCCGAACTCCCTGCCGACCTCTTCCAGCGTGCGCGGGTGCCCGTCGGTCAGCCCGAACCTGAGCTGGATGATCCGCTGCTCCCGCTCCGACAGTTCGCACAGCACCCGGTCGAGCTGGTCCTGCAGCATGATGAACGCCGCGGCCTCGATCGGCACCACGGCGTCCGCGTCCTCGATGAAGTCGCCGAGATCGGACTCCTCCTCGCCGATCGGTGACTGCAGCGAGACCGGCTCCTGCGCGATCCGCTGGATCTCGGCGACCCGCTCGGGCTCGACACCGAGCTCGGCGGCGAGCTCGTCGGCGGTCGCCTCCCTGCCGAGCTCCTGGTGCAGCTGGCGCTGCACCCGGGCCAGCTTGTTGATCGTCTCCACCATGTGCACCGGCACCCGGATGGTCCGCGCCTGGTCGGCGATCGCGCGGGTGATGGCCTGCCTGATCCACCAGGTCGCGTAGGTGGAGAACTTGTAGCCGCGGGTGTAGTCGAACTTCTCCACCGCGCGGATCAGCCCGAGGTTCCCCTCCTGGATCAGGTCGAGGAAGACAAGGCCGCGGCCGATGTACCGCTTGGCGATCGACACGACCAGCCGCAGGTTGGCCTCGATCAGCCGCTGCTTGCCGCGCGCGCCGTCGGCGGCCAGCCACTCCAGGTCGGCCCGCTGCGCGCCGAGCACCGGATAGCCGCCGTTCAGCTTCTCCTCGGCGTACAGGCCTGCCTCGATCGCCTTGGCGAGTTCCACCTCGTCTTCGGCGGTGAGCAGCGGGACCCGGCCGATCTCGCGTAGATAGATGCGAACCAGGTCGCTCGTTCCCGCGCGCCGCGAGCCGTCGGCGTCAGAATCAGTCAGCCGGGTGTCGGCGTCGTCATCGGCAGGCGCCTCAAGCACCTCGATGCCTTCGTCCGCGAGCGTGCGCATCAGCCCGTCCAGGGCGTCGGCGGACAGCTCGACCCGGTCCAATGCCGTGGTGACGTCCCCCATCGTCACGAAGCCCCGCGAGCGGCCGAGCGCCACGAGGTCAGTCATGTGCTGTGCGAGCGATGGTCCGCTCGTTACTACGGTGAGGCTCACGAAGACCAGTGTGCGCCACGCAACCCCCGTTTCGGGGGACCCAATTTTGCTTTGGCTAACTATCCGCCTGTCGCCCGGTCAAGGAGCGACCTGCGGCGCTGCTCCAGCGCCACCAGGTCGCCGAACATCGTGTTGTAGGCAGCCTGGTCCTGCACCGGGTTCGTCCGCTGCAGCCGCGCCTTGACGGCCGCTATCTGACGGCCCACGGCCAGTTCCCCGACCCGCGCCAGCACCACGTCGGCGTGCTTGCTGTCCGGTTCGCCGGCCACCCGCAGCGTCTCCACGGCGAGTTCGGTGACGAACGAGCGGGCCCGGTCATCGGGGGCCGCCTCGAGCAGCGCGGCCACCCAGTCCCTGGCCCGGCCCGCGCTGACCACGCCGCCGCACCTGGCGACGATCTGCGCGACCGCGGCGTGCGCCGGCACGGTGAACGCCGCGGCGCCGAGCGAGTCGAACTCCGGGCCGCACAGCGCCGGCCACTGCACGGCGAGCTTGAGCGACTCCCGCTCCACCCGCAGCACCGGATCGGACCGGTCATAGGGCGCCGCCTGCGCCAGCTGGCCGTCCGCGCCCCGCTGGCCGCCGGAGTCCGCCGCCGCCCGCCTGTTATCCGAACGAGCGGGGGCGGCTCTGCTGGCCCGCGTGCTTCCGGCGTGCTGGCGGACCCGGGCGAGCACGAACCGCTCGTCCATCAGCCCGAGCCAGCGGTCCAGGTTGACCGCGTACCGGGCGCGCATGCCCTGGTCCTTGATCCGCGCGACGATCGGCGCGGCCTCGTCGAGGGCGGCGAGCTGGCCCTCGGTCGTGTCCAGGTCGTGCTTGGCGAGCGCGGACCTGATGGCGAACTCGAACAGCGGCACCCGCCGCGCGATCAGGTCCCTGACCGCGCCGTCGCCCTGCTTCAGCCGCAGGTCGCACGGGTCCAGGCCGTCGGGCTGCACGGCCACGAACGTCTGCGTGACGAACTTGCCCTCCAGGCCGAACGCGCGCAGCGCCGCCCGCCGGCCCGCCGCGTCCCCGTCGAAGGTGAAGATCACCTCGCCGTCCGACCCGTCGGTGTCCATGATCAGCCGCCGCAGGATCTTGACGTGATCCTCGCCGAACGACGTGCCGCACGTCGCCACCGCGGTCGGCACCCCGGACAGGTGGCAGGCCATCACGTCGGTGTACCCCTCGACGATCACGGCCTGGCGCCGGTGCGCGATCTCCCGCTTGGCCAGGTCCGCGCCGTACAGCAGGTGCCCCTTCTTGAACAGCGACGTCTCGGGCGTGTTCAGGTACTTGGGCCCCTCGTCGCCGTCGTGGAGCTTGCGCGCGCCGAACGCGATCGTCTCGCCCGTCAGGTCGCCGACCGGCCACATCAGCCGCCCGCGGAACATGTCGACAAGACCGCGCCTGCCCTGCCTGGCCAGCCCGGCGCGCGTCAGCTCCTCGTCGGTGAACCCGCGCCCGCGCAGGTGCCTGGTCAGCTCGTCCCACCCGGCCGGGGAGTACCCGACGCCGAACCGCTCGGCGTCCGCGAGCTCGAACCCCCGTTGCGCGAGGAAGTCTCGCGCGAGCCGCGCGGAGTCATCGCGGAGCCGTTCGGAGTAGAAATCTCTGGCCAGCCTGTGCGCCTCGATCAGCCTGCGGCGCTGCGAGCTCTCCTGGCCCGGGACGTAGCCGCCCTGCTCGTAGCGGAGCTCGACGCCCGCCCTGGCCGCCAGCCGCTCCACCGCCTCGGTGAAGGAGAGGTTCTCGATCGACTGGACGAACTTGATGACGTCGCCGCCGGCCGTGCAGGAGAAGCAGTAGAACAGCTCCTTGCCCGGCGTGACGTTGAAAGACGGCGTCTTCTCGTCATGGAACGGGCACAGCCCCTTGAGGGAGCCGCCGCCCGCGCTGCGCAGCTGCAGGTACTCCCCCACCACGTCGGCGATCGGCGATCGCTCGCGGACCGCCGCGATGTCCTCCTGGCGAATCCGACCCGGCATGAGGTGAGTCTATGGCCGTGCATGAGCGGCGATGGGCAGGTTCACGGCAGGCAGAGGCGATCGCCTACGATTTGCTCGTGGGGGGTTTCCGGGGGGGTGGGGAGTTGTTCTTCAGACGTGGGCGATCTCCTTGTGCTCTGGGACGTGGACGGCACGCTTCTGCATGCCGGCGGGGTGGGCACCGACCTTTACAACGTTGTGTTCCTGCAGCTGTTCGGGCGGTCTCTGGAGGCGTTCGCGCCGATGGCGGGCCGCACCGACCGCGCGATCATCCTGCAGACGCTGGAACTGGCCGGCGTTGCCGAGCCACGCCGGCACGTCGACCCGTTCATCGCGGGGCTGACGGCGCAGGCGCCGGCGGTCCGGGAGGCCGTGGCGCTCCGCGGGCGCGCGCTGCCCGGCGCCGCGGCGGCGCTCGAGGCCCTCGCGGAGTTCGCCTCCGGTCCGCCGCCCGCCGCTCCGGGGGCTCCGGGGGCTCCGGGGGCTTTCGGCGCTCCGGGGGCTCCGGGGGCTTTCGGCGCGCGGAGCGGGCGGATCCACCAGTCCGTGCTCACCGGCAACATCCGGCCGGTGGCGGAGGTCAAGCTCTCCGCGGTCGGGCTGCGCGAGCCGCTGGACCTGTGCATCGGGGCGTACGGGGACGATCACGAGGTGCGCACCGAGCTCGTGCAGGTCGCGCGGCGGCGTGCCGCCGCCGTGCACGGCTCGTCGCCCGACGACTTCGGCGGCACGTCGACGATCCTGATCGGCGACACGCCGCTTGACATCGAGGCGGCGCTAGCCGCGGGCGCGCGCGCCGTAGGCGTCGCGACCGGCCCCTGCAAGGCGGCCGACCTGCTGGCCGCGGGGGCGCACGCGGTGCTGCCCGACCTCACGGACACGCGCCAGGTCCTGCGGGCGCTGCTGCCCTGATCCGTGCCCCCGGGGGCTAGGCGGGGCATGTGTTCCGGTTTTCTGTCGTCCTGACAGCAGAAGACCGGAGCAGATCGCGGCGGGCCGTTACGCCGGCCGCCGGCGCGAGCCGGCGGCCGGGTCCGCGACGATCTGGCCGAGCTGGTGGCGCCAGCGGAGCCTGCCGCGGGCGCGCATCGCCGCCCGCAGCCGTGCCTGGCTGGTAAGCCCGCTCCGGCAGGCGCGGGCCACCCAGGCAC
>DAHVAN010000115.1 GCA_027314595.1 Actinomycetota bacterium | reverse complement strand
ATTCTTGTAATTTCGGTTCCTCTTTTTACTATCGAACGCCAGTTCATCCTTGATTCCTGGCGTCCGCTTTTGCGCTGGGCACGGGCTCACCGGACGCGCCGCGCCGGGGCGGGGCAGGCCGGGGCCTGCCCGTGTTTCCTGCCTGAGGGGCCGCAGAGGTCTCCGGGGTCAAGGCCGGCCCCGCCGGGGCCGCCGCCGGCAGGCGGTGCGCAGCAGCCTAATGGGCACATGAGCAGGTCACCGCCAGAAGCAGCCCGGGCCCCGGAGTCCCGCCTCAAGATCGCGGGGCTTGCTCATCCGGGATCACGCCTTGCCCGCTCCGCCACCTGGAGCGCTTGATGAAGACCGGCGGATCCCGGAGATGGCGCCGGTGCCGGGAACCCGCTCCGTAGACCAGGGGCATCACCCCTTACGATGAGATCCGGGTCCCGGCACCGGCGCGCTGCGGGCGCCAGTTGTTACGCGACGTTCCTCGCGAGCGCCCGAACGTCACTGGCGAGGAGCTGAGGAGCAGCAGCGTTAAGGGTGCAGGGATTTGACAAGGGGCGAGGACCCGTAGGCCTGCCGCCGGCCGGGCAGGCTTGTCACCTGCCCTTACAGCCCGGTGAGGGTCCTCGCGAGGGTTCCCTTGTCAAATCCCGGAGCGGTCGGCCAGCCCCGGGTAACAGGGGTGAGCGGCGGCGGAGCCGCCGCCTTCTGGTCATGGCGGGCGCGGGACGGCAACAGGCCGGCCCTCACCGGGTATCCGCGCAAGCCACTGTCGGTGCCCGGGTATATCTGGTCGTGGCCTGAGCCGCCCGCCAGGAGCAACCCCTCACCACGGCCGGAGCCGCCGAGTTCCGCCAAAGACCGGGGCCGGCGGGCAGCGGGGGTCACGAACGGCTAATCGGATGGCGGTGCCCTTGAGCCCTTCCATTAGGGAGCGTGCGTGCCCTGCACGGCTTAGAGCAGAACGAACAACACCCGTACCGAGGAGAACGCAATGAGCATGGAGGTGTTCTGCGGCATCGACTGGGCCGGAGATCACCACGACGTCGCCCTGGTGGACCGGGACGGCCAGCTGCTGGCCCGCCGCCGGATCAGCGACGACGCGGCCGGCCTGGCCAAACTGCTAGACCTGCTCGCTGAGCACGGCGACAGCGCCGAAGAGCCCGTCCCGGTGGCGATCGAGACACCCCGCGGGCTGCTGGTCGCGTGCCTGCGCGCCGCCGGCCGCAAGGTCTACCCCATCAACCCGATGGCGGTCGCCCGCTACCGGGACCGGCACTCAATCGCCGGCCGCAAATCCGACACCGGGGACTCCATCGTCCTGGCCAACGTGCTGCGCACCGACAGTCACGTCCACCGGCCGCTGCCCGATGACTCCGAACTCGCCCAGGCCATCGCGGTACTGGCCCGCGCCCAGCAAGACGCGGTCTGGGCCCGCACCCAAGCGCACAACAAGCTCCGCTCTCACCTGCGCGAATACTTCCCGGGCTTCCTGGCCGCCTTCGCCGCCGCCCGCGGCGGCATCATGCGCCCCGAAGCCCGCACCATCCTCGCCGCCGCCCCCACCCCCGGCGCCGCAGCCGCGCTCACCCTCAGCCAGCTGCGGGCGCTGCTGAGAAGAGCCGGCCGCAGCCGCGGCATCGACGCCGAAGCCATCCGGCTGCGCGGCGCCCTCCGCGTGAGGCAGATGCGCCAGCTGCCGCTCGTCGAGCAGGCCATGGGACGGCAGGCCCTCGCCCTGCTCCGCCAGCTCGACGCGGCCTGCGCGGCCGCCGACGACCTCGAGCACGCCACCATCGAGTCTTTTAACCAGCACCCAGACGCCGGGATCATCACCAGCTTCCCAGGGCTCGGCCCGATTGCCGGCGCCCGGGTGCTCGCCGAGACCGGCGATGACCGGTCCCGCTTCTCCGATGCTAAAGGCCTCAAGGCCTACGCCGGAGCTGCCCCCATCACCCGCGCCAGCGGGAAAACCCGGTCCGTCACGCACCGAAGAGTGAAGAACAACCGGCTCGCCGCCGTCGGCTACACCTGGGCGTTCGCCGCGCTGACCGCCTCACCCGGGGCCCGCGCCCACTACCACCGGCGACGCGACGCCGGCGACCGGCACGCCGCCGCCCAGCGCAACCTGTTCAGCCGCCTGCCCGGCTGCCTGCACCACTGCCTGGCCACCGGCCAGCACTACGACGAAGCCACCGCCTTCCCCGCCAGCACCCGGAAACTTCCGCACGCAGCTTGACAACTTAACCGCATCGGATGTCTTGAGGCCGGAGGGGCGGCCCCGTACCCTCAAGCGGCGCGTCCCCCGGCCTGGAACGCGGCAGCCTGCCCGGGACGAGCGGCGAAGCCGCCTTCTTGTTCTTGTCCTGGACCGCGCAGCGGCCGGCCGGGCTCACGCGGCCT
>DAHVAN010000114.1 GCA_027314595.1 Actinomycetota bacterium | reverse complement strand
GCCGGCGCGCTGGGCCGGGCGATCCGGTCCGCGGCGTGGATGGGTTCCGGTCCTGGCCCGGCCCGCCGCCGCAACGCCCCGCTCCCGGAACCGCCAGCCGGGGATGGCCTTCGGCCGGAGCCGGTTCCTGTCTCAGCCGCCGTCCCCGTCCCGGCCGGGCCGCCGGCCGATGCTGCCGTGGTCTCGCCGGTTCCGGTGATGGAGGGGGAGCCGGTGCCGGTGCTGTCGGGCGGGGAGGCGTCGTGGCGGTTCGGGGAGCGGGCCTGGCGGGTCCGGGGCCTGGACAAGGCCAGCTCGTTCGAGGCGCTGCGGGTCAACGTCATGTGCTCGGCCCCCGACGGCCGCGGGGAGCCGCGGTTCCATGTCGACACGGTGGATCTCTACTCGGCCAGGGCGCGGGCCGGGTTCGTGGCGGCGGCCGCCGCCGAGCTGGGCGCCGAGGCCGATGTCATCAAGCGGGACCTGGGCAGGGTGCTGCTGGGCTGCGAGCGGCTGGCCGACCAGGCGGTCACCGCCGCCCAGGCCCCGCGTGATGAGCCCCCGCCGATGAGCGACCGGGACCGGGCGGCGGCGCTCGCGCTGCTGCGCGACCCGGGCCTGGCCGGGCGGATCACCACCGATTTCGCCCGGGCGGGGATGGCCGGGGAGGCGGCGAACTGCCTGACCGGCTACCTCGCCGCGGTGTCGCGGAAGCTGCCCCGCCCGCTGGCGGTGATCGTGCAGTCCACCTCGGCGGCCGGGAAGTCGGCGCTGATGGACGCGGTGCTGGGGTTCGTGCCGGGTGAGGACCGGGTGCGGTTCTCGGCGATGACCGGGCAGTCCCTGTTCTACATGGGCGAGGCGGACCTGGCCCGCAAGGTCCTGGCCGTCGCGGAGGAGGAAGGGGCTGAGCGGGCGTCATATGCCCTCAAGCTGCTGCAGTCCGACGGTGAGCTGTCGATCGCCTCGACGGGGAAGGACCCGGCGACGGGCCGGCTGGTGACCAGCGTCTACACGGTGACCGGGCCGGCGGCGATCTTCCTGACCACCACCGCCACCGATGTCGATGAGGAGCTGCTGAACCGCTGCCTGGTCCTGACGGTGGACGAGGGGCGGGAGCAGACCAGGGCGATTCATGACCGGCAGCGCCAGGCGCAGACCCTGGACGGGCTGCTCGCCGGGGCCGACGCCGATGCGGTGAGGAAACTGCACCAGGACGCCCAGCGGCTGATCGAGCCCCTGGCTGTCGTCAACCCGCAGCCAGGGAACTGGGGTTCGCCGACGGCACGGTGCGGACGCGGCGGGATCACGTGAAGTACCTGACGCTGATCGCCGCGATCACGCTGCTGCACCAGCACCAGCGGCCGGTCAAGTCGGTTACCCGCGGCGAGGCGGTAATCCGCTACGTCGAGACCGCCCCGGCGGACATCGCCCTGGCGGACAAGCTGGCCGCCGAGATCCTCGGCCCCGCTTTCGGCGAGCTGCCGCCGGGCACCCGCAGGCTGCTGGACGCGATCGCCGGCTACGTGACCGCCAGGTCCCGGGCTGAGGGGACTGATCCGGGGCTGGTGCGGTTCACCCGCCGGCAGCTCCGCGAGGCGCTGCCGTTCGGGGACACGCAGCTGAAGGTCCACCTGGCCCGGCTGGCCGACTACGAGCTGGTATTCCCGCACCGGACGGGATCGAGCGGGTTCAGCTACGAGCTGGCCTGGCAGCCCGAGAGCACCAGTGATGCGGCTACGATCGCTGACCGGTCGGGGCCGGAAGGCTCGCGGTCGGCCCCCGGTCGGGGCCTGGTCGGGGGGTGGTCGGCCCCCGGTCGGTCCGCCCCGGAAGCACTGAACGGCCAGGCCAGGAGCCATGCGGGCACCTCCGGGAACGGCCGGCAGCCGGGAAGCACTGACCCCGGCCTGAATAATCACCGGGTCGTAGTCACCTCGTGTTTCCGAGTTTCGCGGTGAGTGAGCGTTCCCGCTGGCGTGCGTGACGGCGTGACGGGGTGATTTGCCGGTAACAGCGTGATAGGGCAGCATCGGCGGTGCTTAAGACACCACCGATGACCGGAGTGTCCACCGATGCTGCCTGAGCAGAGCCTACCCGTGCCCATGCCGCGGGAATGGCGCGAGCTGCTGGGGGAACTCGCGCCCGTGTTCGCGCGGCGGTCGACGTTCCGGCTGTTCACGGCGCTGGCGTGCGGGATGATCCTCGCGGACCGGTCCACGGTGGTGGCGATGGCCGCCGCGGCGGGTGTCCGCGTACGACCTGACGTGTCGGTTCGCGTACGACCTGGTGTGCCGGTCGTGACAGGCGGGTTCCCGTTGGTGTCGTGATCTGGGTGTGAACGGGGTTTCTGGCGGTTTTGCCGTCGTTGTCCCTCAGGAGGGATC
>DAHVAN010000113.1 GCA_027314595.1 Actinomycetota bacterium | reverse complement strand
GATCCCTCCTGAGGGACAACGACGGCAAAACCGCCAGAAACCCCGTTCACACCCAGATCACGACACCAACGGGAACCCGCCTGTCACGACCGGCACACCAGGTCGTACGCGAACCGACACGTCAGGTCGTACGCGGACACCTGGACGCCTGCGACCGGCTGCGGGACCGCTTCCTGATGTCGGTGATGTTCGAGACAGGCTGCCGGATCGACCAGGCCCTGGGCATGCGCCACGAGGACATCAGCACCGACCGGCTCGCCATCACGCTGCAGCCACGAGAGGACAACGCCAACCGGGCTCGCGGGAAGAGCCGGGATCCCAAGCAGATCCCGGTCCGGCAGGTCCTGCTCGACCTCTACGCCGACTACCTGTTCGGCGAGTACGGCGAGCTGAGCTGCGATTACGTGTTCGTGACCTTGTGGAACGGCCCGGCCGGAACGCCAATGACGTACTCGGCGGCGATGAGCCTGGTCAAGCGGCTCCGCCGCCGGACCGGCATCGATTTTCACCCCCATCTCTTCCGTCATACTCACGCGACCGCGCTGCTGCGGGCTGGGGTGCGGCTGGAAGTGGTCAGCGAGCTCCTCACCCACGTCTCAGTCCAGACCACCGCCGGCACCTATGCTCACCTGGACGCCGACGACCTGGCCGATGAGCTGGCCCGCACCGGCTTCCGGACCGCCCGGTGACAGCCGGGGAACGCATGGCTACCGTGCTTCCGCTGCACGCCGACCTGCGGGCGGGCGCGCTGCTCGGGATCGTGCGTCCTGAGTTCCGGGTCGCGCGGTTCGTCCCGCCGCCCGGGCACTACCTCGCCCCGACCCCGTGCCGCCTGCCGGCCTGCCCGCGCGCGAACGCGTCCAGGGGACTGTGCGGGGTCCACGACACGGCCTGGCACAAGGCCGGGCAGTCCCGACCGCGAGGCCTGGATCACCAACCCCGCAAACGGGCCCGCGGGGCTGAGCCCCGAGGTCGGGCCGTGCCTGGTGCCAGGCTGCCCCTACTCGGGCGGGATGTCGCGGCTCTGCGATCCTCACATCGCGCAATGGAACAGCCTGCTCTCGCGGGGACAGCACGTGGCTGCCGCCAGGTTCGCCGGAACGGCGGTGTCAGTGCCCCGGCCAGCTGCGGGAGCCTGCGCATTCCCCGGCTGCAGCTGCGATGTCAGCGCCGACGGCCTGTGCGACGGCCATCGCTACCGCTGGTCCAGGGTCGGCCGCCCGCCGCTGGGCCAGCTACCGGCCGAACTTGCCAGCCGCACGGTCCCCGGCTTCTCCGTCAGCGGCAAGATCTACCCGAGCGCCTGGACTCGCGCGGTGATCACCTTCCTCCAGGAGGGCGTGTCATCGGTCCGGGACCGGCCAGCCGAGTACTGGGGAGGGCTGTCGCCCAACCACAGCCTGGTCCCGGCACTGTTTACGACTCTGGCTGGGGCCCTGGCAGACCTTGATGAGCCGACCGAGGAATGGGAGCGGCTCGTCTGGCGGCCCGAGCGCCTGGGCTTCAGCGTCGAGGAACGGCAGCGGGTTGCCCCCCTGGACTTCACCGTCATCACCCAGCCGTGGCTCCGCGAGAAGGTCATGCGCTACGCGCGGCTGCGACTGGCCCGGCTGGAGCTCCGCTCGGTGGCCCGGAACCTGGTCAGCTTCAAGCTCTTCTCCGCCTTCCTCGCCGAGGCCCGTCCTGGCCGGCAGAACGACCCGGCAGTGCTGGACCGGCAGCTGCTGGAGGCGTTCATCGGCTGGCTCGGCCGCAGGACCGTGGGAAAGAAGGGCCGCTACTACGGGCTGCCGGTCAGCCCCGGAAGCCGCAGCAGCTCGCTGTCCACCGTGTCCCTGCTGCTGGAGACGTGGCGCCGCTACGACTGGGCGCCGGCCCTGCCCGCCGACGCCCGCATCCACCGCGACGAGTATCCCCGGCCCCGTGGCCTGAACGCCAACTTCATCGACGAGTACCTGATGGAGCAGATTGAGTCCGAGGAGAGCCTGGCCCTGCTGGACCCCGAGACTCGGACGTTGCTGCTGATCTGCCGGGACGAGGGCCTTCGCATCAGCGAGGCGCTCACCCTGGGCACCGACTGCCTGACGAAGACCCCCGCCGGGCGGTGGGCCCTGGTCCACTACAAGAGCAAGGACAAGAGTTACCGGGCCATCCCGGCATCCCGGGTGGTCACGGACGAGATCCGCGGGCAGGTCGCCCGTGTCAGGCAGCGGTACGCCGACGCCTGCCGGTGGCTGTTCCCCAAGGTCACGGCCAACCCGGACGGCAAGTACCCGATGCCCTATGGGACCGTCGACACCCGCCTGAACGCCCGGATGAGCCACATCGACCTCATCGACGCCAGCGGAGCCCCGGCTACCGTGAGCTGGCATCAGTTCCGTCACACGCTCGGCACCCGGATGGCGAACGCGGGCGTCTCAGGCCGCACCATCCGCGAGGTCCTCGGCCATACCTCCTGGCAGATGCAAGAGCACTACTCCCGGATCACCGATGACACCCTGCGCCGCGAGTACGAGGAGAAGTACGAGGTCCGTTTCAACCTCAAGGGCCAGGCCGTCCGCCTCCAGCCTGACAGCGACCTGTCGGGCGTCGAGTGGCTGGCCGAGAAGATCGGCCGCCGCCTGCACGCCGTGTCCGCCGGCTGGTGCGGCCGGCACATCGCCCGCCCGTGCCCCAAGACCGCTGCAGACGGCTGCTACGTCTGCGGAGACTTCCAGAGCGGCCCGCAGTTCCTGCCGGTCCACCTAGACACCCTCGCCCGGACCCGCGAGCTCCAGGCCGCCGCTGAGGCCGCGGGCCGCACCCGGGCCGCCGAGGTCAACGCCCGGCTCGCCACCGGCGTCGAGCACCTCATCGCCCGCATCACCGCCAGCGACCTTGACGAGCTCCAGCCGCCGCCACGCGGAGGCGGCAATGCCGCCGACCTCCACCCGGCCGGAAGCACGGCCGATGCGGGCTGACAACTCTCCCCACCTGATCGAGGCTGCCCAGCAGCGCCGGCTCCAGTGCATCGCCCGTGTCCGCACCGCCCTGGACGACATGGAACGCGACGGCGGTCCCGTGACCATCGCCGGCGTCGCCGCCCGGGCCCTGTTAACTGAACTACAGTGCGTTGCTGCAGGTCAAAAGGTTGAATGATCGTGGCGGCGGGCCACTACGCTGTCCGCAATGCCGGAATTCGCAGGCCCGGGCCAGTAAGGCCCCAGCTGGGCCGCTACGGAAAGCGGACATACGGCGAGAAATAGATCGCCGGCCTCTCCTCGTTGCTGCTTTTCCGGCATCAGCTACAGCCGGGCGCTCACCGTTGTACGCATGGGCTGAACTGCACCGATACTCAAACCTTCAACTGAACCTTGATTGTTCAGAGAAGC
>DAHVAN010000109.1 GCA_027314595.1 Actinomycetota bacterium | reverse complement strand
GACTTCCGGTCAACGAGGGTGGCGATCTGCGATTTTCCGCCTTTCCCGATGATGAGGTCGCCCTCGAGGTTCCCCGGGATCGCGCGGTCGCTGGCCTCCGGCGGGCGTTCGCTGATGTTGACCATGCCCGTGATCTGGCCCATCGCGACCTGGACGCGGTCACGAGGGACGCGCCTGGCCCCAGATCTCCGGCGATGGCTGTGCGTCTGGGGTTAAATGCCGGGTCGCGGGGTGAGCTGGTAGGTGATGGGGCGGGTGTCGCCTGGCATGGCGGGCGGGGTGGCGTTGATCTCGTCGATGAGCAGGGTCAGGGCGCGGGCGATGCGGGGGGCGCCGGGTTGTTCGAGCTGGACGGTGATGGCGCCGGGGGTCCAGGTGATGGTGCCGGCCAGGCCGCGGATGATGGTTTCGCGGGTGATGGCGCGGTATTCGTCGTCGTCGCGCAGGTAGGCGTTGAGGTGGGCTGATAGCCAGTGCTCGGCGTTGTGGGCGAGCAGCCGCAGCACCATCTGCAGGCCGCGCCGCCCGGCGCGCAGCAGCGCGGTCTTCGCCTCGGGGTCGATGGCGTTGGCCGGGAGTTTCGCGGGGACCGTGTCGCGGACCGCGGCGGCGGCAGCCAGTTTCTTGCGCGCCGCGCTGATTTTCTTCTGCGCAGCGGGGATCAGCCTGGTGTTCTTGGCGGCGGGGGCGATAGCCGGGTCGGCCAGCAGTACGGCCAGGTCGCGCTCCGCGGCGGCCAGTGCCTTCTCCGCCTCGCGGACGGCCGCGTTCGCCTGCTTGCGGGCCGGGTTGCCGGTGATCTTGGTGTTCGCCTCGATGCCGGCGAGGTAGTCACAGATCTTGTCGATCCCGTAGTTCTCGCTGGCGTACTTGAGGAAGTTCTCCTCCCGCCACCTCGACTTCAGCCAGGCCAGGATCTCCGCCGGGCACGCATCGGAGTCCGAGGTGAGGATCTGCAGCGCCACCTTGCCGTGCTCGAACAGCGTTATCTGCCGGGCCTCGCCGTAGTCCTTGATCTGGACGGTTTCCCCGGCCCAGGTGATCTGCCGGGCGCGGCCGTCGTAGCTGACCGTGGTGATCACCGGCAGCATCGCCGGGACCGCCAGCGGGGCGCGCCGGTAGGTGACCCAGTGCACGTCCTGGTCGCGGCAGTGCCGGAACACCTGCGCATACGCGCCGCCGCGGTCGAAGCCGGCCATGATCTTCGCGCCCGGCCCGGCGGCCTTCTTCAGCTCCGCCAGCGCCCTGGGCAGCGTGACGGTCAGCCCGGACGGCTCGCCGGTCACGAAGCACACCGCCCGCCCGTCGTGCGCGGTCACGTGCGTGTCCGCGCGGCCCTTCTCGGCCCGGCCCCGCTTGTTGTTCCAGCCCTTGCCCACCGGCTTGGCGCCGGCATAGGGGACGAAATGGTCATCGACGTAGTACACCCCGGAGGTCACCGGGTCCGCCGCCAGCATCGCGGACGCGAACATCGACTGCAGCCGCAGCGGGTCGGTCCGGTCGGCGATCGCGGCCAGCTGAGGCCGCAGCGCCCGCAGCCCCGGCAGCACCGCGAGCCCGGCCAGCGGCCCTGCCTCCGCCGCGGCCAGGTGCTTGAACTGCTCAGTCGTCGCCGCCCCCAGCGCGAAGCACATGCTGACCGCCGACAGCAGCGCGGCATCCCCGGGCCGCCCGTCTTCCCCGCCCGCCGCAGCCGCCAGGATCTCCCCGGCGCCGGCCCGCCCGCCGAAGGCATGCAGCAGCATCGCCCCCGCATACCGCGACCTGAACACGCCCCCCGCGGGCAGCGGCCACGCCCGCAGCCCCCCGGCAGGAGGCAGGCCAGCACCAGCACCAGGCCCCGGCCCGGGTTCCGGCTCAGGCTCAGGCTCAGGTTCCGGCCCGGGCTCAGGTTCGGGCTCAGGTTCCGGCCCGGGGCCGGTGAACAGGGGCTCCGCCGGCACCCAGCCGGGCTCGCGTTCCCGGGCCGGCGCCTGCCCGCGCGGTCCCAGGGCGCGGCCGATCGTGGTGTGCGCCACCTGCAGCCGCCGCCCGATCTCCGCGTCACTGGCGCCCTGCGCCCGCCACGCCCGGGCCTGCGCCCACTGCTCCCCGGTCACCTTCCCCGGCGTGCCGCGCCGGTCCTGCATGACTAGCGCCGCCGACCCGTCCCGCAAGGCCGCGTTGTGCAGCGTCGCGACGTAATTCTCCGTCAGCCCCAGCACCGCGGCGACTACCCGGCCCTTGAACCCCAGCTGCCGCAGCGCCGCTAGCGCGATGTTCCGCATCACCACATCGCCGGCGGCATACTCGATCAGCACCACCCGCCCGGCCGTGATCACGCACCGGCCATCATGCTCGTGCATGCGAAGGTCGCGGGGCTCTGGCATGCCCTCCAGGATCGCCGCAACCGCCGCTGACATGCCACTATCTTACCAGAGCTTTAAAAAATACGCACAGGAAAGCCCGGACAAAACAGCACGTCACAGACCTATGGCTGTTCTATCGCCGGAGATCTGGGCCCGGCCGGTCCGCAGGGCGAGCTTCAGCTCGGTCCGCAGCTCGCCGCGGGCCTGAAGGTAAAGCGACTCGTATATCGTCTCGTATGACACGCGCATTTCCGGATCATCCGGGTATTCCACTTCGAGCCTCTTGCTGATCTGCTCGGGTGACCATTTCTGCCGCAGCCCTTCGTTCACCGCGTCATGCAGCCGCCGGCATGCCTCCAGC
>DAHVAN010000103.1 GCA_027314595.1 Actinomycetota bacterium | reverse complement strand
GTGAACCGCAAGCTATCAGTTACGTGGAATCAGTCCGGAGGGACGTGATCGGTGATCTGATCTCTTCGGTGCCTACGTGACTGGAGGGAGCCCGGGTGACCGACTCGGTGCCTGAGGAGAAGTGGCCGATCCTGGCGCGGCACGAGCAGGCGGCCAGGTGGCTGCGGATGTGGGCCGATCTGGGGCGGGCACCGCGGACGATCGACGCCTACGGGGTGGGGCTGGCCGGGTACCTGGAGGTCTGCGAGCGCGAGGGCGTGGATCCGGTGCAGGCGAACCGTGAGCATATCGCCAGGTACGTGCGGGAGCTGTCGGCCCGGCCGGGCAGGCGAGGCCCGAACGTCGTGTCCATCGACTCAGGGGCAGGGCTGGCCAACGCCACGCTGCAGCAGCGGCTGGTCCCGGTGCGGCTGCTTTATGACTTCCTGATCGAGGAAGGGCTGCGGGAGTCCAACCCCGTCGGCCGGGGCCGCTACACGCCTGGCCGGGGCGGTGCTGGCAGCCAGCGGGGGCTGGTGCCCCGGCTGGCGAAGCTGCCGTGGATCCCCAGCGACCTGCAGTGGCTGGAGATGCTGGAACTCGTCCGGGAAGAGCCGGTGCGTAACCGGGTGATGCTCGCGCTGGCCTATGACGCGGCGCTGCGCCGTGAGGAGCTGTGCTCGCTGGGCACCGACGACCTGGACCCGGCCCGCCGCACCATCCGGGTGCGGGCGGAGACGACCAAGAACCGGCGGGAGCGGGTGGTGCCGTACTCGGCGGCGACCGGGGTCCTGCTGTCGGAGTATCTGCGGCACCGGGCGACCATCAGCCGGGCGAGGGGCCCGTTGTTCTTGTCGGAGTCGCGGCGCAACCGCGGGCAGCCGCTGACGCTGTGGACCTGGTCGAAGGTCATCCGCAAGATCGCGGTCGCTGCGGACCTGCCCCGGTTCTCCACCCATACCACCCGGCACCTGTGCCTGACCGACCTGGCCCGGATGGGCTGGGAACTGCACGCGATCGCCACGTTCGCCGGCCACCGCTCCACGGAGTCCACGCTGAAGTACATTCACCTGTCCGGCCGGGACCTGGCCGACAAGCTGGCCAAGAGCATGGACCACATCCACGCCTGGCGAGTCGGGCAGCTCGCCGCCATCGCCTTCCCCCCGGCGGGCCTGCGATGACGCGCGCGTCCCAGGCGGCCGCACGGCAGGCCGCGGATCCAGCACGCCCGTGGTCACTTGGGGCGGGCGGCTATGATCGCTCGGCGGCGCTGACGACGGCCGAGCAGAACGCGCTCGAGGCCCTGGGCTGGGAACTGCGCCGGTGGCCCCGCCGCTGGCGTGATCCCGGTCAGGGCGAGTGGCCCGTGCTGCGCCGGCTTGTGCTCCCGCTCGCCGCGGCCAGGGATCACCTTGAGGTGCCGGAGGAGAACGACTTCCAGCGGCGCTCGGCGGCCGACGCGGTCGCGCTGGTGCTCCGCGGCTGCGCCACCCGCCGCGCGAGCTTCTGGGCGTGGGATGGTGCAGCATGGGCTGAGATCCTCGGCCCGACCCGCACGGCGTTCCAGGCCCTTTACCCGGGATGGGCGGACTCCTCGGCCCGGACCTATGCCATCGCCCTGGCCTGCCTGTTCGGCTTCACCGAGCTGAGCCTGCTCGGCAACGTCGGCCGCGCCGCCGTGGCGAGAAAGGTTTTCGGCGGCGCCCGCGTCGATGACGCCACCGGCCGGGTCACCTCGGTGCTGCACGGCTGGGGACAGCGGTCGCCGCAGGTCACCGCCCGCACCGAGAGCCTGGTGTGTCACGCGCTGCTGCTGAACCGCAGCCCGCTCCTGGAAGACCTGTCAGCGGACGTCCTCCAGGGCCTGCGCGCGAACACGGCCATCCCGTACTCGCTGCGGCAGAACGTCCACAGCCTCCACCGGGCGCTGGCGGCTCTCGGCCTCACCAGCCCGCCGCCGCCCCCGGCGCGCCTGGCGCCCCCGCCGGTGGAGGGCGTGGCCCCGGCGTGGGCCGGATGGGTGCAGCGCTGGCACGGCACCTCGCCCCTCCCGCCCCGGGGCCGCAAGGGCCGGCGCAGCCAGATGCTGCGCATGGGACGGTGGCTGGCCGCCGAGCACCCCGGGGTCCAGGAGCCCGGCCAGTGGACCCGCGAGCTGTGCGCCGCCTGGGTCGCCGCGGTCGGCCGGCTCCGGATCGGGGACTACATCCAGGCCGGCGACTCGCTCCAGGGCCGTCTCGGCGATCCGCTGATGCCGCGGACCAAGGCCGGGCTGCTGGCGGGGGCACGCCAGTTCTTCCGCGACTGCCAGGAATGGGGATGGATCCCCCGCCGGTTCGACCCGGCCCGCGCGCTGGCCACCCCGCGCAGCATCCGCGCGCTGATCGGCCCCGACCCGCGGGTGATCGCCGATGACGTGTGGGCGAAGCTGCTGTGGGCCGGGCTCAACCTCGAGCACCGCGACGTCTACGACAGCCCGGCCGGCCGCAAGCACCCCATCGAGCTGCTGCGCGCCCTCGCGCTGGTCTGGCTGTTCGGCGGGCTCCGCAGCGACGAGATCGTCCGGCTCCGCGTCGGCTGCACCCGCTGGCAACACGACGCCCACGCTAGCGCCGAAGCGTCCCCTGGGACCGGCGACGCGGCGGTCTGCCTGCTCGATGTCCCCGTTCACAAGACCGGCACCGCGTTCACCAAGCCCGTCGACCCGATCCTGGGGCAGGCCGTCGCCGCATGGGAGGCGGTGCGGCCCGTTCAGCCCTCCGTCCTGGACCGCAAGACCAGCGAGCGCGTGCACCTGCTGTTCTCTTACCGTGCCCAGGGCATCGGGCACCGGTACCTGAACGACCGGATCATTCCCGCGCTGTGCGCTAAGGCCGGCGTCCCGACTTCCGACGTCCGGGGAAAGATCACCAGCCACCGGGCCCGTTCCACCATCGCCACCCAGCTCTACAACGCCAAGGAGCCGATGACGCTGTTCGAGTTGCAGGCTTGGCTTGGGCACGGCTCACCGAACTCAACCCAGCAGTACGCCAAGATCTCTCCCGCCACGCTGAGCCGGGCCTACCGCGACGCCGGCTACTTCGAGCGCAACGTCCGCACCATCGAGGTCCTCATCGACCGCGACGCCGTCCAGGACGGAACCGCAGCGGCCGGGGAGCCATGGCAGTACTACGACCTCGGGCACGGGTTCTGCAGCTACACCTTCTTCGAGCAGTGCCCGCACCGGATGGCCTGCGCCAAGTGCGACTTCTACACCCCGAAAGACTCCTCCAGGGCGCTGCTGCTGGAAGCCAAGGGCAACCTGCAGCGCATGCTCGCCGCCGTCCCCCTCACCGACGACGAGCGAGCCGCCGTCGATGACGGCCAGGCCGCACTCGACAAGCTCCTCGGCCAGCTGGCCGACACCCCGACGCCGGCAGGTCCCACACCTCGCCAGCCAGGACATAACGCTGGGCTGCCGCTCCTGCCAATTCTTCCCGGTCCGCCCGCCTGACCTCGCCCTTCCGGAGGCAATGTCCTCGTGATCCGTGAGGCGGCGGTCTCCATGGAGCCATGGAGCCGTCCGGCGGGAGCCTTCCACGGTCGGCTACGACCTCGATGGTGATGAGCGGGTGTCTTTGGGTGCCTATCGTCCCTATCGGCGCGGGCGTCTACTTTTATGCACGCGCAGGAAGATGGCGGCACTACGTAATCGTCCGCGCGAGGGCATGCGGCAAACGCACTTGCGAGGTGTTCTTTCGGCATAGGCGACGGGAGCGC
>DAHVAN010000066.1 GCA_027314595.1 Actinomycetota bacterium | reverse complement strand
CTTTTCAGTTCTGGTCTTCGGATAACCAGGAACTTAAGGGAAGGAGCCCCTCACGTGTTAACCAGCGCAGCAGAAACGGACACAGCGACAGCTGGACGCCAAAAACTCCTCACGCTGCATCACCCCAGGAGAGCCGCACCCGTCGGTTATTGAACCAGTAGCCGGCGTAGGTGCATTTTTCGAGCCCGAACGGGTTGGCGACAGAAGTGTCCCATTCCGTGGTCGTCCGCCCTGAGCCGTACACGTAGATGCACATGGACCCCGCCACGACATCAAAGTTGCAGCCGGACCCGGTGTCAGGGATAGCAGCGTGCCGTACAGCCACGCGCGCATACGTGACGCCGCGCGGCATGCCAGGGAAGATTCCGGCACTGGCGAGCTGTGCTGTAGTCAGGCCTTTCCAGTTGCCGGAGTTGATCCGTGCGGCAAGCGCTGCATCTACCACATGCTTCTGCAGGTGGCCTCCGAAATCGGTGGTCACGGTTCCCGTGGCGGGACTGGCGGCCTTGGCGATCGTCGGTACCAGCGTTCCCAAGGCGGCTGTCACGACAACGACCGAGATGATTACTGCTATTCGAAGTCGTTTTCCCACTCCATCGGTAGTGATTTAACGGGTTTAACGCATGGTGAAATAGCGAAAAGATGTTTCAAGCCCCCTGGGTGAAGTAGGCGCATGTGCAAGCATCTGGTCAGGCTGCATGCGCACCTGGGGCGCAGGTGGTAGCGCCAGTAGTCCTCGAAATGTAGCTATTGAGCTTCTTTCATCCTGAGTTGCCGCAGGTTGTGCCCCGGTTTGACAGGGTTGGCGCTGGTTCTTTCCGCTGGCCTTGTGAGTTTTTCGCGCGGCCCTCGAATACAGGGCTGCCGGCGGCGCGGGCGTACCGGATCGTGGACGGCGTGCACGTGCCCGCGGTCACCTTCGGGCGGAAGACCGGCGGGCAGCGGGCCTTCTGCTCGGGCAGGCACGAGCGGCACGGGCTGAACGTGCAGACCGTGTGCTCCCCGGCCGGGGAGCTGCTGTGGGCCGCGGCCCCGGCCCCGGGCGCCACCGTCGATGTCACCGCGGCGCGCAAGGCCGGGACCGCCGCGATGCTGGTGTCCGTGATCGGCGTGCTCGCGGACCTGGGCTACCTGGGCTGGGACACCGCGGTGATCACCGGCAGGTGCTCGCCCTGCACTACATGGAGCACGATCCGTTCGCCATCTTGCGCGCCGCGTGACCCGGCCGGTCGTTACCGATCCGGTACGCCCGCGCCGCCGGCAGCCCCGTATTCGAGGGCCGCGCGAAAAACTCACAAGGCCAGCGGAAAGAACCAGCGCCAACCCTGTCAAACCGGGGCACAACCTGCGGCAACTCAGGATGAAAGAAGCTCGTTATCTTTAGCGGCCGCGTCAGCCGGGGCCGTGACCTGCGGCGTCCCGTCGTGGACAGTGTCGCCGACGGGACGCTCGCGGCCCGATCCCGGCTGTTTCACCCCTGTGGATCGTTACCTGATCGGGTCCGTGCCGACCGCTGGTCGCCGAGTGCGCGGGCGAGCTGGCGGCGGAGCTGGGCGTTCTCGCCGGGCAAGCTGCTTGTTACGGTCGAGGGCGGTGGTGAGCCTGGCGCGCAGCGACGCGTCGGTGGCCCGCTGGCCCGCGGGGATGGCGGCGGAGCCGACCCCGTCTGCCTTGGACAGCGCCGGCGTCCCGTCCGGCCACCGGCTGGTGACGCGTTCCTGCTGGCCGCGGATGCCCGCGGACAGTTCCTCGTCGACGGGCACGAGTGCTTCCCTTTTCATTTTCGTGTTGTAGTACCGCAGGTAGGGGGCGCCCTGGCTGTCGCGGGTGACGCAGTCGAACGCCAGGGTCAGGGCGGAGGAGATCCGCAGTCCGCACTGGATGAGGATCAGGGTGATCAGCCGGTAGGCGGGGTTGTCCCACCGGGCGAGGCGGGCCTCGTCCTCGACCTGCTGCATGACGTGCTCGGCGACGTGGCGGGGCAGGGCACTGCCGGCCTTCGGCGCTGCCGGGTAGTCCTCGGGGTAGAGCACGGCATCAGGCGGCAGCGTGGCGTCCCAGCCGTGCCGGCGGGTGTCGGTGAGGAACACCGCCAGCTGGCCGGTCTGCTTGCCCTGGATGTCCTGCCCGGCGAGCTCGCGGTGCAGATCGGCCAGGTAGCGTTCGAGGAGGGCCCGGTCGGCCTGGGCCAGCGCGGTGACATCCCGGGAGGCGAGGAAGCCGGCCAGCCGGGTGATCGCCCGGATGCCGGCCTGCGCGCGCTCGCCGGGCACCCCGGTCGACAGCCGCCAGCGGGCCCATCGTTTGGCCAGGTCTTTCAGCCAGGGCTGGGGGATGTCCCCGAAGCGGATCTCGGCGCCCTTCCCGCTGATTCCCAGCCGGCGCAGCTTCCAGGTGTCGCGGGGATACTCGGCGTCCCAGCCGGCGCCCTCGGCCAGGTCTTCCAGGACCCGGCGGGCGTAGCGGAGCAGTCCCCGGTGCGCAGCTGGCACTGCGGTGCCGTCCAGGCCCGGGTCGAGCACCGACCCGGCCTCCGCCTTCCGCAGGAGCCCGACGGCGCCGCGGACTTCCCGGGGCCGCACCCGGACCGTCTGGTTGTCACGACGGTGCTGCAGCGCGTACTGCAGTTCCAGCTTCAGCGCCGGCGGCAGCCCGCGCAGGTCGATCTGCTCAGGCCATGGCCGGTCACGGCCTGGGCCGGGGATGCCGGAACGGGCGAAAGGTCACGGTCCGGGATCATCGCGATCACGTCGCGATCACGGTCCCGGGTGGCGCGGAGCGTCTCCCCCGGTCGTGGTGAGGTCCCTGGCATGAGTGTTCCTTGTGAGAGAAAACAACACAAACCAGGGACCTCACCAGCATGTCTACCAAGCCGGCCGGCGCACCACAACCCCGCCGGGGGGCGGCACCGGGATCGGCCGCCGCGCCTGGGTGACCTTCACCGCCGGGATCCAGGTCGCCCCGGCCACGCTGGACTACCTGGCCGCGGCGCTGCGAGCAGTGCGCGCGAGGAAGAAGACACACTACCGCAAGCTGGATGCCGCCACCCAGGCGCTGGTCACCATCGTCTGCCTGCGGACTAACCTGACCTACGCCGAACTGGCGCACGGCTGCGGCGTGGACCCGTCCACCATGTGGCGGAGCATCGGCGAGGGCATCACCGCGCTGGCCGGCCGGGCGATCCGGCTCCGCGGCGTGCTGCGCCTGGCCCGCAAGATGGGCTGGGAGTACCTGCTGCTGGACGGCACCCTCGTCTCCACCGTCGCCTTCGGCCGCAAGATCGCCGCGAGGCAGCCGCACTACAGCGGCAAGCACAAACGCCACGACGTGAACATCCAGACCGTCTGCGCCCCGGACGGGACGCTGCTGCGGGCCTCGGCCGCGCTGCCCGGCAAGACCCACGACGTCACCGCCTACCGCGCCCACCAGCTCCGGCAGCGGCTCGCGGAGGATTTCGCGACCCTGGCCGACCTGGGCTACAAGGGCGCCCAAGCGACGATCACCGGGTACAAGAAGCCCCGCGGCGGCCAGCTCACCCCGGCGCAGAAGGCCGCCAACGCGATCCATGCCGCGCTGCGCAGCCCCGGCGAGCGCGGCAACGCCCAGCTGAAATGGTGGCGGGTGCTGGCCACCGAGATGCGGTGCCGGCCGGGACGCTGCACGACCATGGTCAAGGCCTGCCTGACCCTGCACCACCTGGAAGTCCAGCCGTTCGTTACCCTGCGGGCTGCCTGACCGGGTCCCGTTTCCGCCGCCGTCGGCCGCGACGGGTGAGACCGCGCCGTGACCTGAGCGATCCCGAACCGGTACCAGCCACGCTTTTCGCGATCCCCGGCCAGACGCCTAAACGATCACGGCCGCTGGCCTGCCGAAACAACAGCACCGGCAGTTGTCAACCAGCCTTCGAACAGCACAAACATCAAACGCAACAGGCTCAATTCTTGAGATCGAACGCGTAGGCCCTGACCGTGTTCGGCGACCGGCCGATATCGGTGAGACAGGCCAGGAACCGGTCGACCGGGACGACCGGCACGTCGTCGTCCCCCAGCACCGTCCACGATCGGGTCCCCGAGCCGGGAACCGTCACCGGATGCACGAGCATCGTCTCCTCCTTGAACTGCGTCACGGACAAGGCAGGAGATAACCACGGATGAACCGCTATCCGGGCACGTGAGAACGCTCGTGGCGGACGTTGAAGACACGCCAGTTAAGGCTGGAGATAATTCAGCTACTGCTTGACCTGGGTCTTCTTGTAGAAAAGGTAGATAAACGGGCAGGTGCCGCTGGTGATGACCTGGGTCCGGAACGTGCCGGGGGTCTTGAACTTTCCCTTCGCGACGATCTTGCGGCCGAAGACAAGGCTCACCTTGTCGGGACGGCCGATGTCAAGGTTGTCGCGGATAAGCTGGTCAAAGAAGATCCTGCTGGCCACGGGCCGGTCCAGGGCCATGGTGGTGGAGAACTCGACCTGCTGGACCGACAGCTGCCAGCAGTAGTCGGCGTCCTCGTCAGCGCGGGTGAACGACTGCGGCAGCCGGGACAGCCACTTGCCGGCGAACCGGCAGATCTTCTGATCGGTCAGCCCGTCGCAGATCCGCTGTGCCGCGGCCGGGTCGCTGACGGTCCCGAACGCGTTGTCCAGCGCCGTGAAGCTGATGCCTTCCTTCAGGCACTGCTGCTTGGCGTACTCGTGGCCGTTGAAGTAGACCTGCCCGGTGAACGGGAAGTAGCCGCAGAACTTGATGTAAAACGGGCCGAAGTCGGCGTCGAACCCGTAGAAATACCAGTGGTTCACCATCGCCTGGTCCTGGTACAGCCACGGGTACCTTTTCCCGCTCACCGGGTCCCGGCGCTGGGAGGCCCGCCAGATCCGGGCCTTCCCCGGGCCACCCGGCGAACAGGAATGCCGGATGTCCGCGGCGAAGCGCCCGGTCACCGGCATCATCAGGGCCGAGGAGGCGAACTGGTTCCCGCGGTGGTAGCAGAAGAACCCGTGGATCCCCTGCCCGTACTGCAGCCGCGGCTGCCGGAACGTCAGCAGCCCCCGGTCGGTGCAGCGGACCTCCAGCCTCACGTGACCGGACAGGACCTCGGCGGCAGTACGCGGTAGCGTCATGACAGGGCTCCGGCTGCAGGCTCGGCCGGCAACGGCCACCCGACCGCTGCAAGCGGTGAATGAACAGCTCACATTGTGAACTGCCTTGAGCCCCAGCCGGAACCCGCCCCACCGGCCACGACACCAGCCCGCAGGCGCATGCCTCGTCGGGCTGGGGCGAAGCCCCGTTAGCCATTCAGGTGTCCCTGTTACGGCTGGATAGCTGTGCGTGATTGGTTTCGGGTGCAGTTCAGGCGCTGGCGGGGATGGGCGGTATCCAGGGGTTTCCGGCGGGCGAGCGCGTCCTTGATCGCGGTGAACACGTCGATGCCGTGCTTGCGGGCGGTGGATGCGTAGCCGCGGCTGGCGTACCGGTGGCGGGTGGTGGTTTCGGAGCGGAGCCGGCCGCTGATCTCCTGCTGGGTCTTCGCCGGCCGCAGGTCACGTTCGGCCTGGCTGGATGCGGGCGGGATGGCGGTGTCGGTGAGGAACCGCAGCACGTCGGCTTCCCGGTCGCGCAGGCATTCCAGCAGCAGCCGGGCGGGGGGCTGCTTGACCTTCTTGCCGCCGGGGACGCGGGGGTGATCGTTCCAGGCCAGGTACGCACCGGGCTGCTTGCCCGGCTTGCGCTTGCTCCCACCGCGGCCAGGCTTCTGCTCCGGCGGGGTCTTGCCCGGCTGGTCATCACCGCTGGGCGGCATCGAGGAGCTCCCGCTGTTGCGGGAGATCAGCCGCTTCAGGCAGGCGAGCTCGGCCTCCAGCTCCGTGATCTTCGCATCCTTGTCCTCCAGCAGCGCCCGCAGGCTCTCGTTCACCGCCTGAAGCGACGCAACCTGCGTGCGCAGCGCGGCAGCATCCTCCGGCACACCGGACGTACCGGACACACGCCGATCACATCAGAGCCGGCCCTCCGTAAGCAATACGACACGCCCAGCCGGCCGGCAAGAAACCCGCACCAGTCCCTCAACCACACCAGACGTCAGGACAACACCGGCATCAGCCAGGGACCTGAATGTTCACATCATGTCGAGGTCAATTGGTCATACGGCAGGATCCGGGTAGGTGCCCGGCCCGTCGCAGCGGGACCGGCCGCCAGACCGCACGCCCGGCGCGGGCGCGTCCGAGCGCGGCGGCGCGGAGCGCCGTCGCCTTGATTAGAAGTACTAAAGGATTATTCGGCAATACCGGTGCGGCACTCTGCTTATGTGCGGTAAACATCCCGGCGGTGGGCCACATCCACTACCGTCACCACACGAGCCTTATCGTCGATCCGGTAAATCACCCGGTAAGTGCCGCGGCGGGCGCTGAACCTGTCGTCCATCGGCGGCAACAGCCTCTTACCAATCCGATGAGGATCAGTGAGCAGAGGGCCTGTGATGAACTGGAAGGCCGCCGCCGCCACGGCCTCCGGCAGAGTTTCGCTCAATGCGCGGCGGACGGTCGAAGTCGTGCGCAATTCGTAGGGATCTTCCGCAGGACCATCGCTCACTTCGCCTGGCGCCGCTTCATCGCCTCGGCAAGTTCCTCAGCGGAAACGTACTCGCCGCGAGCCAACTCGGCGTCGGACTCGGCTAGGCGATTCATCGTCGCGGCATCGCGCATGATCTCCAGGGTCTCCTCGAGCGCCTCCAGGTCCTCCGGAGCGATGAGGACAGCGGAGGGCTTGCCGTGGACGGTCACGGTCACCCGTTCGTGATGGTCATGGACGCGACCGACGAGTTCTGACAGGTGAGACTTGACGTCGCCGAGCGGAAGCACAGTCATAGTCAAAAGTATGACCAAAAGTCTAGGGACCGTCAAACGGCTCTCACAAGACTCCCGGCGCGCAAGCCTGTTTACAAACTACAAGAAAGAGGCCACCTCTCTGTTCGAGAGACGGCCTCTGACCCTGGTAGCGGGGGCGGGATTTGAACCCGCGACCTCTGGGTTATGAGCCGTACGACGCCCGTCTCTCGTGTCTTGAGCCGTCTCTGGTGTCCGCGTTGACCTCGGCGAACAAGCGAGGCGCGTTCGTGCCGGGCCTTCGGGATCTCCCCCGTCTCAGCCTGGATCCACCGACGAAATCCCCGTGTTTTGCCGGCATTTCAGCAGAAAGGTGCCCTCTGACCTGGGATGATGGGAGTTACTGAAGCTGCCATGAACCCGGCCGAGAGGACACCTCGCAAGTGCAATTGTTGCACGCTCCCGCGAAAACGAGCGCGGCTTTCGACGATCCGGACCTCGTCTCCAGCGCCGGCCTGGTTCCGCTCATGGCCCTCGCCGACCGCGCCGGGCTGGCCGGTTCCGCGGCCGCCAGCGTGCGGCTGGCCGGGCCGCAGGCCGCGAACGCGGCGCTGAAGGTCGCGTGCCTGGCCGCCGGGATGGCCGCCGGCGCCGACTCCATCGACGACATGAACCTGCTGCGCCACGGCGCGATGGGCAAGATCTTCGGCGGGATCCGCGCCCCCTCCACCCTCGGGTCGTTCCTGCGGTCGCTCACCTGGGGAAACGTCAGCCAGCTGCAGAAAGTCCACCGCGAGGTCCTGGTGAATCTGTGCCGGATCGCGCCCTTGCTGCCAGGGGCGGACACCCTCGCCTTCATCGACATCGATTCCACCCAGAACCGCGTCTACGGGTACCAGAAGCAGGGCGCGAAGTTCGGCCACACCAAGATCGCAGGCAAGTCGCTGCTGGTCAAGGGCCTGAACGTGCTCGCGGGAGTGGTCAGCACCCCGCTGTCCGCGCCGGTGATCGCCGCGACCCGGCTGCGCGGCGGCAGCGCCGGCCCGGCCCGCGGCGCCGCCAGCCTGGTGAAAGAGGCCATCGCCACGGCCCGGGACTGCGGCTGCACCGGGAAGATCATCGTCCGGATGGACTCCGGCTGCTACAACGCCCGCGTCATCGCCGCGATCCGCGCCGCGAAAGCGCACTTCTCCGTCACCGCCGCCATGAACAACAGCATCCAGGCCGCCATCGGCGCCATCCCCGACGACGCCTGGACCCCGATCCGATACCCGCGGGCGATCTGGGACGACCAGGCCGGATGCTGGGTCTCCGACGCCGAGGTCGCGGAGACTGAGTACGCGGCGTTCACCTCGAAGAAGAAGGAACTGCAGGTCACCGCCCGCCTCATCGTCCGCCGGGTCCGCGCCCTGAGCAAGAAGGCCGCCGAGGGGCAGGACGAGCTGTTCCCCGCCTGGCGCTACCACGCGATCCTGACCGACTCGCCGTTCGTGATGCTGCAAACCGAGGATCAGCACCGTGACCACGCCATCGTGGAGCAGGTGTTCGCCGACTGGAACGAAGGGCCACTCGCTCACCTGCCGTCCGGCCAGTTCAGCGCGAACGCCGCCTGGACCGTGATCGCCGCGATCGCCCAGAACCTCATGCGCACCGCCGGCGTCCTCGCCGGGCCCCTGCTCGCGAAGGCCCGGGCCGCGACGATCCGCCGCGACCTCGTCAGCGTCGCCGCCCGGATCGCCCGCCACGGCAGAGGCCATCTCGCCCTTCACCTGCCCGCAGAGCGGCACCGCGAGCATGAATGGCAGACCCTGTGGACAACTGCCTGCGGCCCGCCCGCCACCGCGGTGTTAGCGGCCACGTTGTCTGCACATGGTTCGGCATCGTTTGATGCGCATGTTCTGGCAGGACCTGGTGTTGATGCGGCGCCTGGGGGATGGTCAGTCTTTGCTGTCGTCGTGGCCGGTAAACAGGCGGGCGAGCGCGT
>DAHVAN010000095.1 GCA_027314595.1 Actinomycetota bacterium | reverse complement strand
CGCGGGCCGCGCGACCTGGCGGGCTCCCGGGCGCGCCGGGTCGCGTCAGTGCCCGGTCGCCATCATGACGAGCTTGACGATGACGAGGATCATCGCGATCGCCAGGTAGGCGCGCAGTGCCGCGAGCCCCAGCTTGCGGGCGCCGCTGACCGCGGGCGAGGACAGTTCGGCGAGCGGCGGCATCCGCCATGTGCCGCGGTCCGCCAGCACGTAGTCGTCCGCGGCGACCGGGGCGCGGCGCCGGCGCGCCAGCATCCCGCCGCCGGCCAGCGCCGAGGCGGCCGCGCACGCCACGATGAGCATCACGATCTGCCGCGCGGAGATCGCCGGGAACAGCACAGAAGCGGTCAGCACCACCGACAAGGTGATGAGCACCGCGATCACGCCGGTGGTGAACGCGTTGGTCTTGCGGCCGTTGATCCACGGGCCGAGGACCTCGCGGTCGTTGCACAGCAGCAGCAGGAACACGGTCGCGCTCGGCAGCAGCACGCCGGCGAGCACCTGGACGCCCTCGGTGATCAGCCCGAGCGGCGAACCGGGAATGAGCACGATCGCGGCGGCGCCCCCGATCAGCGCCGCGTAGACGGCGTAGAACCCCTTGGCCTGCCCGACGCCCCTGTGCAGCGAGTGGTTCAGGCCGAGCACGTCCCCGATCGCGTAGGCGCTGGAAAGCGACACCGCGAACGCGCCGATCACGGACGCGTCGAGCAGCGCGATCGCAAAGATCACGCCCGCCGCGTGGCCAGCGTAGGCGGCGACGCCGTGCGCGAGCCCTGCGGAGTCGGTGAAGTTGCCCGCGGCCTTGGTGCCGGCGAACGCCGCGGCGGTCGCGCCGATGACCGCGGCGGCGCCGAGCACCACGATCACGATGCCGATCCACAGGTCGGTCTTCTCGTACTTCATGAAGCGGGGCGTGATCCGCTTGTCGATGACGTAGGACTGCTGGAAGAACAGTTGCCAGGGTGCCACGGTGGTGCCGACGATGCCGATGACGAGCAGCATCACGGTCGCCATCTGGCCCGCGCCGCCGGGCAGGCCGGGCACCGCGAAGCCGTGCGCCATCTGGCGCACCGACGGGTGGGTCATGAAGTACAGCGGGATCAGCAGCAGCGAGCCGGCGCAGAAGGTGATCGCGATCCGCTCGAAGCGGCGGAAGGAACCGGTGAACGCCGACGCGATGATGACCGCGGCCGCGCCGATCACGGCGACCGCCTTCGGCAGCCCGAGGTACCTGGCCGCCAGCGTGATGCCGATGAACTCGGTGATGATCGTCAGCGCGTTCAGGATGAACAGGTCGATGACGCTGAACGCGCCCCAGAACTTGCCGAACCGCGCCAGGATCAGCCGGGCGTGGCCGACACCGGTGACGGCGCCGAGGCGCAGCACCATCTCCTGGTTGACGTACAGCACGGGGATCAGCAGCAGCAGCGTCCACAGCAGCCGGGTGCCGTAGTCCTGGCCTGCCTGCCCGTAGGTCGAGAACGCCCCCGCGTCGTTGTCGCCGACCATGACGATGAGGCCGGGACCGACGACTGCGAGCAGCGTCTTCATCTTGCTGGACAGGGTCGAGCGGGCGCCGATGTCGTCGACGCGGATCGTGCCGAGGGCACCGCGGATGTCGCCGACGTGCGCGTTGTCGAGTACCGCCGCCGAAGGACGGGTGGCGGTGATCTCTACAGCCGTCATGGTGAGCACCCCTTTCACGCTTCGCACTAAAGCGGGATTCGGTGCACACGCCGGCGCGGGTTTGCCGCCCCGGGCTCTCAGGACGCGGGCGGATATGCCCGGCGAGCGCGGGGCCGCGACAGAATTACGTCGAAGATCGCGATGCGTCAGCGTGTGCCAGGGACTGGCAGGGACAGCGGCGGAATGGGCCAACTTCGGCCCGGACTATCAGAGTCCATCGCGCGCCTCCTCCCTCCGTCCGCGCGCCCGCGGGCGCTTTCACACCGACACCGGCTGAGAGGGAGCCTTTCCGCTGCCACGCCTGGGGTGGCGAGGTCACCTCTCTCGTAAGAGCTTTGGCACTCCACGGCGTAGCGATAAGCAGCCACTTGGCCTCACCCCTTAGGCCGGGGAGAGGTGTCCTGATCCGGAGCGTCTCTCGACGGTTGGGATCAGTGGCCTGTGTCCGTGAAGACGCCTCACCGAACGAGGTGTCTGATCTGACAACCCAAGGATGCCCGGCCTGATTCCCCTATGTCAACTCCGGCGACGCGGCAGGCCTCGCGCCCCGAGGTAATGCTCGTCACACTCCAGACCAGCCGGCCGGCGTGATCGGCCGTACTCCATCCCGGTCAGCGCGGTCACCACGCCATCCAGCCAGACAGCGGGAACAAACAGGCGTTACGATTAGTTTGCATCAAGCAAATAAAGGATTCCCGCCACCTCGTCATGGCGGAACCCGAGTGCCGCCCGCCTCCTCTCGCTACAAGCGGATCGCCCTGTCCAACACCACGCTCGGCATGCTCACGGCGACCATCAACGCCTCGCCGCGTCCGGATGTTCAACGCGGGATTCGCGATCTTCGCCCTGTTCTCCATCCTGCTGTCGGTGACCTGGATGCACGGCACGGCGGCAGGCTGGTACCTGATCGCGATGCGGATCATTCAGGGCGTCGGACGATCTGGTCCTACCTCAAGCTCAGGGAACTCGGCATCCGCAAGCCCGCGAGGCTGGACTGGTGGGGCAACGTGACCTTCGCGGCGGGCCTGATCGCGGTCCTCGTCGGCATCAGCTACGGCATCCAGCCCTACGGCGGCCACACGATGGGCTGGACCAGCCCGCTCGTGCTCGGCCCGACCGGCGGCGGCCTGGTTGTGCTCGCGCTGTTCGGCTTCATCCAGACGCGCGTCGCCGACCCGATGTTCCGGCTCGCGCTGTTCCGGATCCGCCCCTTCACCGCGGGCAACCTGGCCGCGCTGCTGTCCGGGCTCGGCCGCGGCGGCCTGATGTTCATCCTGATCATCTGGCTGCAGGGCATCCACCTGCCGATGCACGGCTACGCCTTCACCGCCACCCCGCTGTGGGCGGGCATCGCGATGCTGCCGCTGACGATCGGGTTCCTCGCCGCGGGGCCGGTGTCCGGCTGGCTTTCCGTTCGCCCACGGCCTGAACGTCGCGTTCGACTTCGCGATCGCGGCCTGCCTTATCGCCGCCGCCGCGAGCGGCGCGCCGGACGGCGAGCGGGTGGTCACCGGTGCCCGCCGTACCCCGCTCACGCTGGTGGCTTCGCGGGATTATCCCGAACGAGCGGCGGCTCCCCGCAAGGCCGTCACCCGCGATTAGCCCGGTGCCTGGCCCGCCGCGCCCGGTGATCGCCAGGGCCGGCATGAGCCTGACGGCTACCCCAGCCACCTGTATAGCCGGGTAGATACCCAATCAACCAGGCTGATACGTTTTGTTGTGATACCGCTTCGTATGGTTACCGCTGTGACTGGCAGACGGTGACGGCCGCGTTGTACTGCTCGACGCAGCCGCCGGACCTGGTCACCACGAGCACCGGGGTGAGGTATCCGGTGCCCAGCCTCAGCCGCTCTTGTTCCGTGGGCATCCGGGAGACGACCCTGTCGCCCGGCCTCATCACCACGACCTGCAAAGTTGGCGTGGCGGCGACAAAGGTGCCCACCCCTGGCCTGGTGACGACCAGGCCAGCCTTGCGCAGTTCCTCGACCGCCATGGCCCCGGTGAGCCGGTTGACGCCCCACTCCTGTTTCATCTGGTTGCCGCTCGGGATCTGCGCGCCCACGGGCAGCTCGCCGTTGATGATCCGGTCCCGGATAATGCGCGCGATCTGCAGGTACACCTTCTCGCCCGACTCGTAATCGATCTGCACGCGCGCGGCGTCGTTATCGGCCACCGCAGCCCCCGCCCATTTGCCCCGAGATTCCGGATGAGGTGACTAGACAGCTAGACAGGTGCCGGGTATCATGGGCTCCGCGCTTGACGTAACTGGATTCCACCCATCCGACTACGCAGCGTGTAGGCGCGCCTTTCTCATGGGAATTCGGGGGGGTTCTCCCGGGACTGTGCGCGCACGTGCCCGGCCCCCGGCCAATGTCCCCCGTCAGGGGGCCGGGCACGTATGGCCAGGCGTCAATATCCCCAGGAAAGGGACCTGAAATGGGAGTGGTATGGGGAGCCGGGCCGGCCCCGCACGAGTGCCCGACTGCAGGGGTCGGGATCTGCTCGTGCCTGATGTACTTCTTCCGCAGCCTCGCAAGCCGCGTGCGCTCGTGGTGGGTGCGCGCATGAGTCACCCGCCATGGGATGCCCCGCGGGCCGCGTATCTGCTTACCGCCGCCATGGCCGGCAGCGCACCGCGCTCCGGTCCCGTGGTCCCTGGCGATGACATCGGCGCGGAATGGGCCGGATACGACCAGAGCACGCGGCAGGACATCCTGGCGGCACTCGGCGCGCAGACGCGGCTCGCGCTGAGAATGCTGCGCGATAAACTCGGCCTGGAAATCGAAATGGACTCCGGCGGCGCGGCGCGGATTGCGTGCGCTAGGGCGCTCGCCGCCGCGCGCGACCTCATTTACCCCCCGGAAGGCGTCCCTCGCGCCGCGGTCGCGCCCGAATGCCCGCGCTGCACAGAGACCATCGCCAGAGCCTTGTGCAGCCTGCAGATTCAGGCCTATTCCCGCATGGGGTTCACGCCCGCGATGATCGCCGCCACCTGCCGTCAAGCGGGCAGGAAGGCCGGAACCGCTCCTCGTCGTTGAGGAATTCCTGACCAGCCCGTTGGCTCGCCGCGCGTATTCGCGGCCGGCACCGCATGTGCCGTGGTAGCCCGCGTTCGCGGACTCCGGCGCGAGCGCGCCCGACGGCCGGCGCGGCGCGGACGCGTGCGCCGCGCTTCGCGTCCCCTTGTTGCTGTCAAGGTCGCCAGGTGGCATACCAGGGCCCCTTCTGGGCATCACGGGAATCGCGGGTCCCCGACGGGGCTCCAAGGGGACCGCGACAATACGTGGACAATATGTTACAGCACGCAATTGAGGTGGCGGCAATACCACTCATTCGCGTTTGGTGTAGCGTATAGGCCGCGTATAGGCGAGTTAGCGTCCGCCGGCCGTGTCATAGCTCAACACGTGGCCATAACTTTCCGCCCGGCGCTGTCCAAACGGCGGCGCCCCGCCTGTGGTCTCATCATCTGAGAATACCCCCCGTCTTCGGCGCGCGCCCGCGCGGGACGCCAGCGTCCCGCGCGGCCGGCCCGGCCGGCCCGGCGGACAGCCGGCATGCCTTTATTCGACGGCGGTCCGCGTGGCATGCTCCTGGGGATGAATGACTCGCGCGTCGAGATCCGGGCCGCGGCCGGCGGCGACAAGGCAGCCGTCCTCGGGCTCGCCCCGCGGCTCGCCGAAGGCGTAGCGGCCTGGCGGGATCACGCCCAGCCGCTCGCGGCCGGACGCCGCTGGCTGGAGGACTCGATGGCCGCCGCGGCGGCGGGGGACGGCACCGTATTGGCGGCCATCGACGGGGACACGGTCCTCGGGGTGGTCAGCCTCAGGCCCCGACGACACTTCACTGGTGAGCTGGACGGCTGCCCAGACCCTGCACACGGGTGCTGGCGCGGCGTCCCCCGCCTTCGAGCAGGATTTTGAAGATCGTGGATACTTTTCCATCCTATATAACGCCCAGGACCAGGTCACCTCCGCGACCACGCCGGCCGGCCCGACCGGCTACGCCTACACCCTGTCCGGCGCTCTCGCCTCGGTCACCCCGCCCGGCGGCAGCGCCCAGAACTACACCTCCAACGCCTACGGCCAGCTAGCCACCGCCCCCGGCGGGATCGGCTACGGTACTCCAGCTCGCCGTCCCCGTCGCCCCAGCAGTCCGGCGGCTACATGCCCGCGTCGGGCTGGGGCAACCTCAGCGAGGGACTGAACTACGGGGTCGGGGGCGGGGGCGGCTATATGCCCCCATCGGGCTGGGGCAACC